>CABZRS010000047.1 GCA_902528135.1 uncultured Pelagibacteraceae bacterium | reverse complement strand
ACATAAGTGGATCGTCATTACAATAAACCATGACCTTAAATCCCTCTTTTGTTAAAATTTCTGTTGATTTTAAAGTTTCAATCATATCTGGAAATAAATTTTTTTTATCTCCCAAGACTTCTAATTTAACTATTTTCCATCCTCCAATTTCTCTAGCTAGTCTTAATGTTCTTAAAGCATCTTTGGAAG
The DNA here is from genome assembly GCA_902528135.1 of uncultured Pelagibacteraceae bacterium. GTDB lineage: Bacteria > Pseudomonadota > Alphaproteobacteria > Pelagibacterales > Pelagibacteraceae > Pelagibacter. Next base: position 2,061 of record CABZRS010000047.1, on the reverse strand, counting down.
TAAAGCATCCAGCTGTGTTAGGTAAGTACATTATCTTTTTAGGATCAATATAATCCATTAATAAAGGCTTGGATTTATCTTCAATATTTACTCTTCTAACTGCAACAGTAACAATTTCAGCACCTGAAATTTTAATTGCTTTTGCACACTCTTCCATATTTTTATATTTTCCAGTTCCTACTATAAGTCTAGATTTGAAACTCTTGTTTGCAATTTTTAAAACATCAGATTTCATTAACCTCCACCTATAAAATGAACAATTTCTATTTTATCTTTATTTTTTAAAAAAATTTTATTAAGTCTTTTCTTATCAACTATTTCCTCATTTAATTCTATAGCTACTTTATTAATTGGAGTTTTTAACTTTTCGATAAGATTTTTTAAAGAAAATTTTAGGTTTACAGTCAAAAGCTTACCATTAACTACTATTTTTATTTTATTTTTTTTATTCATATAATATAAAGTTCCGATGAGTAAATTAATAATAATTAATGGACCCAATCTTAATCTATTAGGTGAAAGAGAACAAACTCAATATGGTAGCAAGGACTATAAATATCTAGAGGAAATTTGTCTAAATAAAGCAAAAGATTTAAATCTTGATATAGAAATCAAACAATCAAACGTTGAGGGAGATATCGTAAATATAATCCAAGATGCAAGACAAACACATGATGGAATTATAATAAATGCTGCTGGATATAGTCATACTTCTGTTGCTATTCGGGATGCTTTGAGTATTTTTAAAAAGCCAATTATAGAACTTCATATTTCAAATATATATAAAAGAGAGGATTTTAGGCATAAATCTTTAATAAGCGCTGTTGTAACTGGTATAATTTGCGGACTAGGAATAAACGGTTATATTTTAGCCATAAACTCTATGCATGAGATGTTAAAAAATGAAAATTAATAAAAACATTATTAAAGAGTTAAATGATTATTTAGAGGAATTTAATCTTACAGAGATAGAATATACTGAAAAAGATGTGAAAGTTAAAGTTTCAAAATCTAGAATTCCAAAAAATATTGAAACTGCAGCTCCTAACATTGAAAAAAAAACTATAAAAGAAGAAGTTTCAATTGATAACTCCAAAAAAATTACTTCACCTATAATTGGAACTGCATACCTGGCTCCAGAACCAGGTGGAAAAAAATTTATAGAGATAGGTCAAAAAATTAAAAAAGGTAATACAGTTATGATTGTGGAAGCAATGAAAACTATGAACCATATTCCAAGCCCACTTGATGGAGTTGTAAAAGAAATTAGTGTTGAAGATGGCCAGCCTGTTGAGTTTGGTCAGACTATTGTGACCCTAGAATAAATTAATGTTTAAAAAAATACTCATAGCTAATAGAGGAGAAATAGCTGTACGTATAATTAGAGCCTGTAAAGAATGGGGTATCGCAACAGTAGCTATTCACTCAGATGTAGATAAGGATAGCATGCATGTAAGATTGGCTGATGAAAGTATTTGTGTAGGTCCTCATCAACCAACATTTAGCTATTTAAATATTCCTGCCATTATGTCAGCAATTGAACTTACAGGTGCTGAAGCCGTCCATCCAGGTTATGGTTTTTTATCAGAAAATTTTGAGTTTGCAAAAATACTAGAAGAAAATGATATAAAATTTATAGGCCCTTCATCTAATTTAATAAAAATGATGGGAGATAAAATTGAAGCTAAAAAAGTTGCAAAGGAATATGGACTTCCAGTAATTGAAGGTTCAGAAGGTGGTATTAAAGATATTAATGAAGCTAAAAAAATATGCGAAAAGATAGGTTTTCCAGTTTTAATAAAGGCCTCTGGTGGTGGAGGTGGAAAAGGAATGAAAATTGTTAATAAGCTGGAAGAATTTGAAAGTCTTTTTTTAACAGCGAAACAAGAAGCAAAAAAGTTTTTTAGAAACGATGAGGTTTATATTGAAAAATTCTTTCAAAATCCAAGACATATTGAAGTGCAGGTCTTATCGGGCAAAAATAGAACTGTTCATTTACATGAGAGAGATTGTTCAGTTCAGCGAAGACACCAAAAACTTATAGAGGAAACTCCTAGTCCA
>CABZRS010000046.1 GCA_902528135.1 uncultured Pelagibacteraceae bacterium | reverse complement strand
ACTATTTTTAATGTAATATTCATTCATAGAAAGAATTCTACTCATATCAAGTTTTGAAGGTGATTTACCTATTCCTTCTAAGTTAAAAAGTTTTATACTTTCATCTAAGCTAAAAATTTCCTTATCTTTATAAGACCATCCTAACCTTAGTAGGTAATTTCTAAGTGATTCAGGTAGAATACCAATTTTTGAGTAATCTTCTAATGTTGAGGCATTGTCTCTTTTTGATAATTTCTTACCATCTATTGTATGAATAAGAGGTATATGAGCAAATTGTGGGATATCCCATCCTAGTGCTTCATATATCTGTATTTGTTTAAAAGTATTAATTTTATGATCATCTCCTCTTATAATATGTGTCATTTCCATATTATGATCATCAACTGACGCAGATAAATTATATGTTGGTGTTTCGTCATTTCTTAAAATAACAAAATCCTCAATGGTATTATTTTCAATCTCCACGTTTCCTTGAACTAAGTCTTTTAGTAGAGAAGTGCCTTCTATTTTACTTTTAAATCTTATAACTGGCTTTATATCCATTGGGGCTTGATCTTCAGAAATATCTCGCCATTTTCGATTATATACGTAAGGAATTTTTTTTTGTTTAGCTCTTTTCTTTTGTTCCTCTATTTCCTCTGCACTACAAAAGCATTTATAGGCATTTCCATTTTCTAATAATCTTTTAGCAATAGTTACGTGTTGACCAATCTTTTTTGATTGAATATACTCTTCACCATCGTGTTTAATTCCCATCCATTCTAGAGAGTTAATTATTTGAATTTTATGTTCTTCCTTAGATCTTTCTTTATCAGTATCTTCTATCCTTAAATAAAATTTACCTGATTTATTTTTTGAATATAACCAATTAAATAGAGCTGTTCTTACCCCACCAATATGAAGAGGACCAGTAGGAGAAGGAGCAAATCTAGTTGCTACTTTTTTCATGGAATTTATTTAGACTATTTTACTGAAAGTTTCTATATAAAGATACAAGAATTCCCTGAACTTTTACTCTATCTGGGCCAAAAATTTTTGTTTCGTAATTTCTATTTGCACTTTCTAATGCAATAGTTTTACCCTTTCTTCTAATTCTTTTCAACATAGCCTCATGATCATCAATTAAAGCTACTACAATTTTTCCATTATCTGCAGTATCTGCTTTTTTGACAATAACAGTATCACCATCATTGATTCCAGCTTCAATCATAGAGTCCCCTTGGACCTTTAAACCAAAAAATTCTCCATCATTTTCAATATTTGCTGGCAGTGGAATTCTTGAAACTTCATTCTGTATAGCTTCAACTGGAGTTCCTGCAGCAATTTTACCAAGAACAGGGATTTCCGTATCGTTAGAATTATTTAAATTTTCCTCATCTAGTCCTCCCTTAATAACGCTTGGAGAAAAACTGTTATAAATATCGTTTGCAGATGCAGTTTCAGGTAACTTAATTACTTCTAATGCTCTCGCTTTGTGGGCTAATCTTTTAATGAAGCCTCTTTCTTCTAATGCACTAATAAGTCTGTGAATGCCAGATTTTGATTTTAAATTTAACGATTCTTTCATTTCCTCGTATGAAGGGGACACACCTGTAGATCTCAACTTTTTGTTGATAAAGAGAAGCAGGTTTTTTTGTTTTTTAGTTAACATAGAACAAATTAAGTACATTGATGTTCTATAAAAGTTCCTCAATTTATACAACAGCTAAAAAGCATCATAAATCGTGAAAAATTTCTATAAAAGGGAAAAAATATTATTATTTTCTAAATCTTTTAAAAGTGATTCACCTATTAAAAAAGTGCTGATTGATGTCTTGTTTTTTATATCAAGCAATTCATCTTTTGTTTTTAGACCACTCTCAGAAATTAGAGGGGAAGAGTGATTTGAAACAACATTATATATATCGTAAGTTGTATTTACCTCAGTTTTAAGAGTTTTTAGGTTTCGGTTATTTATTCCAATTAATGCATCAGGATATTTTGCTGATTTTTCCGCCTCCCCAACAGTATGAACCTCAACAACTACACTCATATTATGCATTAAAGCTTCTTCGTAAATTTCATCAGCAATTTTTTCAGAAATACCGGCTAATATAATCAGGACTGCATCAGCACCATAACTTTTAGCTAAAGGTACTTGAAATTTATCAACAAAAAAGTCTTTACAAAGAATGGGTAACTTAATTTTTTTTTTAATTTCAGAAATATGGGATAAATTTCCCAGAAAGAAGTCTTCTTCAGTTAATACAGACAAACAAGTA
>CABZRS010000045.1 GCA_902528135.1 uncultured Pelagibacteraceae bacterium | reverse complement strand
TGTTTAGCTTCAACTCCTCTAGTTATAGCTTTAACTGCAATTGATAAAACAAAAACCAAAATTATAAATACCAAGAAATATATTATGTTAGTTAGCATTAATTAACCTTCTTTCCTTTTTTTTGAGTATTGGCCCCCAGTTGTCCAATTAAAACTATAACGATTGATCTCATTATAAAATTTTTTATTTGCATCTAATTTAAAATCAAAGTTAGTTTTATATTTTTTTGAAACAATATTATCATATTTTAATAATCTAAGCTGATCCATAGTCAGTAATGGTTTTGGCATTAGTTGAAATAATTTAGCGTTTAGTTTTGCTATTGGTAATGGTAATGAAAATAATAATCTCTTTTTATTTATTGACTTTAAAATGTTTAATATTATTTCTTTAAATGTAAAAACCTCTGGACCAATACATTCAATGGTTTCGCCAGTAATTTTTTTTTTTACAATTTCAAAAATAATATCTGCTAAATCTGAGACATGTATAGGGGTAAATTTTGTTTTTCCTTCATAATATAATGGCATTACAGGTAACATGCTTAAGATACTCATGAAGTTGGTTGTAAAATTGTCATCTACTGAGTAAACAATGGATGGTTTTAGTATAATAGACTCAGGAAAATTTTGTCTAACTTTTTTTTCACCACTTAATTTACTCAGTGCATAATTACTATCATTCGCATCTTCTATACCTAAAGATGATAAATGAATAAATTGTTTAATTGAGTTTTTTGATGCTACTTTTGAGAGCATAGATGGTAAATCTGAATGTATTAAATTAAAATTATTTTTTTTTTTTTCGAATAAAATTCCAATGAGATTAATGCATATAGATGATTTTTTCATCAGTCTAGATACACTCTCCTCACTAAATGAATTGATTTCTTCTAAATCTAAATATCCATAATTTGATTGAGTTTTTATTTGGTAGCCTTTTCTGTGTATACTTCTAGTTACCGCAATAACTCTATAGTTATTTTTTGTAAACTTTCTTATGAGAGACTTTCCTATTTGTCCAGATGAACCAAATATTAAAATTGAATCCTGATTTTTCATATATATATATCTATTTAATGAATTTAGATATTAAATTACATAAAAAAGATTTACCAGATGAATTGTCATTCAGTGACAAGATTGCAATTGATTGTGAGTTTACAGGACTAAATGTGGAAAGAGACAGACTTTGTTTAATTCAGATTTCTTCAGGTAAAGATGATGCCCATATTATTCAGTTAGATAAAGATAATTATGATGCTCCAAACGTCAAAAAACTTTTAATGGATAAAAATATTAACAAAATATTCCATTTTGCAAGAGCAGACCTTTTATTCATTAAAAAATATTTACAAGTAGATGTTATAAATGTGAATTGTACAAAAATAATGAGTAAAATTGGAAGAAGTTATTCTGACAAGCATGGATTAAAAGATTTGATAAGAGAATTTTTGGGAATTGATATAAGCAAGCAGTTACAAACTTCTGACTTTGGTGGTGAACTGTCAGATAAACAACTGAAATATTGTGCTCAAGATGTAGTATATTTACATAAAATTTACGATTCCTTAAAAAAAATATTAATAAGAGAAAATAGAATTAATATTTATGAAAAAACAATTAAGTTTATAAATACAAGAGTCGATCTAGATTATGCTTCATTCAAAGAAGATATCTGGTCACACTAAAATGAGAGAAAGAAAAATACAGAGTATTGCAAAAGAAGTAATAAAGCTTGAATTAAACTCTTTAAAAAAACTTCATTCTTCAATTGGAAAACCCTTTGAACAAATTATTAAAACAATTCTTAATTGTAAAAATGGGAAAGTTATTATTTCAGGCGTAGGTAAGAGTGGAATAATTGGTAAAAAGTGGTCAGCGACTTTATCTTCAACAGGAACTTCATCTTTTTTTTTAGATGCGTCAAATGCAAGTCATGGAGATATGGGACAAATAGCTTCAAATGATGTTGTAATATTGATAAGTATGAGTGGTCAAAGTGAAGAGTTAAAAAACATCATAAAATATACATCCCGTAGCAAGAATATAAAACTAATTGGTATAACTTCAAAGAAGGATTCGGTTCTTTATAAAAATGCAGATGTTAAATTTTTATTACCTTTAGTAAAAGAGGCAGGACCTGGAAATTTCGTTCCAACATCTTCAACTACAGTGCAAATAGCTCTTGGTGATGCAATAGCAATTACATGCATGAACTATAGAAAATTTGGCAAACTTGATTTCAAAAAATTTCATCCGAGTGGCTCTTTATCTAT
>CABZRS010000044.1 GCA_902528135.1 uncultured Pelagibacteraceae bacterium | reverse complement strand
TATATTTTGCTTCCCAATTTCCAAATTCACAATAAATTTTATTTAATTTGACCCTGCATCTTTCATCTAAATTAATAGGCTTGATATTCTTAGGTAATTTATCTTGAAATTTAACATCCCTTATTTCTAAAATTAATGAACTATTTCGAAGTTTATAAATAACCTTTAATTGATCTGGATTATCTTTAATGGATTTTACAATTTTTTTTGCTCTAGGTTCAGGGATCCTGATATCTTTTAGACCAACCTCTTTAAAACTTATCCATACGTTTGCAAATATTGGAAATAAGATGATTGAAAAAACAAGGAAAACTGCAGGTAATATTAATATATATGCAGTTCTTTTTTCAATTTTTGAAAGTGTATCACTCATAAAAAAAGCGGATAATACATATTATCCGCTTTTATTTAAATTTAAATTAATAGATTAAAATTGAGAGAGTTTTTGATTGATCATATCTACTGCTTGATCAATATCAATCTGTCCATCAACATAAAGTCTAGTTATTCTATTAATAAACTTGTTATTAATAATTTTAGAAGCTCTAGAAAGTTCACCTTCTTTTACACCCCATCTTTGAGCCTTATCTAATCCAGCAACGATATTATTTATAACATCCTCTGAATATAAGTCTGACAAAGGAGCTTTTCTATCAACTCCAACAGGTAGTTTACTCCATGCTTTTGTAAATGCCTCAGGATCGCTTGAGTTTCCTCTTCTAACAGGAAATTTACCCTCTGGTGCAATTGAAAGCGTCTTTGTATAACCTTCATCCATTGAATATTTGATAAATGCACTTGCTTCTTCTGTATCAGCATCTGCTGTTATTCCAAAATATCTTACATCAGCCCATGCGGCTCCTTTTTTATTATTAGGACCACTTAAGTTTGTAATAAAACCAGTTTTTGAAGCTAACTCCCCAGATGTTGGATCACTATTTATTGTTGGTGGCGCTGAGTCTCTTAAACCAGCTAATTCATCCATAATAAATGGAGACCAAATTATCATTGGCGTTTTTCCAGCAAAATACAATTCTCTTGATTGCTTCCAGTATAATTCTCCTGGAGGACTTGCATTTGCAATAACTTTATAAAACTCTAAAGAGGCTTTTAACTTTTTGCCTTGTTTTCTTATTGCGCCTTTTTTAACAACATTTACTCCATTTGCTAAAAGAACATGTTCTAAAACCTGACTCATAAAGTTTTCGTCAGTTTTTGTTGCAGCAACAAATCCAAACATTCCATCACCAGAAAGTGCTTCAACTGCTTTAGTAATATTTTCATAGCTTGTTGGTGGTGCAAGACCTGCTTTTTCAAATAAGTCTTTTCTATATACGACCATTTGCGTCCAACCATCAACTGGTACAGCGGCAATTTTTGATCCTTTTTTAGCCATATTTAAAGCACCTGGCGCGAAAGTTTTTTTGCCAAGTTCTTTTACAACAGCATTATTTGCATCAACATCTAGTATACCAGCTTCTGCCCAAGGTAATACATACTGTAATGTATGATAGATTACATCAGGTAGATCTCCAGCTGCTGCTGCTGCAGTTGCTCTTGTTCCTAAATCTTTTTCTTCTACAGGAATAACTTCAACTTTGATGCCCGTTTTAGCTTCAAAATCTTTAGCCATTGCCTCTTGTTTAGCCATTCTAGCTGGCTGAACTTCTGTAGTCCAAAAAGTGATATCTGCATAACTAATATTTGAAATTAAAAATATAAGCGTACAGACGGTTATTATTGTTTTTTTAATCATTGATTCCCCTCTTTTCGTTGATTAACAAAATAAATGTATCAGCGAGAGAAACGAATAACAATAAGTTAAAAAAGTCTCACCTTATCAAAAAGTCAATAAATATAATATTTTTTTAAATCAAAAATTTTTTATTTTTTAGAATTGCTCTAATCATTCTGAACATCAAAGGAATTTTTTTTGAATCAAATTTTTTTAAAATAAATGGTGCGATTTCTCTCACAAGTTGTTCTCCTTCTACAGTATCATTTACCATAAACTTTTTTTTAGCACTTTTAAAAGTAAAACCTTGTCCTAAATAGTTTCCCATCTTGCTATTTCTTCCACCTGCAGCACTTACATACAGGTCTCCGACTCCAGCTAAACTTAAAACTGTTTCTTCTTTTCCTTTAAACTGTCTAGTTATGTATTTCATTTCTGATAGTGATTTTTGAAATAGACTTGAAGATTTATTCAAATTTAAACCAGAGCCAATTATCATGGAATAAATATTTTTTATTGCTGAACATATTTCAACACCAATTACATCTTTAGAGTATTCTATCAAATAATATTTAGTTGAAATCATTTTACCCAACAATTTTGCAGTTTGAATGTTTTTGT
>CABZRS010000043.1 GCA_902528135.1 uncultured Pelagibacteraceae bacterium | reverse complement strand
CTAAAAATAGATCTGACGCAGATGCAGAAGCTTCTTTTAGAGCAATGGCTCATGCAGCATCATCAAAAGAGATGGTTGCAAAAGCTGCTGATCAAGCTGTTTGGTTAGTTGAAGGCTTTGTACCTGGTCCAAAATCTGTTGGAGTAATTGAAGCAGTTAAAATGGGAGCAAAACCTTATCCAATGTTGCCACAAATGGGATTAATGCATGGTGCTTTGGGTAGTGAAATTGTTGAGTTTTTGCAAGGAAATGAGTCAGCTGAGCAAGCATTGAAAGATGTTGAAGCCGCTTATATCACTAAAGCAAAAGAACAAGGTTTTCTATAAAATATAAATTAATTAAGTGGGGGTATAACTATCCCCACTTATAAATTTATCATGCCCGATAGAAGTTTTTTCTGGTTTTTTTTCCCAGCAGGTTTAGCAATGATTTTATTCATTGGGCTACCAATTATTTCAACAGGGATTCAATCTTTTTACGCTCAACATGATCAAATACTCATTGAAGTTAAAAAATGTGATCCATTTGGATGCAAAACATCAGTAGTTGTAGATCAAGAAGCTACTTCAAAAATTAAAGAAGAGAAACCATTAGGAAAATTTAATGGTTTTGGTACATACATTGATAGAAATCACTTGGCATCTGATCAAGTGTCAGAATTTTGGAGTGAGAGTAAATCATTAGGTGAATTTATTGGCAAGGTAGGAAATCTTCCGTTTTACAAAGCTTTAGTATTTACCTTAACTTATTGTGTAATTGTTACACCATGTGTTCTGCTTTTAGGATTTATTATTGCACTAAGTCTAAACGCAATTTCTAGAAAAATTAGAGGTCCACTTATTTTTGGTACAATTTTACCAATGATTGTCACTCCTTTGGTAGGTTCACTTGTATTATTTTGGATGATTGATGCAGAAGGAATTATAGGTGCAAATCTTCAAATATTAATGGATGATCCTTACTTATCTGTTAAATCATCAAAAGCTTTAACTTGGATTACAATTATTATTTATGGAGTTTGGCATCATTCCCCTTTTGCTTTTGTTGTTTTTTATGCAGCACTTCAAACTGTCCCGCAAGAACCATTGGAAGCTTCAATTATAGATGGTGCTTCAAGATTTCAAAGAGTTAAACATATAGTATTACCACATATATACCCTGTAGTTACCTTTGTTGCTTTAATTTCATTAATGGATAATTTTAGAGTATTTGAACCCATCATAGGTTTTAGTGCTGAGGGTAGTGCCCAATCTTTATCTTGGTTGATTTATGATAACTTAGTTAATGAGGAAGTAATTTTATTTGGATCAGCAGCAGCAACATCTATCATGACTATTGTGGGAATATCAATAATTTTAACGCCAGTTTTGCTGAGAACTTGGAAAGAGTTTAGAACAAATAGATAATTATGGATTTTGGATTAGATAAAAAATCAAACAGTTTAAAAACCTTCAACACAATATTTATCGTTATATGGTTGTTACTTGCATGTTTTCCATTTATTTGGACTTTTTGGGGATCCTTTAAAGTCAGAGCTGACTTTTTCTCAAGAGCTGATTGGTGGTATGCAATAACAGCTTTTAATACTTTAATTGAAACCGGCGCTAGATTTACCAAGGAAGCTTATAGTGGCGCGTGGTTTGAAGGTGAATTTTGGAAAGCTTCGAGAAACACAGTAATAGTTACAATTAGTGTTGTCTCAATTTCATTATTTCTTGGCACATTAGGTGCATACGCACTGTCCAGATCTACAAAAAATTATGCATTTTGGATTTTAATTATTGCTTTAATTTTTAGAGCAATGCCGCATATAACATTGGTGTCAGGTTATCTATTCCCTTTTTTTCAATTACAAATTTGGGGAATTTTACCAACTACAATTGTGGTTCTTGTTGCAATCAATCAACCTTTTACCTTATGGCTCCTTTATTCATTTTTTAAAACTGTGCCTAAAGAATTAGATGAAAGTGCCTTAATTGATGGTTGTTCATACTTCCAAGCCTTTAGACATATTATAATGCCAGTGATGTGGCCAGGAGTTATAACAGCTGGATTGTTTAGTCTAATGTTAGCTTATAATGACTTTACTGTCACAGCTTTATTGTTAAACCAAGAGAACCACACTATGGTTCCTAAAATACAAAGTTACCTTGGAACCAATCAGCATGAAGGAAATTTAATGTGGGCTGTATCTGCAGTTGTGTCTGCTACCGCTCCATTATTTCTATTGGTAATGTTTTTTCAAAGACAGGTTATAAGTGGATTAACCGCTGGTGCCATTAAAGGCTAATGACAATCAAAGCAGTCTTATTTGGTTCAATTGGAACAATTATTGAGACCTCTGATATACAAAGAAATTGTTTTAATCAAGCATTTCAAAAAGTAGGATTAAATTGGTACTGGAGTAAAAAAATTTATAAATCAATGTTAAAAA
>CABZRS010000042.1 GCA_902528135.1 uncultured Pelagibacteraceae bacterium | reverse complement strand
TACTAATTCAGGAGGTATTGGGGTTGCACATAACGGCAATTTAACAAATGCAATTACTTTAAGAAATAAAATGGTTCAAGATGGATCTATTTTTTATACTACCTCAGACACTGAAACAATAGTTAAATTGATTGCTAAATCTAAAAGAGTAAAAACAATAGATAAAATTATTGATGCTATATTTCAAATTCAAGGTGGCTATGCACTTGTGATGATGACGCAAAATACCCTTATAGGAGTACGAGATCCTTACGGAATTAGACCATTAGTAATTGGTAAATTAAAAAACTCATATGTATTTGCCTCTGAGACATGTGCCTTTGATATAATAGGAGCTAAATTTGTTAGAGAAGTCGAAAATGGCGAGATCGTTTATATTGAAAATGATGAACTGAAAAGCATTAAACCATTTCCACCAAAAAAAGTCAGACCTTGTGTTTTTGAATATATTTACTTTTCAAGACCAGATAGTATTTTGAATGGAAAAACAGCTTACGAGTATAGAAAAAACTTTGGAGCACAACTTGCTAATGAGGACAATATAAATGCTGATTTAGTCGTGCCTGTACCAGACTCAGGAAACGCAGCAGCATTAGGCTATGCTGAAAAAAAAGGGTTAAAATTTGACTTAGGTTTAATAAGAAACCATTATGTTGGTAGAACTTTTATTGAACCATCTCAACAAATTAGAAGTTTAGGAGTAAAATTAAAATTAAATCCAAATATATCTGTAATTAAAGATAAAAGAATAATTCTAGTTGATGATTCACTTGTTAGAGGGACTACGTCATCAAAAATTGTGAAGATGCTATACGATTCTGGAGCAAAAGAAGTGCACGTGAGAATAGGTAGCCCAGAAATAAAATTTCCCGACTTTTATGGTGTTGATACACCAACAAAAAAAGAGCTTTTAGCTGCTAACAAATCTACAAATGAAATATGTGAATTCATAAAGGCAAAATCGTTAAAATTTTTAAGTTTAAATGGCTTATATTTGGGAATGGGCTTTGATAAAAGAAATGATAATTATCCACAATTAACTGACCACCACTTTACTGGTGAATATCCAGTGAAAATAATCGATGAGCTTGGTGAGGATAAAGTAACTCAACTTTCATTATTAAGTACGGCTTCAAATAATTAAAATGAAAAAAGTAAGTTTCACAGAAATGAAGTATGGAACAAAAGATGACTATCAATTATTAGAAAAGTTAGAAAATCAGTATGAAAGAAAAACTGCAGATAGAATTTTAAATTATTTAGCCTCACAAACTACTACACTTGAGGGCTACCAGATAACAAGATTAGAACACTCGTTACAAGCAGCAACAAGAGCATATAAAAATGGTGAAAACGAAGAAATGGTTGTAGCCACATTATTACACGATCTTGGAGACGAATTGGCTCCAATGAATCATTCTCAATACGCAGCATCAGTAATAAAACCTTACGTTTCAGAAAAAACTTACTGGATTATTTTACACCATGGTTTATTTCAAACCTATTACTCTGCAGAACACTTGGGTGGAGACAAAAATGCAAGAGAAAAATATAAGAATGCTGAACATTATCAAGCAACAATAGATTTTTGTGAAAAGTACGACCAATCTTCATTTGATCCAAATTACAAATCAATGACTCTAAAAGATTTTGAACCAATGGTTAGGAATATTTTTTCAAGAAAACCTTTTTACCATCACTAAATTGCCAAATATTTTAAAAAACGAAAAAAGTCCTTATCTTCAACAACATAAAGATAACCCAGTTGATTGGTTTCCTTGGAATAAAGAAACTTTGGATAAAGCAAAGAAAGAGAAAAAGCCTATATTTTTAAGCATTGGATATGCAAGTTGTCATTGGTGTCATGTTATGGCTCATGAGAGTTTTGAAAATGACGAAACCGCTAAACTCATGAACGAAAAGTTTATAAATATTAAAGTTGATAGAGAGGAAAGACCTGATTTAGATTACGTCTTTCAAAAAAGCTTATCAATCTTAACTGGGGCACAAGGTGGGTGGCCATTATCAATGTTTTTAGATGAAAATGGCGTACCATTTACTGGTGGCACTTACTTTCCACCAAAGGAAATTCAAGGAAGGCCCGACTTTAAAAAAGTCTTAAACAACGTGCATAACGTGTACAATGAAAATAGAGAAAAAATTTTAGCTCAAGCACCACAGGTTAAAGAAATATTCTCAAAAATTAATCAAAGATCTGCAGTTTTAAATCAGCCATTAGAGCCATTTGTTGAAAAAATTATTAATTATTTAGATGAAAATAATGGAAGTTTCAAAGGAGCACCGAAGTTCCCCCAATTTTATTTATTTGATGCAATGTTTTACTTCTTTTTAAAGACTAAGAATAAAAATTATTTTAAGCCTGTTGAAATTTTACTCAATAATCTTTGTTCCAAAGGTATTTATGACCAACTAGAAGGAGGAATTTCAAGATATGCTGTTGATGAAAAATGGATAATTCCTCACTTTGAAAAAATGCTTTACGACAATATCCAATTCATCGATCTCTTAACTAAATTTTATCAAAATACAAAAAATGAT
>CABZRS010000041.1 GCA_902528135.1 uncultured Pelagibacteraceae bacterium | reverse complement strand
TAAAGACGGCTCTTGGGGTTTAATAAGGGCCTCATCTAATAAACCTTCTTTAGTTGTCGTTACTGAAAGTCCAACATCTGATAAAAGAAAGAAAAAAATCTTCGATTTTATTGACGATTTGCTTCAAAAAACTGGTAAAATAGGTGAATACGATCAAAAGATTTAATTAAAGATCTAAGAACCTAATCAAAAAGAGAGTCCCTATTACATATAAAAATACCCCAAACATTCTTTGAGTTTTATTTTTATCTGTGGTGTGAACCATATTTGCTCCAACTCTGGCCATAAAAGATGTAATTGGAATAAATATTAAAAAAAGCAGGAATATTTACAAAACCTAAGCTTAAAGGAAGATTTGCATTTAGTAAAAAAACCAGATGTCAAAAAACCAATTGAGCCAATAGATGCTATTATAAATCCTATTGCAGCAGAACTTCCAATTGCTCTACTTATAGGATATCCAAAATATCTTAAGATTGGAACATTCATCATAGCTCCTGTAATGCCCATAGGTGCAGATATAAAACCTGAGATAAAACCAAAGGTTGCTCTTGGTAGAAACTTAAATTTCTTATTTTTTTTTAACTCCTGTTTTACTAGCAATAAATATCCACCAAAAAAATATACAACTACAGCAAAAAATAAAACTAAAGATTTTGTATTTAATAATGCTGCCATATAAGTACCTAACAAAACTCCGAATATAACAAATAGACCATAAGTTTTTAAAATATTTGTATCTACAGCTTTATGTTTTCTATGAGTCATAACTGAAACAAAGGCAGTAAAAATTGTAATAGAAAAAGCGGTTCCTACTGAAAGATGCATCAAATAAGATTTATCAACATCTGCTGTTTCAAAAATAAAAAAAAGTACAGGCACAGATATTAAACCTCCACCTATCCCAAAATAACCTGCAAAAAATCCAACTGGAAATGCAGTAAATATCATTAATAAAATTAAAAGATAATACTGATTAGAAAGAATAGTATTAATCAATTCGACCTGCCGAATGTAATTTAGGAGAAAGTCTAACTTTATCCATAATATGATCAATTTTTTTTACATCCGCATCTCTTACACACATATTTTCACTTAAATATCTTTTCCAATGGCTTGAACCTGTTTGTCCATGGAATAAACCAAGTGTATGTCTCATAACTTGATTTACTCTTGTGCCCATTTGTACTTGAGCCTTAACATAGTCAATTAACTCCTCAACAATTTCTTCACGTTCTTTGATATCATGATTATTGAATATCTCTTTTTCAATATCAGCTAAAAGATAAGGAGAATGATAAACCGATCTTCCAATCATTGCTCCATCTACTTTATCTATATGATCTTTTACTTCTTCTACTGAGGTGACACCACCATTAATAATTATTTCAAGATCTTTGAAATCTTGTTTTAGTTTATATACATAATCATATTTTAAAGGAGGTATATTAAGGTTTTGCTTAGGCGTAAATTTACCCAACATTGCTTTTCTAGCATGTATTATAAAAGTTTTAACCCCAGTTTCCTTCAAAGTTTTTATGAAATTATAAAAATGTTCGTAGTCTTCTACGTCATCATAACCAATTCTAGTCTTAACTGTGACTGGCAAAGATGTTGAATTAATCATTTCTGATAAACAATCAGCCACTAAATTTGGTTCCTTGATTAAACATGCACCAAATCTATTTTTTTGAACTTTTTTACTTGGACATCCTAGGTTTAAATTAATTTCATCATAACCAAATTCCTCACCAATTTTTGCTGAATTTGCTAATAATTTTGGTGTAGAGCCACCTAATTGAAGTGCAACTGGTTTTTCTCTGAGGTCAAAAGATAATAATTTTTCTTTATCTCCCTGATCAATAGCCTCAGATACAACCATTTCAGTGTAAAGAAGGACATTTTTGCTGATCAATCTTAAAAAGTATCTTTCATGCCTATCAGTACAATCCATCATAGGTGCAACTGATACCAATCTGTTAATCTTAGACATGTTTTTTAACTTTATTAGAAATGTTAACTTTCTTTTCGTTTACATATTCTTGATGATTTTTCTCAATTTTAGCTAGTTCGTATCTATAGTTAACCATGACACCAAAAGACCTTTTGAAACCAACTTCAGAAACATTCGCGTTTACTGCAATATCATCTATATCAGCTCCATTTTTTAAATGAAATCTGCAAACATCATTTATTGGGAAACCAAAATCATTCTTCTGTTTTGCTAAATAATTTACTGCTAACTTACTAATCAAAGCCTTATTATCGGCAATTCTTTTGTCTCCTATTTTTAAATCAGAAGACTTTAAAAAATCTAAACTATTTCTTTCTTGAATTTGAGGATTTTCTACAGCTTGTTTTATATTAAAAATTGGCCCACATGGAATTTTCAATTCTTCCATTTCTTTAACCCATTCATCTGTAGATTTGGAGCTCAATTGTTTTTCAAAAATTTCTTTTAAGTGATCCATGTTTTCACATCTTAGTGAATTAGAATTAAATCTTTCATCATTTGCAGTTTCAGGAATTTTTAATACGTCACAAAGTTTTGTAAAAAGTTTATCATTTCCTGCAGCAATAATTATATAACTATCTTTCGTTTTAAAAGCTTCAAAGGGAGCAATAGATGGATGTCTTGAACCCATAGGTCCTGGAATTTCATTTTTGGAAAGATATCTTGCAATTGCATTTTCTAAAATTGCTATTTGGCAATCTAACATTGAGACATCTATAAAAGCTCCTTTACCAGTTTTTTGTCTATCGTATAAAGCTGCATTAATTCCAATTGCTGTAAAAAGTCCTGCTGTAATATCACCAATAGAGGTTCCAACCCTTGTTGGTTCTGAGTTTGGATGGCCAGTTACACTCATTAAGCCTCCCATACCTTGAACGACCATGTCATATGCTGGTA
>CABZRS010000040.1 GCA_902528135.1 uncultured Pelagibacteraceae bacterium | reverse complement strand
TTAATTACAAACATGTTAAAAAAAAGAATAATTGCAAAATTAGAGATAAAAGGACCAAATTTAGTAAAAGGAATTAATTTGGAAGGTTTAAGAGTATTGGGAAAACCAGAGTATTTCTCAGAAAATTATTATCAAAATGGAATTGATGAATTATTTTATCAGGATGTTGTGGCTTCACTTTATGGAAAAAATGCACTTTATGATACCATCTCGAAAACTGCCAAAGAAATATTTATTCCACTTACTGTAGGAGGAGGTATTAGAAATATTAAAGATATTTATAAAATTTTAAAGGCAGGTGCAGATAAAGTATCAATAAATTCAAAAATATTTTCTAATCCAAATATTATTAATGATGCAGTAAAAATATTTGGTAAATCAACTATTGTTGGAAATGTAGAAGTGCAGAATAAGAACGGAAAATATTATTGTTATTATAATAATGGTAGAACCCCTACTAATTATTTGGCTTATGATTGGATTTTAAGACTTCAAAAACTTGGTGTTGGAGAAATTATTTTAACTTTTATAGATTATGATGGAACGGGGAAAGGTTTTGATATTGATTTCATTAAGCAAATTAAAAATAGACTATCAATACCTCTAATAATTAGTGGTGGAGCAGGTAGCACAAAACAAATTTCTAATTTAATTAACAAAACAAAAGTTTCAGGCGTAGCCTTAGCCTCTCTTTTACATTATAATTTAATACAAGGAAAAAAAATTTCTAAAAATGATTATAAGGACGAAGGTAACATAGAATTCATGACAACACAAAATTTTAATTTTAAGAAATTTGAAGTGAAAACAGTTAAAAATATTTTAAATAACTTAAATAGAATTAAATGAAAAAAGTATCAATAATAGATTCAGGAACAAGTAATTTGTTTAGTATAAAAAATGCAATAAGAAAAGTTGGTATTGAAGCCAAAATTACCTCAAAAAAAAGTGAAATTGATAAATCTGAAATTTTAGTTTTGCCAGGGGTTGGATCTTTTAAACAAGCAATGGATAATCTAAATAAGAAAAAAATTATTAAACCAATTAAGGATCATATTCTATCTGGTAAACGTTTTTTGGGTATTTGTCTTGGATTTCAATTACTTTTTGAGAGAAGTTCAGAGTTTGGCAACACGAAAGGACTAAGTATATTAAAGGGATCAGTTAAACCATTTGATAAAAAAAAGGTCAAATCTGTACCTCACGTAGGATGGAATAAAACTAAAGAAAAAAAAAAATTAAATTATGTAAAAAGTAATGAGTTTTACTATTTTGTACATTCATTTTATGCAAAGCCTAAAAATATAAATATTGTTTATACAACAACAACAGCAGATAATTTCATATTTTGTTCTTCAATTATTAATAAAAATATTTTTGGATGCCAATTTCATCCAGAGAAAAGTGGCAAACAAGGTCTAAACTTTCTTAAAAAATTTCTTAAATCAAATGCTAGATAAACAAATTAAACATATTCCAAAAAAAATATTATGGTGTAAGAGATGTTGTATATCTAATCAAAGACCAAGAATTATATTTGATAAAAATCAAATTTGTTCTGCATGTAAATTTTCAGATTATAAAAATTCTATTGATTGGAATAAAAGAGAGATAGAACTTTTAAAATTATTAGATAAACATAGGAGTAAAAATTCAGCTTGGGATGTAATTGTACCTAGTAGTGGTGGAAAAGACTCAGGATTTGTTGCTCATCAATTAAAATATAAATATGGGATGAATCCTATAACTATTACATGGTCACCTTTGGAATATACCGAAATAGGAAAACTAAACTTTGACTCATTAATTAAATCTGGGATTTCAAATTTTCTTTATACCCCTGATGGCAATTTGCAAAGGAAGCTTGCAAGGCTCTGCTTTGAAGAGTTAGGAGATGCATTTCATGTTTTTGTACTTGGTCAAGTAAATTTCCCATTCCATATGGCGTTAAAATTAAATATTAACCTTGTTTTTTATGGAGAAAATGGGGAATTAGAATATGCTGGGGATCCTAAATTTAAAGATAAGCCTTTTAAACCAATGTCAGAGTGGACTAACCAACATTTTAAAGGTTCTAATTTTAGTCAATTAATAAAGTTTGGTCTTAAAAATAAAAACTATCTTAAAAAAAATGATATTAAAAATGGTGACTTAGAATTTTATAAAATACCTAATTTAAATAAGTTAAAAAAAGCAAATATAAAAGGAAAATATTTTTTTTCATATTATAAAAAATGGACACCTCAAGAGAATTTTTATTATTGCGTAGATAACACTGGATTTAAACCAAACGATGAGAGATCAGAAGGAACATATTCAAAATATTCTAGTTTAGATGATAAAATGGATGGTTTTCATTATTATATGAGATACATAAAATTTGGGCTTGGTAGGTGCTCAGAGGAAGCGTCACATGAAGTTAGAGATAATCATATAACTAGAACTGAAGGAATTAAATTGATGAATAAATATGAAGGAGAGTTTCCAAAAAAATACTTTCAAGATTTTTTAAGTTTCTTAGATATAAATGAAAAACAGTTTTGGTCTGTAGTAGATAAATGGAGACCAAAACATTTATGGAAGAAAAAAAAGAATAAGTGGATATTTACAAGTAAAATTAAATGATCAAGAAGATACTTAATTCTAAATCACAAAATTATTTTTGTACGATTGCAATAGGAAAAAAATATGAGAGTAATTTTAAAAAATATACTTATAAAAACTTTAAAATATATTGCAAAAAAAATGATATTGGACTTTTTTTAATCACAAAAGACTTGGTAGAAAAAAATTCTAAGTTTTGGAAGAAACCTGAATGGCAGAAATTAATTGCCCCTAAAATTCTTTTAAATAAATTTAAAAGAATTAAAAATATTTGTATGATAGATACAGACATTTTAATAAATACAGAGTCACCAAATATATTTAATTATCATAAAAAAAATACAGTAAGTGTAGTTTCTATAAGAAAAAAAATGCCATATGATTGGAAAGACACAACAAGAAAAATAGCTTTTTTAAGAAATAAATATTATTCAAAAAAATACCCTTTAGATTCCGCTTTAAATATATCAATCCAAAATCTTTACAAATATCATAACTTATCACCTCAAAATGACGAGTACTGTGCAGGAGTATATATAATTTCAAAAAATAATTTTGATGCCTTTAATAATTATTTTTATAAATTTAAAAAAAATGTTAATTCAATAACTAATGGGGGAGAACAAACTCACTTTAATTATTTTATTCAGAAAAATTTAAAAATCAATAACTTAGATTACAGATTTCAAGCTCAGTGGGTTTTTGAAATGGCAAATTATTATCCTTTTTTATATTCAAAAAAATATCGCAAAAATTTGGATCTTATTTCTGCGTGTATAGATAGTTCAATGATAAATAACTATTTTTTACACTTTGCTGGTAGTTGGTATGAGGGAGATATGTGGAAAACATCAAAAATTGGAAACTTATTTGACATAAACTTTAAAAGAAA
>CABZRS010000039.1 GCA_902528135.1 uncultured Pelagibacteraceae bacterium | reverse complement strand
TCTTAATTTTAGAAAACCTGGATTAAACCAATTTTTAAATATATCAATTAAGTCATAATCTAAGCTTTTAAGTTCAGGTTGGTCTTTTATTAAGTTTAATAAATCCTCTCTTAAGGAGACTATCTCTGAGGTGCCGTTTGGAGCCATATTTAGTCTTACAAATAGCTCTTTTCTTATTCCTGATGCAACCCGAGATAGATTTAATATAGATGAGGTATCCTTTGATTTGCTGTAACTTTTAATAGCTTCATCTATTTTTAATGAGTCAGGTTTATATTTATTATTTACTTCAATTAAAAATTTATTTTTATCCTCTAAAGATAAATTTTGATATCTGAATAAGATATCTCTTGCTAGTGTTATTCCAAAAGCTGCACCTTTAGTTGATAGTAAATCATCACAAAGATCTAGAAGATCTCTTTTTTTTGCAATGCTTTTGATAGATTTTTTTTCTAAAATCTTTTGTCCAGCATCAGCTATAGTCTCAAAAATTCTTTTTATATTCAACATGATGTTTTTTATATATTAAAAACCTAAACTTTTGCCCATTATTTTATCAGGCAGCCAGGTAACAATTTCAGGAAAAATACATAGTATTAATATAGCTAAAGCCATAATTATCATAAAAGGTATAGATCCTTTTAATATTTCTGACAAACTTACATCTGGCGTAATACCCTTGATTATATAAAGGTTTAGTCCAACTGGTGGAGTAATAAGGCCAATTTCCATATTTATCGTAAATACAATTGCAAACCAGTATGGATCAAAACCTAATGTGGTTATAACTGGTAACAATATTGCTGAAGTCATCACAATGACAGCAACCGGAGGCAAAAAGAAACCTGCTATTAATAGAAAAATATTAATTAAAATAAATACGACCCATTTGTTTGAACTTAACTCTACCATACTCTGCGCTAAAGATTGGGTTACGTAAAGTTGAGATAGTGTAAATGCAAAAAGATAAGATGCTGCTATGATGAACATTATCATCACACTTTCTTTCATCGAAACTTTAACAATATTCCATATTTTTTTTGGTTGATAAATTTTATAAACTACAGCTATCAATACAAAAACTAAAAATGCTCCAACACCTGATGCTTCTGAGGGTGTCGCAACACCACCATATAAAACATATAAGACACCTGCTATAATTGCTAAAAAAGGAAGAATTCTTGGTAGCACCTCAATTTTTTCTTTAAATGTAGGAGGTGTTCTATTTTTTAAAGCCTTTGCTGAGTCTTTATCGATAAAATAACTATGTATAAGGGCCCATATCGCAAACATACCAGCCAACATAAATCCGGGTACTAACCCACATAAAAATAACCTTCCAATTGATGTTCCTGTTGCAATTCCATAAACAATTAAAACAATACTAGGAGGAATTAAAACTCCCAAGGTTCCGCCAGCTGCAATTGTTCCAGTTGCTATTTGATCGGAATATCCTCTTTTTCTCATTTCAGGTATTCCCATGGTTCCGATTGCTGCACAAGTTGCTGGGCTTGATCCACTCAGAGCAGCGAAAACTGAACAAGCCCCAATATTAGATATTACTAATCCACCTGGAACTCTCCAAAGCCATCTATCTAATCCAGTATATAGGTCTTTTCCTGCTGGAGAATTAGCAACTGCCATTCCCATCAAAATAAACATTGGTATTGAAAGTAGAACAAAAGAGTTTAATCCTGCATAAAAGGTTTCAGCAAAAACGTCTAACATTTGAAACCCTTCAAATGCTACTAAAAGTGCTATCGAGACAAAACTTAAACCAAACGCGATTGGTATTCCTGAAAATAAAACTATTAAAGTAAAGACTGCAACTATTACTGCTATTAATAAAGGATCCATTAATTAATACCTTCTTCATCAAAAAGTTTAATAATTTCAGCAATGTATTGAAGTATCATTAAAGCTGCTCCAATCATCATGGAAGAATAAGGTATCCATAAAGGTGGATCCCAAACCGTTCCTGTCGAATAATTTTTAGTAAAAGCTTCCTCCACCATTAAAAATCCAAAATAGAATAAAATTAAAAAAAATAATAAGCTTATTAATGATGTAAATATTTTAAGTCTTAGAATATTTTTTTTCGATAAAAAATCATAAATCCATTCCATACTGACATGTGCTTTTTCACTTAAAACATAGGCGCTTCCAATGAAAGTTGAAGCAACTAAAAGCATTGTGACTAACTCTGTTTGCCAAGTGATTGCTCTTTGAAAAAAATATCTTTCAAATACAAGCTCAACAATTACCAAAATTGATAAGATTAAGGCAAGAACAGCAAAGGCACCACAAGCCTTTGACGATAAATTACAAAATTTTAAATATCTCTCTTTCATAAAAAAAACCCCTATTTAATTTTCAAATAGGGGTTCTTTATATATCTTTTTATTTAACTGCTAAAGCCATTTCCATCAGCTTATCGCCACCTGGAACTTTTTCAGCAAATGCTTTATGAGAAGATTGTTTTGCAATCTCAACCCAAGCCGCATGGTCGTTTGCATCCATATATACCAACTTAACTCCTGCTGCTTTATATGCGTCTTCAAATTTTTTATCTAAATTTTCAACTTGCGCAGTCATATATTTCTCAGCAACTTTACCTGCCTCCATTAAAGCATTTTGTTGTTTTGAATTTAATTTATCAAAACTCATCTTTGACATTAAAATTGGCTCATACATAAACCATAATCCAAATTTTCCTGGAGGTGTTGCACAAGATACTTGTTCATAAATTTTGTAACTTACAAAACTTCCTGAACTAGTATTTGCACCAGTTAATACTCCAGTTTGTAATCCAGTATAAATTTCAGATGAAGGCATACTTTGAATACCTGCTCCTGCTGCTTCTAACATTTGGTTAAATGCTTTACCAGCTGCTCTCATTACCTGTCCTTTAGCATCTGATGGGTTTTTTATACATTTAGATTTTGATGCAAATCCCCCACCAAGCCAAGCATCAGATAATACAACTACACCAGCATCATTAATGATTCTCTTGATCTCAGTCATCATTGGACCTTTATTAAATCTTAAGGCATGATCATGATTTTTTACTGTTCCTGGCATTAGTGTTGCATCAAATTCAGGATGAAATTTCGATGCATATGCTAATGGAAATGCAGAAATATCTAGCTGACCAGTAGTCATTGGTTTCCATTGTTCTTTTGGTTTATAAAGTGACTTTGCTGGATAAATTCTAATATCCAAATCTACACCTGCTTTTTTTACTTCATCAGCAATTATTTGAACCATTTCATGTCTTGGATCAAAAGAACCATCGGCTCTTGGAGTACCTGGCCATTGGTGACTAGCTTTTAATGTAACAGCATAAGCTGATCCAATTAATGAGAAAGCTAAAAATAATGTTGTGAAATAAAAACTTATTTTTTTAAACATGTTTTCCCCTCTTTAAATTAATTTAATAAACATATTAAATTGAACTTATTAGTAAGAGTCAATATAAGGAAATGTCATATATTTAATTATGGATGGACCATTAAAAAATTTATTAGTTGTTGATTTAACAAGGGTTTTAGTAGGACCTTATTGTACGATGATACTCTCAGATTTAGGTGCAAGAGTTATAAAAATTGAAGCACCAGAAACAGGTGACGACTCTCGAAAATTTGGGCCTTTTGTTAAAGATTATTCTGCATACTTTATGTCATTAAATAGAGGTAAAGAAAG
>CABZRS010000038.1 GCA_902528135.1 uncultured Pelagibacteraceae bacterium | reverse complement strand
TTTTTCAAAGAATCTGCAAATTCACGATAAATATTTGCAAATGCATCTAAATATCCTTCAGGATGTCCAAATTTTAATCTAGAAAATTTTTTAGACAATTCAGCATTAAAATAACCTCTTTCAATAAATTTAACAACACCATTAGATGGATTAAGTTTTAAATAGTTTGGATCGTTTTGAACCCATTCCAAACTTCCTTTCGTTCCAAATATTCTTATTCGTAATCCATAAACTCCACCTCTAGCCATCACACTTGTCCAAAACATTCCTTTAGCTCCATTATTAAAATTGATCATTACTTGAGCATTGTTGTCCATTTTAACTTTATTTGAAACTTGTTTAATATCTGCAAAAATAGTTTCACCTTTTAAACCTGATATATAAGTTGCCATATGATATGCATGAGAACCAATTTCGTTTAATACTGCTGAAACTCCGACAATATTTTTATCTATTTTCCATTTAAATTTTTTCTTTGCATTTTTTTGTGAGATATTTTCTCCATCCGACCAATCCTGAACATATTCAACATTTACATATTCAACTTTTCCAATTTTACCTTTTTCAACCAATACTTTTGCCTCTCTAACCATTGGATAAGCAGAATAATTATGTGTCAAAGCATACTTAATTTTTTTATTTGATTTTATTTTTTTAAATAATTTCTTAGCTTGTGCAAGATTTCCAGCAAATGGTTTATCAGAAATCACATGAATATTTTTATCAATAAATTTTTCAGCAATAATTTGGTGACTTGAAGGAGGTGTCATTATTGCTACAACATTAATACCATCTTTTCTTGCCGCTTCTCTTTCAGCCATTTCTCTAAAATTTGAATAGCATCTCTCTTTTAAAATACCTAGGCTTTGACCAAAGCTTTTAGATAGTTTTGAATTTCTAGAAAAAACACCAGAAACTATCTCATATTGATTATCAAATCTTGATGAAATTCTATGAACATGACCAATCCAAGATTTTGGACCACCTCCAACAACACCAAGCTGAATTTTTTTTCCTTTAATTAATCTCATGATTAAATATATCTTAACAAATAAAAAATTTATGTCAGTAAAATTAGGTATAGCACCAATTGCTTGGAGTAATGATGACATGCCTGAGCTAGGCGGAGATACTCCTCTAGAACAATGTTTGTCAGAAGCAAGTCAGGCTGGATTTGTTGGGATTGAGTCAGGTGGTAAATTCCCAAAAACATCTGAGGAATTATTACCAAAATTAGAAAAGTATAACTTAAAATTATGTTCTGGTTGGTATAGCGGAAATCTTAGAAAAAATTCTGTTGAACAAGAAAAAAATTTAATTCAAGACCAACTTAAATTATTTAAAGATTGTGAAGCTCCATGTATCGTTTTTGCTGAAGTTTTTGGTTCAATACAGGGTGATCCAAGAAAAAAACTTTCCAGTAGACCTAAGATGACCGATCAAGAATGGAAAGATTATTGCGTAAAAATATCTGAACTTGCAAAATATCTTGAAGATGAGGGTATGCCTTTAGCTTACCACCATCATATGGGAACAGTTATTGAAACAGAAGAAGAAACTATTAAATTGCTAGAAAATACAGATGATAGTGTAAAATTAACTTTAGATACAGGTCATATGCTATTTGCTCAGGGAAATTCAATTAATATAATAAATAAATTTAAGGAAAGAGTAATCCATATTCACTGCAAAGATATTAGGGAGGAAGTATTAAAAAAAGCTCTTTCTGAAGATTTAAGTTTTAGGGATGCCTTTTTAGAAGGTGCTTTTACCGTACCTGGCGATGGGTGTATCGACTATAAACCACTGTTTGATATTTTAAAAAAAAATAATTATCAAGGTTGGCTTGTTGTAGAAGCTGAACAAGACCCTAAAAAAGCTAATCCGCTTGAATATGCTATTAAGGGTTACAAATATATTACAGATACTTTAAAGAAATCAAATTTAGAGATAAATAATCTATAATTTTACTTTTTTACTGTCTTCAAGTTTTCCATCAAAAAAATCAAAAATATTTTGAATAGTTTCTTTTGCCATTCTTGTCATACATTCCTCAGTGAATGCTGCAGCATGAGGACTCAGGAAAACTTTGTCATTTTTTAATAGAGGATTATCAGCCTCTGGAGGTTCTAACTCAAATACATCAATTCCTGCTCCAAAAATCAAATTCTCATTTAAGGCTTTATCTAAGTCTTTCTCATTTATAATACCGCCTCTTGCAGCATTTATAATGATGCAGTTTTTTTTCATCGTTTTAAGAAGATCGTAATTTATAATATTTTTGGTTTGATCAGTTAAAGGTATATGAAGTGAGACAGCATCCATATCTTTAATAGCCTTTGATAAATCTTCAACTTTTTTTCCACCCATTTTGCTTATTGTTTCTGCTTCAACAAACGGATCGTAAACGAAAACATTCATTTCAAATCCTAAACATCTTTTAATCAACGCTTTTCCTATTCTTCCAAATCCAGCTATAAGAATGTTTTTGTCCCAAATCTCAATAGTTTTTGGTAATTTATTTCTTTCAGTAAATTTTCCACTTTTGACTAAATTGTCATACATATTTTTTCTTTTTGAGATGCTTAAAAGCATGAAAATAACATGTTCTGCAACTGCTACAGCATTTGCTGTTGCAGTTATTGCTACATCTATATTTCCCTTTTTACAGCTATTTAAATCAATATTATCGTAACCAACTCCATGTCTTGAAATTATTTTAAGGTTTTTTGCATTTTTAATTGCCTCAGCAGGTAATATTGAAGTTCTTAAAGAAACTGCATCTGCATCTACAATTTTTTGTTTCACATTTTCAACACTTAAATCTTCAACAACCTCGTAACTATAGTTGCTATTACTTTTTAATAATTCCATACCTTTTTCATGAATAGGTTGGACAATGAGAATTTTTTTCATTATTTTAAAAAAAATTATATTAGTCTAGCAAGATCTCTTTTACTATTTTTAAATGTTGGAAGTGGATATTTAAATGCATACTTTCTTGGAATACATTTATTCTTTGCCTTTTCCCATAAAGCAATCCATTGTTTATAATTGTGGATGGTAATATTTTTTCTATTTTTACTTCTTACATAAAAATTGGGTAAAGGTTTCCTACCAGATGGGGTTCCAGCTCTATTGTATCTTAAATCAGCGCTAATTCTAAAATCATTAGATCTATTAGGCAATGAACAATGAATAGAATGTTTGTGTAAAATAATAATATCGCCAACATTAGCTTCTAGAAAAACTGGCTTGTAATTATCAAGTAATTTACTATTTTTTATTTCGACCTGACCTCTATATCCCGATATATGATTCAATAGTCCCAATTTATTAATTTCTTTTACTGTAATCATACATCCATTTTTTTTCGTAGTTTTAGTAAATGGAATCCAAACAGTAACCATATCTGTTAATCTTTGTCCCAAAGATGATAATACTGCTGCATCCTGATGCCATGGTGTTCTGCCTGAGAGACCATCGTGAACAGAATGTTTAGGTAATTTATTTTCAGGTTGTTTAATTCTTGTATTTTGAACTGGATTTGAAAGTATCTCTGGCCCTAATAATTTTTCAACCACATCCAAGATATTTCTGTGATTTATTAAATTCCATAAAGATTGAGATGCAAAATAATCACTATCTTTCTTCACATGATCTCTTGGAAGTCTGGTGTTAAAATATTGATCAAGATCATAAATATTTAGTTTTGAAATGTAAGTGTATTTTTTCCTAAAGTTATATTTAAATATTTTTTCTTTCATGTTCTTAGGAGCAAATTTATAAACTAAATTGTCCATTACATATTCCATGTCATTTAAAATTGGTTTTAGGTCTTTATTGAAGTTAAGAACATTTCTTACTCTTAAGAAGCCATCCCTATCTAAAATACTCTT
>CABZRS010000037.1 GCA_902528135.1 uncultured Pelagibacteraceae bacterium | reverse complement strand
AAAAAAGAAAGCTGCTAAAAAGAAAACTAAGAAAAAAGCTAAGAAAAAAGCTAAGAAGAAAAAAAGAAGATAGTTTAGTATTCTTTTTAACTGATAACGCTTCTCATGGCGCTTGCGTGGGGAGCGTTTTTTTTATTCTGTTAATTCTTGGTTGAGTGGTTCCTCAACTTCTGTTTTTTCCTCAACCTTTTGAGCTTGTTTCTCTAAATTTCTCTTTAATGCTTTATCAAGTTTTTTTTGTGCATCTTCCAAACTTGATCCCATAACAATCTGGAATTCAGTTAATAGTCTATCGTATGCTTTTTCAAATAATTGTCTTTCACTGTAAGATTGATCAATCATAATATCATCACCTTTATTAAGATCCCTTACTACCTCTGCTAAATCATAAATTTTACCTGATGATATTTTGGCTTCATACTCTTGAGCCCTCCTACTCCACATAGATCGTTTAATTTTCGGCTTAGTTTTTAGGATACTTACACATTTATTTATCTGGTTTATTGTAGCCAATGGTCTTAGGTGAGATTGTTTATTTATTGGTACCATTCCACTGGCCTTATCTTTTTCAAATTTCAAAACGTAAGTTTCAACATCAATTCCGCCTATATTGATTTTTTTTGTTTCTGTTATTTGACCTACTCCATGTTTAGGATAAACAACATAATCTTTAATCTTAAATATTCTCTTTTCAGTCTCTTGTTTTTTAACTTTCTTAATTTCAGGTTTCTGCTCGTTATTTTTAGGTATTCTTAATGGATCAGTTTTAATTTCTACTTTATTTTTTTTCCTTAAGTCTTTTATTTTTTTTTTATTGATTTCTTTTGTTACTTTTTTAACTTTTGCTATTTTAGAAATTTTTTTTGGCTTGATAACTTTTTTAATATTTTTAACTTTTTTCTTAACTACTTTCTTTACTTTCTTTTTATTCAAGATTTTCTTTAAAATATTTTTCATACTTGTTATTTACATCTTTAAATTGTTTATGATCCGCTGGAGGATCTTTTTTTTCACTTATATTTGGCCATAAGTCCGAATATTTTTTATTTACTTCCATCCACATACCATTATTATCGTCATTATCAGATATTATGGCGTCCACTGGACATTCTGGCTCGCAAACGCCACAATCTATACACTCATCAGGTTTAATTACAAGCATATTTTTACCTTCATAAAAGCAATCGACAGGACAAACTTCAACACAATCCATCAATTTACATTTGATGCATTTATCATTTACTAAATAGGTCATATTTTTTTTTGACGAACTTTCTCTTTAATATCTCCTACAACTTTTGGATCTAAATAGAGTAAACCAGATAATCTTCTCATTAGATTTGTTTCATACATATCAGCATCTTCATCTGAATATATAATATCCCATAATGCTTCTATTATAATTTTTTTATCTTCCTCACTAATATTTTTGACCTCTCTAGTAAAACCAAGTATTTGATTTGAATCTTTTTCTTTTAGTTCAGCATCTTGCATTATTTTATCAATCTTGTCAGATTCAGCCCCCATTTCAATAATTGCATCCTTAATTATTCTATTTTCTTTATCAGTATAATTCTCATCTATTTTAGCAGAATGAATTAATAAGCAAGCAACTGCTATTATTGAAGGGTGATTGCTTTCCTTTTCAGTTTCTTGTTTTTTAAAAATATTAAACATTATTTAAAGTTAAGCTGTGAAAGAACATTAAAAGGGTTATCTTTTCTGTTTTTGTTGATTTCTTTTTTTATAATTTTTCTTAATGGGTTATATTTAAAGTATTGGATATTATTTTTTTCATAAGTTTTATAATTCATCTTCTTAATTAATTTCACAAAATTTTCTTTATTACAACCTAACAAATTAAGCATCTCTGGAATTAATTTAATCTCTTTAATTTTGTCATCTGACTTTGTATTAAAAATCATTAGAAATAACCTTTCTAAAATATCTATCCTAACATATAAATTTTCAAATTTTTCAAAACCACACAAAAGCATTAAGTTTTTATTTAATACTTTCTTTTCCTCTAAAAAGTTTAATCCAAAAGTTGGTGGTGAAAAATCAAAATTCTTCATATTGAAGTTTTTCCATAAAAGAATTCTTAATGATACAGAACTTGGTTTAAATAATTTAAATAAAAAAATATGATATCTTCCAAATTTTACACCTAAGTTTCGCAATTTTTTTCTTTCATCTTGGTTAAGTTTTTTTAAATAATTTAAAACCTCATCTCTTTTAATAACTCCATTATTTTCATAAAGATGATAAGCTAAAGCCCTTAATTCTGAATTATTATCCTTAACATTTTTTAAATCTATTAGACTTTTTAGCTCTGTTTCAATTTTATCATTTATCCATCTCTGCAAATAAGTATTTAGTCTTATTTTTTCACTATTCTCAATCATCTCATCAATAATAAGTTGAATTTGAGGATTTAGATAATCTGAACCAGGAATTAATTTAGCTATTTGATTGTTATTCCAATAAATTTTAAAATCATCTCTAAGTTCAATTAAACTAGTATCAATTATCTGTGTAATTCTCTTTATAATTTCAGGAACAACATTTTGTCTTGCTGCTTTTTTTAATGATTTTATATCAGCATCTAATGTGTCAATCTTAAGGTCTAGTTCTAATCTTAGACCTTTTAAACGTCCGATATACTGTTCATTAATCATTACTTCTTCATCGTTAACAATTTCAGTTTCAAACATAATATCTTGTTTTAAACCTCGAGCCAAAACACTTGCTCTTTTGTCAATAAAAGTTTTTGTCAATTCTTCGTGAAGTCTATCAGAAAGTTTATCCTCAAGATTTTTGGTTCTCTCAATCCAATAGTCCTGATTTTCAACCCAATTAGATTTATTTGATACATATGCCCATGTTCTGACGTTAGCAATTCTATTTGACAAAGAGTCTACATTTCCATCTAACTTATCAAGCAAGGATAGCTGTTCTTTCATATAGTGGTTTGGAACTTTTCTATCTCCATCAGTTAAAAAGCTAAAAATTTTACTTACAACATCAAAATGGTGACCATAAGTTTTCTTTACAAAATCAGGTATTTGACAACATTCCCAAAGTATTTTTAAAATTTCAGTGTTATCCTGAATTTTTATTTTTGGTGCTTCTTTTAAGAAATATTTTAATACTTTTTCATCTTGACATTCACTTATTCTTCTAAGCCAGTCTTCCTGAGGTTTTTCATCTAAAGATTTCAATAATGAAACTTTATTAGTGAAATTCAATTTTGAGTTTCTCCAAAAGATAGTTTGTATTTCTGGAAAGCTGTGTGTTTCTAATGCTTCAATTTGCTCTGGTCCTATTTCTTTACATTCACCTGTAGTACCAAATATACCATCATTTAAATATCTTCCTGCTCTTCCTGCAATCTGTCCAATTTCAGAAATATTTAAATTTCTTAACTTTTTTCCATCAAACTTTTTTAAATTTGAAAAATATACATTATCTAGATCCATATTTATTCCCATTCCAATTGCATCTGTTGCAACTAGGTAATCAACGTCACCAGACTGATATAAGCTGACTTGCGAGTTTCTTGTTTTGGGGCTAAGAGATCCCATCACAATAGCAGCTCCACCTTTTTGACGTCTTATTAATTCTGCAATTGCATAAACTTCTTCGGTAGAAAATGCTATCACCGCGCTTTTTCTTTCTATTCTTGAAATTTTTTTGTGACCACCAAATGATAACTTTGAAAGTCTTTCCCTATTTTTAAATTCAATATTATCATCAAGTTTTTGGATAATTTTTTTTATTGAATTAGAACCCATGAGCATAGTAAGTTTTTCACCTCTCATATTCAAAAATCTGTCAGTAAAAATATGGCCTCTTTCGTGATCATTGCACATTTGTATTTCATCAATACCTACAAACTCTAAACTTTTATCCAATGGCATTGACTCAACAGTACAAAGAAAATACTTAGCATTTAAAGGAATTATTTTTTCTTCACCAGTAATCAAAGCAACTTTTGATGGATCAATTTTTTTGATAATTTTGTCATAAACTTCTCTTGCTAAAAGTCTTAAAGGGAAACCAATCATACCTGAGTCAAAAGAAAGCATAGTATCTATTGCTAGGAAGGTTTTTCCAGTATTTGTGGGTCCAAGAACTG
>CABZRS010000036.1 GCA_902528135.1 uncultured Pelagibacteraceae bacterium | reverse complement strand
TTTCAACTATAGCATCTACTTATGTTAGGTTTTCTTTTGCTTTACCTTTAGCATTAATCTTGTTTTTTATATATTTCAGAGAAGTTTCTGTAGTTCATGAAATACTTAATCAACCAGGCTTTTTAATAAATGTAACTTTAGCATCAATTTTTCAAGTAATATTTACTTTTGTATTATTATACTTGTTTAGGTTCTCAAATTTTGTTGTTGGAACCTCACTAAGTAAAACAGAAGTTGTCCAAGTTGCTATATTTGAATACTTAATATTAAATGAAAAATTAAGTAAGCTAGGCATAATTGGAATTATAATATCAACTCTAGGTGTAATAATTTTATCTATAAAAGATTTAAAATTATTTCTTCAAAACATATTTTCAAAAACAACATTAATTGGACTTATATCTGGTTTATTCTTAGCTCTGAGCATTGTTTATTTTAGATCTGCAGCCTTATCTTTAGAAAATTTTAATTCAAATTTTGAAAAAGTAATATCAACTTTACTTTTTGGATTATTAATTCCAACGATAATTTTAACGATTTACCTTTTAGTCTTTGAAAAAAAAGAATTTAAAAAACTATATAACGATAAATACGACTGTATGTTAATTGGCATTGGAGGTTTTTTTGCATCTCTCTCATGGTTTTATGCATTTACTTTAATCCAAGCATCCTTTGTAAGAGCAATTGGTCAAATTGAATTATTATTTAGTTATTTTTCCTCAAAATATTTTTTCAAGGAAAAAGTAAAGTTAACAGAAATTTTAGGTATTGTTGTTTTTGTAATTGGAGTTACAGTTTTATTAATTTCTAGAGTTTAAAACTAATTAGAAAATCCATATTTTCTAAGTCTTACATCTCCAGTTCGAGCATGAGCTTCCATACCTTCATATCTTGAAATTCTTGCACAAGCTGCGCCCACTTCTTTAGTTGATTCCTTTGTCATTCTTTGGAAACTCAATGTTTTAATGAATTTTCCGACAAATAAACCGCCTGTATATTTTCCAGCACCTTTTGTTGGTAAAATGTGGTTTGTTCCAGAGCATTTATCACCATAAGCAACCGTAGTTTCTTCTCCTATAAATAATGATCCGTAGTTTTTTAATCGATCATGAAACCATTGAAGGTTTTTAGTCTGTATCTCTAAATGTTCAGGAGCATATTCATCACTGATCTTAGCCATTTCTTCGTCTGTATCGCATAAAATAACTTCACCATAGTCCCTCCAAGCTGCACCAGAGTTTTCTCTTGGCAAGTCTGGTAAATCTGCAATTAATTCTGGTACTCTTTTCATTACATATTCAGCTAATGATTTACTAGTAGTAAATAACCATGCCGGAGAGTTGTAACCATGCTCTGCTTGTCCAACTAAATCGAAAGCAACTAATTCTGGGTCAGCTGTTTCATCTGCTATAACTGCAATTTCTGTAGGACCAGCAAATAAATCTATACCTACTTTGCCAAATAAAATTCTTTTTGATTCTGCAACAAATTGATTTCCAGGACCAACAAGCATATCTGCTGGAGCATTACCAAAAAGACCATAAGTCATTGCAGCAATAGCTTGTACTCCTCCTAAATTCATTATTACATCTGCTCCACATAAGTCAGCTGTATAAACAATAGCAGGATGAACTCCAACCCCTGGTTTTGGTGAACTGCAAACAATAATGTTTTTAACACCTGCAACTTTAGCTGTAGTAACACTCATTACTGCAGAAGCAATATGAGCATATCTTCCTGCAGGTACATAACATCCAGCCGTATTAACTGGAATTAATTTTTGTCCAGCAAATAACCCATCCGAGAGTTCTACCTCAAAATCTTGGCCATAATT
The DNA here is from genome assembly GCA_902528135.1 of uncultured Pelagibacteraceae bacterium. Lineage (GTDB taxonomy): Bacteria > Pseudomonadota > Alphaproteobacteria > Pelagibacterales > Pelagibacteraceae > Pelagibacter. The sequence continues at coordinate 2,712 of CABZRS010000036.1, read as the reverse complement.
TTTTAATTGTGCTTCAGCAAACTTTCTTACTCTTTCATGAGAGAATTGAATGTCGTCTTTTGTTTTAGGATCTAAATTTTTTTTAATTTGTTCAATTTTTTCTCTTGTAACTACTACTTCTCCTTCATATTTATCAAATTTTTTTGATAACTCGATACATCCCTCTTCTTTTGTTTTCTCTATATCTTTTAGAATATTTTCTACAATTTCTCTTGTTTTTGTATCATCAGTAGAAGATGTTTTTGGTGATTTTTTTAAATAATTTATTGCCATTTTTAAATCCTAATTTAATTATCATTTTTTTTCAATATTCATTTAATCCAAAGCTACCACAGCTGCAGCAATAGATGCTAGCCTTGCTGTCGCATCATCTGATCTACTAGTAATTACCACTGGAACTTTTCCTCCTACAACCACTCCTGCCGCACACGCTCCCATAAAATAAATCATCATTTTAACTAGAGCGTTACCTGTCTCAACATTTGGAACTAATAATACATCTGCATCTCCTGCAACTATGTTTTTTACACCTTTTATCTCTGCAGATTTTTTTGATACACTATTATCAAATGCAAGAGGTCCAAAAATATCTGCATTAAGACACTCTTTCTCAGCTAATTCACATATTTGTTTAGCATCAAGTGAACTTTGCATGCTGTCTAAAACTTCTTCTGTTGCAGAAAGAATGGAGACTTTTGGTCTTGCTATTTTTATTCTATGACAAAAATCAACTACATTTTTTAAAATATGCATTTTTGTTTTAACATTTGGATTAACATTTAGAGCACCATCAGTTATTATTAATGGTTTATCCTCTTTATCTAAAGTCATATGCCAAATATGACTCAATCTTTTTTTACCAATTAAATTATATTTTCGTAACAGAACTTCTTTCATTAAAATGTCAGTGTGTATATGGCCTTTAACAATTATTTTTACTTTTCCATCACCAGCAAGCTTAGCTGCGATTTTGGCAGTGTTATTTTCAACTGGCTCATTTATTATTTCATATTCAGAGATATCGAATTTTAACTCTTCAGCAGTTTTTTTAATTTCTTTTTCATCACCTATAAAAACAGGGATGATCAATTTTTCTTTTACGCAATCCATTATAGATAGCATAGGAAGTCTTTTGCCTGCATTTACGATTGCTGCTTTGGCTCCTCTTTTTTGGTGAGCAATATCAAGTAAATTGAATGGACAGACTGTTGATTTATCTGAAAGCATTTGAATTTATATATACTAAATTAATAAAAAAACTAATATAGTATTATTCATATAAGGATAAAAAGTGGAAGTAGTTACCAAAATAGCTCCGATCGCTCTAGCTCTTATAATGTTAGGTCTTGGATTAGGATTAACGGGACGTGACTTTTTAAGAGTAATCAATTATCCTAAAGATTTTATAATTGGTTTTTTTTGCCAATTAATACTTTTACCAATAGTTGCATTTATAATTGTATTAATATTAGATTTGCCAATTGAAATTGCTGTAGGTGTTATGATTATTGCTGCAGCTCCTGGCGGAGTAACATCAAATGTAATGACAAAATTTGCAAATGGAGACGTTGCATTATCTATCTCTTTAACCGCTATAATAAGCCTGATTAGTATTATTTCTGTTCCTTTTATTATTTTTAAATCAGCAAATTTATTGGGAGTTACAGATATATCTTCTGATATCACCATGACCGGTATTGCATTAAAAATGGCTCTAGTTGTTACAGTGCCTGTTATTTTAGGAATGATTATAAGGAAATTTGCAGAAAATTTTGTTTCTTCAAATATTTCTATAATCGAGAAAATCACAACTGTCTTATTTGTAATTGTTTTTGCAACAATATGGATTGAAGAAAGAGAGAATATATTCAATTATTTAAAACAAGCGGGTTTTGCTGTTATTGTGCTTAATATTGTCATGACGGTGCTTGCATATTACATAGCCAAGTTATTAGCCACTGGCATAAAGCAAAGAAAGTGTATTTCAATTGAGTGTGGGCTTCAAAATGGCACATTAGCAATATTTGTAGCTACACAAATATTTGGTGAAATTAGTTATATTATTCCAACAGCAGCATATGCTCTTATTATGTATTTAACTGGCTTTATATTGATTTTTATTCTTAGAAGATCTACTTAATATTTATTTGCCTGAATATCTTAAAGATTAAACGAGAAAGTGAGAGTACATTTTTCTCTTGAAGTTTAACGGTATCAGTTAATGTTTTGTCTTGCATGTTAACATTAAACAGTTTTTTTTTATTAACACTTATATATTTATTTTTTAGCAAATAATTTAATTTTCTAACAACAGTTGGTCTTGGAATATGAGTTATTTCTGAAATTGACATAGTATTCACACCAGTTTCAGGAACTATTATTTTGTTCTTTTTCCACTTTGAAAAGTTCCATCCATTAGCTTCATAAGATTTTGTAACAAGTGAATGCCACATTATAACCATTCCAACTGAAAATATTTCAAGATCTCCTACTTGTTTTTTCCATCTATTAGTAAAAATAAAAATAAACTCTAAAAAAAAATACCAACAATATGTGAAATTATTTTTAATTTCATTTGAAATTTCATCAAATTGTCTAGATTGATTAATTAAATTATTTTTTTCACATATCTCATTAATCTTTGAAAGTAAGGCACATAAATTTTGAAGAGTATTTTTAGGTTGAACAAGTCTAAAAGCTGATCTATCGATA
>CABZRS010000035.1 GCA_902528135.1 uncultured Pelagibacteraceae bacterium | reverse complement strand
ATTTAATTGATGAAAAAGGTCTTGGTACCAAAACTTGGATATCTTAAATGCTCTATATATTCTGTCCACATTGTGGATCAAGATCACAGAATGAGTTTGCTTATGGCGGAGATGCAACAGTAAAACGACCAGAGCTTAACAAGGAAATTAGTGACCAAGAATGGAATAATTTTGTTTATTTAAGAAAAAGTCCTAGAGGAAAACACCTAGAGTTATGGCACCATATATCTGGCTGCAGACAATGGATTAAAGTTGAAAGAGATACTTCAACTCACGAAATTTATAAAACCTATAAAGCAGATGAATTGACTGAATAATGTCACAAGATTTTAGATTAGATAACATTGGAATGGTAAATAGAAATAAAAAAATTTCTTTTACATTTAACGGTAAAAAATTTTTTGGTTATGAAGGAGATACTATTGCTTCTGCTTTAATAGCAAATGGAGTGCATCTTGTTGGGAGAAGTTTTAAATACCATAGACCGAGAGGTTTCTTTGGAGTTGGTGTTGATGAACCTTATGCAATTTTACAATTAGAAAGAAATAATGAGAGAGATCCTAATATTAGAGCTACTGAACAGGAGATTTTTGAAGGTTTAGAGGTTAAAAGTGTAAATTGTTGGCCAAGTGTAAACTTTGATATTGGAGCAATTAATAATTTCTTAAAAATGTTTTTTCCAGCTGGGTTTTATTATAAAACTTTTATGTGGCCACCAAGTTTCTGGTACAAAATTTATGAACCTTTCATTAGAATGGCAGCAGGTTTTGGAGAAGCATCTATCAAACATGATAAAGAAAGATACGAGCATAAATATGAATATTGCGATTTATTAATCACTGGATCAGGACCTTCAGGTTTAGCTAGTGCATATGCAGCAGCAAAAAATGGTGCGCGTGTAATTTTAGCTGAAGACAAACCACGGTATGGAGGTAGCTTGTTAACTAGTGATGTAAATATTGGTAATCAAACTGGTGCTGAATGGTCAGAGAAAATAATTACAGAGTTAAAGTCAATGTCAAATGTGATTGTAAAAAATAGATCACAAGTATTTGGTTATTATGATCATAATATGTTGGTAATGTCGGAACGAATAAGCGATCACTTGCCTAAAACCCAAAAATATTTACCTAAACAACGTTTGTGGTACATAAGAGCAAAAGAAGTTCTTATTTCATCAGGTTCAATTGAAAGACCATTAGTATTTGGTAACAATGATACCCCAGGTGTAATGTTATCTTCAGCAGCTAAAGAATACATGAAGGTCTATGGAGTTTTAGTTGGGAAAAAACCTTTGATATTTACTAATAATGACAGTGGATATGAAACCGCTATAGAGTTCAAGAAAAATGGTGTTAATCCATTAATTTTAGATACTAGAAAAGAACCATCTTCTGACATTATTACTGAAGCAAAAAATTTAGGAATTGAAATTAAATATTCTTATGTGGTAGTTGCCGCTAAAGGATACAAAAAAGTCAAATCAGCTGATATTGCAAAAATATCTGATAATAAAAAAGATTTATCAAATATAGAAAATATTGAATGTGATTGTATTTGTGTTTCAGGGTTTTGGACGCCATCAATTCACTTAGCATCACAATCTGGAAATAAATCTGAATTTAATGAGAAAATAGATGCATTCGTTCCAAAAAAATCTAAACAGAAAGAAAATACTATTGGTTCAGCAAACGGTAAATTTACTTTAGAGGAAACTATTAATGAAGCATTTAATAAAGGATACGAAGTCTCAAACAAAATAACAGAAAATAATAATAAAGTTTCTATTCCAACAGTAGTTGAAAAAAAATCTACAGAGCATGACAAGTTTTGGTGTGTTCCATTACCAAAAGGTAAATCTTACAAAAGATTTTTAGATTTTCAAAACGATGTGGCTGTAACAGATATAGAGTTGGCATTAAGAGAAGGTTTTAGATCAATCGAACATGTAAAAAGATATACCACCCTTGGAATGGCAACAGATCAAGGAAAGACAAGTAATCTTAATGGTTTACAATTAGTGTCTGACATTGAAAATAAAGTTGTACCACAAGTTGGCCACACTACATTTAGGCCACCTTATACACCTGTTTCAATTGGAGCAATTGTGGGAAGAGAAGTTGGTAAACATTCTAAACCGACAAGAAAATCACCAATGCACGAGTGGCACGAAAAAAATAATGCAGTATTTGTTGATGCTGGAGTTTGGTTGAGACCAAGATACTATAAGCAAGGAAATGAAACATTATTTGAAGCATCAAAAAGAGAAGCAAAAAATGTAAGAAAAAATGTAGGTGTATGTGATGTAACTACTTTAGGAAAAATAGATGTTAAAGGTCCCGATGCTGCAGAATTTTTAAATAGAGTTTATACTAATGCATGGCTTAAGCTACCAGTTGGTAAAGCAAGATATGGAGTGATGCTAAGAGAAGATGGAATTGTAATGGATGATGGAACAACAACAAGAATTTCCGAAAATCATTACCATATGACAACTACAACAGCGCAGGCGGCCAATGTCCTATCTCATTTAGAATATTATTTGCAGCTAGTTTGGCCAGAATTAAATGTTAATGTAGTCTCAACCACAGAGCAGTGGGCTGGTGCTGCAATAGCAGGCCCAAATTCAAGAGCATTATTAATGAAATTATTTCCAAATACTGATGTATCTAATGAAGGTCTACCATTTATGGGTTACAAAGGAGTTGATTTATTTGGTTTTCCTGCAAAAATTTATAGAATTTCATTTTCAGGAGAACTTGCTTATGAAGTTAATGTGGAATCAGACTATGGTAATTTCATGTGGGAAAAAATTATCGAAGTTGGTAAAGAATTTCAAATACAGCCATATGGAACTGAGGCCCTATCTACTTTAAGGATAGAAATGGGCCACGTTGCTGGCTCTGAACTTGATGGTAGAACAATTCCTCATGATGCATCGCTTGAAGGTTTAGTGAGTAAGAAAAAAGACTTTATTGGTAAAAGATCTTTAAGCAGATTAGCTTTCATAAAACCGGATAGAGAAAAAATAGTAGGTGTTGTTCCATTAGACAAAACAACGAGTATTCCTGAAGGTTCATATATTGTTAAAGACCCTAAAGCTAAACTTCCAAACCCGAAATTAGGTCATGTCTCAGCATCATGTTGGAGTGTTGAGTATGATAATCCATTCTCTCTTGCGATAATTAAAGATGGTAAAAATATGATAGGACAAAAGCTATTTGCTATGTCACCTTTAAAAAATAAAACTATTCCTGTGGAAATCGTTTCATCTCATTATGTTGATCCTGAAGGAAAGAGAGTAAGAGCATGACGGTGATTTCTGCATTACAAAATGTCCATATCGAGGGGTCATTTGGAAACTTTGAAAATAAATCTGAAAATGAATTATTAAAAATTAAAGAATTAAAAAATTTATTAATCGTTCAAATAGTTCAGTATAAAAATTCTTCAATTAAAATTGACGATATAAATTTTAACAATTTAAAATTTCTAAATCAGGCACAAAAAGTAGTTTCAAATGAAAATATAAGAGTTTTGTGGAATTCACCAAATAATTGGCTTTTAGTTTCTCATAAAAAAGAATTGTTAAAAGAAATTTATAGAACTTTTAATGAAAATGATTTTGCTGTTACAGACCTTTCTCATTCAAAAGCAACAATCGAATTAGAAGGACCATACGTAAAAGAAGTTTTAAAAAAAGGATGTCCTTTTAATTTTAACATTTTAACAAAAAATATGAGTATTAACTCAGCTTATAATGGAATTTCTTTTATAGTTGATATGGTTGAAAATGAACCAGAAAAAGTAAGAATTTTTTCTCTAAGGAGTTTTGGAGAATCTTTATACCATTCAATCACTGATGCTTCTTTAGAATTTGGTTATAAGTGTAATTAGTTATTATTCCTCAGTTTTAAATCTAGATTTCTGAATAAATAAAACAAATAGCACTGGTATAATTAAGGTAATAATTGTAATTGTAATTAATAACAATCCTAGCTCAGAATAGTCTGCTGTAGTTAAAATTGCGTTTGTAACCTTATCTTTTACTTCTCTTGTAATTGTAAAAATTTCATTGAGATATTTTGTTAATAAAGCACTTGCAGACAAAGCTAAATTAGTGAATGAGGCAAAAACTGCAAAAAAAGTTGCTTTTAAATGTGAAGGAGCATTCTTAGCAATCCAAGCCAAAAGTGGAATCATAGATATTTGACCTAATGGAGATTCTAATGCTGTATTAATTATTGCTATAAATTTTGCATCAACAATTCCATTTGTTAACGAAGAAGTCCAGTTATGTAATCCATAATACATGCCAACACTTGGTAAAAATAATATTGATCCAGCAATTGATAAAATTACGATTATTTTAGCAATAGAATTTTTTGCCATAAATGGTCTAAGCATTATTATTCCAACTAATGTTAGGACAGAAGCTAGTAAAGACAGTATTGAAAAAAATTGTTCATTAAATTGCAGTTCATCAATTTCAAACCAAGATAAGCCCGGTCCAGGTCCAGGCATGGCTCTAAATATAAAAATAATTATAGCAGTTCCAACTATAGTAAATCTTAACTTTTCAGGTAACTCCTTAATAAGTTTGTTCATAAGAAATAAAATGATTAACATAGAACCTAAAAAAACAATTTCTTGTGCAAAAGGTAATCCTAATGAACCGACACTCAATGTGAAAATTACAAAAATTAAACTACCACCTAGTATCCACCAATTAACATTTGTTTGCTCATGATTAAAATTATCTTCCTCACCTGATAAACCTTGTCTAATTAAAATGTTTTTCTTTTTATTTTTTAAATAAGCAGCAAAAATAACACCTAAAATTGAAACCATTGGTATTATTAATGCATAAAGATATATCGAGCCGTATAATTGTATTTTTTCAGCCTGTTCAAGATCATCTACTCCCTTAAATAATATTACATTGGCAAGGGCAACCAACACTGTCCCACCTATAATTGCAAATCTTCCAAGTGTTTGCATCGTCGTATGCATAATTTTAACTTGATCTGCTGTAAATTTTTCACCATTTTCATTGATTAAAGGTACAGCTTCAACTGTCATTGCATCAGCAACAACATCTTGAACTACATATCCAATAGGAGCTAAAAGAACACTTATTACAAACCAAGTTTCAACT
>CABZRS010000034.1 GCA_902528135.1 uncultured Pelagibacteraceae bacterium | reverse complement strand
ATTTAAGTAATCTTTTACAAAGAAAGTACCCACTATACCTGTAAGTCCAGATATACCTGCTGCCACGTAAATCATTAACGGAGGTAAATAAGACAATTTAAATTGTCTACCTAAATCAAACAGTGTTGAGTCTATAAATTGAGTGATTTTGTTCATTAACTTTTAATCTAATAGGTTTAATTTAATTAAATTATTATTTTTTGTTTCTTTACACCACAATTCATAACTTTCGCACACTCTCCACAGATGATTAGTAGCTCTTTGAGATATTTCCAGGGGAAAATGACTCTTTGCATAGTACAAATCAGGAAATTTAATCAATTGTTTGACCATAGCTTCTTTTTGTAGATTTAAAAGCCTTAAAACATCTTTAGAAATTTTTTCTCCTGAGATCTCATCAATAAAATCATTATCTTTTAAATTTTCAAACCATTCATCATGAAATTGGCCACTACTTACTTTTTCATACATTTTAGTACCCATAAATCTTTCAATTGCATCTATATTTGAAATTTCATTATTTTGTTTTTTAATTTTAAATATTTCTAAATAAATTGCTTCAGCAACATAAAGTATGTAAGGTTTTTTATTTTCATCTTTCATAAAATTATAAATCTAAAGTATAATAACAGGAATTAGGATCTTCTTTGTAGTGAGCAAATGGTTTGCATTTAGTAAATTTAAAATGTTCAAAAAGTTTTCTAGCAGGTAAAAAGAAATTTCCAGATCCCGTTTCAATACTTAGTTTTTTTATACCTAATTTTTTTGCCTGAATTATCAAATGTGAGATTATTTTATTACCAATACCTTTATTTCTAAAATCATTAGATACTCTAATTGATTTAAATTCCCCATGATTTTGTCCAATAAACTTTAATGCTCCACATCCAATTAAATAATTGTTATCCCATAAACTCCAAAATTTTATACTTCGATCTTTAAGTCCAGGTATATCTAAAACATGAGCACTTCCTTTAGAAGAAACAGATCTTAATTCAATAAAGTGTTTTATTAAAAGATGATTTACCTTTGGGTGGTCAAAGTTATTTTCTATTGATTTAATCATTAGCATGAACATATAATCTAAAAAAAAATTAAACCAATACGAAAAAATATGTGTGGAAGATACGTCATCACCAATGCAGTTTCAAAAACAAGTAAAATCGTTAAAACTGCAATTAAAGTAGAAGACTCAGAAAATTATAATGCACATCCTTACCAAAAACTTCCAGTTATTAAGAAATATAACAATGGAAATACTCTTGAAAATTTAAAGTGGGGGATTGTACCTAGTTGGGCTAAAAAAAAAGACTTTAAACCATTAATTAATGCAAGATTAGAGACGATTGATGAAAAGGTCTCTTTTAAAAAGTTAATAAAGCTTCAAAGATGTGTTGCTGTGGCCGACGGATTTTATGAATGGAAGAGAATAGAAAAAGAGAAGACGCCTTATTACTTTTTAAGAGAGGATAAGAAACTTATTTATATTGCTGGTATTTATGAAGAAGATCAATTTTGTATGATTACTGAAGAAGCAAGTTCAAATGTAATAGAAATTCATCATAGACAGCCAGTTATCCTAAATGAAAGTGATGTTAATAAATATTTGAATATTGAAATTTCTGGTTCAAATTATTTAAAACAATCGCAAAAATCAAAACTTTCTTTTTATGAAATTTCTAAGGATGTAAATAAGCCAACAAATAACAATTTTTCTCTAATACAACCTATATAAATTATTTTTCAATAATTGTTAGATGTCCCATTTTCCTTTTTGCTTTTACTTGTTTCTTTAAATAATCATAAAAAAACTCATTTTTTTTAAAAGTTTTATTTCTATAAACTGTTATATCATCACCAATGAGATTAATCATTTGAGCATTATATATTTTTTTTGTGTCGATTTTTCTTAAACCACAAACAGCTCTTATATGATTTTCAAATTGACTAACATTATGTGAGTTTATTGTTAGATGACCAGAATTATGAACTCTAGGTGCAATTTCATTAACATATAAGTTTTCATTTTTATCAATAAAAAACTCAACACATAAGGTTCCAATATAATCTAGTTCCTCAACAATTTGCTTTGCCCATTCTTTAGATTTTACCTTTATTGTTTCTGAAATTTCAGCAGGAATTTTTGAATGTTTCAAAATTTGATCTTCATGAACATTCTCAATCGGTTCATATATTTCATATTTTTGATTTCCAAATCTACATATGACAATTGAAATTTCTTTTTTAAGATTAATAAACTTTTCTAAAATATATTCTTTAGTAAAATCAATATCTTCATTTATGTCAATAAAACTATTTAATTTATATTGACCTTTACCATCATATCCAAGAGTAGTAGTTTTAAGTAACCCAGGCAAAAGGTTTTCATTATCTTTTATTTCATCCTTATTTTTAATTAAAGTGTAGTTAGTTGTTCTAATATTGTTTTTATTTAAAAAATCTTTTTCAGTTAATCTATTTTGGATTAAACTATTTATTTCTGGTTTGGGTAAAACACTCTTTGATTTATTTATTTCATTTAATATATCAAAGGGTATATTTTCAAATTCATAGGTAACTAAATCAACGCTATTAATAAATTCTGTTATAATTTTTGTATCATTATAGTTTCCGTATATGAACTCATTTGAAAAATTTTTGGCAGGCGCATCTGGATCATCACTAAGTACTACAGTTTTTATATCTATCTTTTTAGCAGCCTCAGAAAGCATACTACCCAGCTGACCACCTCCAATTATTCCTAAAACTGGCTGGCTCATTTATTTAGGTTTTTTTTTAACAGATTTTGATTGTTTAGATCGCCACTTGTTGAGATTATTTTTAACACCCATATCAAAGGTAGAGATAATTGATGCTGCATATAATGCGGCATTTATTGCTCCATCGGTACCTATTGCTACAGTTCCAACCGGTATACCTTTTGGCATTTGAGCTATTGATAGTAAACTATCTAGACCTTTTAATTTTTTACTTTCAATCGGCACTCCAATTACTGGAATTCTTGTTAGAGAAGCAATCATTCCTGGCAAATGGGCTGATCCTCCAGCTCCAGCAATTATCACAGAAATATTATTTTTTTCAGCAGATTTTGCATACTTAAACATACGTTCTGGAGTTCTATGAGCTGAAACTATATTTGTTTCATAAATAATTTTAAGCAATTTAAGAATTTTTTCACAAAATTTCATGGTTGAGTAATCAGAATTACTTCCCATTACAATTGATACCTTGTGACTATATTTTTTGTTTTTCATGATATAAATTTGAATTAGTTTAGATTAGCATATTCTTTAAATTTAAACTAGTCGACAAATTATATTATACTTATATGGTCTTTAAATATGAACTATCGAATTGACAATCTTCAATATTGTAACTGGTCTAGAGATATTTTTCTAATTAATAGGGAAGCTGGATTAAATGCAGTACACGTTACTTTAGTATATCACGAAGATTATGACGAATTTTTGCAAAGAGTAAAAGAGTGGGATAGATTTTTTGAAGAAAATTCAGACTTAATATTTTTAGGAAAAACATTTGAAGATATTACAAAAGCTCAATCAGACAATAAAACAGCAATTTTTTTCGGTTTTCAAAATTGTTCACCGATTGAGGATGACATCAATTTAATAGAGAAAGTTTATGAGCATGGTTGTAGATTTATGCAACTTACTTATAATAATCAATCTCTTCTAGCCACAGGATGTTATGAAAAAAATGATTCTGGAGTCACAAATTTTGGAAGAGAAGCAATTAAAGAGATGAACAGGGTAGGTATAGTTGTGGACATGTCCCATTCAGCAGAGAAAAGTACTTTGGATGCAATAGAACTAAGTGAAAAACCAATAGCAATCACCCATGCTAATCCTTCTTTCTGGCATCAAGCTTTAAGAAATAAATCAGATTTCCTCTTAAAGAAACTTTCTGAAAGTGGAGGTATTTTAGGTTTATCATTATACTCTCATCATTTAAAAGATGGAACAAATTGTAAATTAGAAAGCTTTTGTGAAATGGTTGCTAAAACTGCAGAAATAATGGAAGTAAAAAATATTGGTATTGGATCAGATCTGTGTTTGAACCAACCTGACAGTGTTGTTGAATGGATGAGAAATGGAACTTGGTCTAAAAGTACAAATTATGGAGATGGAAGTAAAAAAAAACCTGGATTTCCAAAACAACCTGACTGGTTTTTGGATGCTAGAGGGTTTGATAATTTAGAAAGTGGATTAAAAAAAGTTGGTTTTAATATGCAAGAAGTAGATGGAATTTTAGGAAATAATTGGTTTAATTTTTATAAAGGAATTAGTTAATGGAAATAAGATTAAGAGATCCAAAATTTTTGATGAAATTATCTAAATTGGGATCTTTTCATCAATCAAAATTATCATTTCTAAGATCTTTTTTATCTGAATTTAAAGATTGGAAATATAGCCGAGATTTATTTCAACTAAATGACAAAGGACATGGTAGAGCAGTTTATTCATTTACAAAAAATAAAAGAACATATTCTCTCATTTGTTTTGCTAATGAAATCAAAGATGACGAAAGATCAGATAGAGTAATAGCCACTAAGTGGGATGCTGCTTTTACCTTATTTGATGGAATTCCATCAAAAGAAGACATAGATAGACTTAACAATAATGTTCCAAAACAAGAGGTGGGAAGACTTTCGTATAAAGAATTAACGTTATCAAGAGCTAACAAGTCAGTAAGAGCTTTCGACCATGTTGTTGACAGTTTATCAAATGGAGAGCAACCTAATAAAGAAATTTTATCAAAGGTTGGTTATTTATATAGAACAACAGCAGTTTATGGATCAGGAAAATTTGGTTTAGCGGACAGGTTTAGAATTAAAAATAGAGAGGAAATCAGAGGACCTTTTAGATTAGAGATGATGCTAGTTTATCTCGTTAGACAATTTACATTTGACCAGGTTAATCATATTGCAAAAAATAACAATCCAAAACTAGCAGTAGAATTAGATCCTGCAATTAGCAGAAACTTAGGAATAGGAAATTCCACTGGCCTCGGTATGGCTCCATTTATTATTAATCATCCTACTTTGTTGAATAATTGGATACATGCAAGAGAAACTGCTTTGAAACAAATAAGAGAAATAGAGAAAGTTTCAAAAAATGAGATTGATATTTTTTATAATTGCCTAATTAAATCTTTAAAGAATATAACCAGTTGGCACACTGATAGCGAATTTCAAAAAGAAAAAATCAAAAGTTTAATTGAAGATTTAAAAAAGTTTATAAAATTTATGAAAGAAGATTTTAAATTTCAAAATTCATATCAATTTAATCAAATTTACAACTGGTCAGAGGAAAATTTAAATGATGAATGTATAGAATATATTGTATCTATGATGATGGAGCCATTTG
>CABZRS010000033.1 GCA_902528135.1 uncultured Pelagibacteraceae bacterium | reverse complement strand
GTGCCTATTAATAATATAAGATCACTTTCTTCAATCCCTTCTATCCTAGAGTTAAATAAGTAATTATTTCTATTTTCAAAATTTATGTAAGTATGTTTAGCTCTAGAGTCTAAATAACTAGAATTTAAAGTTTTTTGAAACAAGTTTTTAACAGCATACATAGTTTCCATGTTTGTCATATCACCGGTTAAACCAACTATTTTGTCTGGTGATGTTTTTAAAATTTTTTCTTTTATTTTTTTGTAAGCATCTTGCCAACTTATTTCTTTAAAATTTCCGTTATTTTTTATCAATGGTGTATCTAATCTTTGATTTTTTAGACCATCACATGCATATCTTGTTTTATCAGAAATCCACTCCTCATTAATTTCCTCATTAATTCTTGGTAAAACCCTTTTTACTTCCCAATCGTAAGTATCCACTCTAATGTTTGACCCAACAGCATCCATAACATCTATTGTTTCAGTTTTTTTTAACTCCCAAGGTCTTGCCTCGAAAACATAAGGTTTAGAAGTTAATGCACCAACCGGACATAAATCAATTACATTTGCTGACATTTCAGATTCCATTGATTTCTCTAAATATGTTGTAATTTCCATATTTTCTCCACGTCCGATCGCACCTAATTCCGGCACTCCCGCGACTTCAGTAGCAAATCTAATACATCTAGTACAATGAATACATCTAGTCATTTGAGTTTTTATTAATGGACCCATGTATTTTTCGGGTACATATCTTTTATTCTCTTTAAATCGTGACTTATCAATTCCATAAAACATAGATTGATCCTGTAAATCACATTCTCCCCCTTGATCACAAACAGGACAATCTAAAGGATGGTTAGCCAATAAAAACTCCATCACACCTTTTCTTGCTTTTTCAACTTTTTCTGTATTTGTTTTAACAACCATTCCTTCCGCTACAGGCATTGCACATGAGGCTATAGGTTTTGGTGATTTTTCCATTTCAACCAAACACATACGACAATTCCCAGCTATAGAAAGTTTTTCATGATAACAAAATCTTGGTATCTCTGCTCCAGCTTGTTCACATGCTTGGAGTACAGTTAAACCATCTTCAACTTCAATATCAATATCGTTTACTTTTAATTTAGGCATTTTCCTTTTCTAATAAATGTTGATCAACTAAGTATGGAAGATTTTTTTGTTTTTTCACTAAAGGATCAAATTTATTTCTTTCAAGTATTTCATCTTTAAAATGTCTGATTAATCCTTGAACCGGCCAAGAAGAACCTTCGCCAAATGCACAAATAGTATGACCTTCTATTTGTTTGGTTACATCAAAAAGCATATCGACTTCGTCTGGGGTTGCTTCACCTGCTGCCATTCTTTCCAACATTCTCCACATCCATCCAGATCCTTCCCTACATGGTGTACATTGTCCACAACTTTCATGTTTATAAAATCTGGCTATTCTTGCCATACACTTAATAATATCTTGATCATTATTGATCACAACAATTCCAGCTGTTCCTAGTCCTGTTTTATTTTCAACACATGCGTCAAAATCCATTTTCATGTTGTCACAAATTTCTTTGGGTAACATTGGCATCGATGAACCACCGGGTATCACAGCTTTAAGGTTATCCCAACCACCAACAACACCTCCAGCATGAGTTTCTATTAATTCTTTAAGTGGAATTCCCATTTCCTCTTCTACATTACATGGGTTGTTGACATTTCCCGAAATGCAATAAATTTTTGTGCCAGTATTTTTAGGTCTTCCAAGTGAACTAAACCATTTAGCACCTCTTCTTAAAATTGTAGGAACAGCTGCAACAGTTTCAACGTTATTTATGATTGTAGGACATCCATATAATCCAATTAATGCGGGGAATGGTGGTTTTAATCTTGGTTGTCCCTTTTTACCTTCTAAACTTTCAAGTAACGCAGTTTCCTCACCACAAATATAAGCACCAGCTCCGTAATGAATATAAATATCTAAATCCCATCCAGAGTTTAAAGCATTTTTACCAATTAAATTGTTTTTATAAGCCTCATCGATTGCGGTTTGAAGTTTTTGTCCTTCATTAAAATATTCTCCTCTAATATAAATATAACATTTATGTGCATTAACCGCGAAAGAGGCAATTAAACATCCTTCTATTAATTTGTGAGGTTCAAATCTTAATATATCTCTATCTTTACATGTTCCAGGTTCTGACTCATCAGCATTGATAACTAGGTAATGTGGTCTAGACCCCACTTCTTTAGGTGCAAAAGACCATTTTAGACCAGTTGGAAAACCAGCTCCACCACGTCCTCTAAGCTCTGAAGATTTTACTTCATTGATTATCCACTCTCTTCCTTTTTCTAAAATTTCTTTTGTTCCATTCCAATCATTTCTTAATTTAGCAGATTCAATATCAGCACCACTATCATTGTATAAATTTTGAAATATTCTATCTTCGTCTTTAAGCATTTTTATTACCTAATAAAGTTTTTCGATTATTAACTGGTTCTGCATTTATTCTTCCTGAATAAGATCCTGGTTTTGGGGTTTTATTTTGATATATCGTCTCAATTATTTCTTTAAGTTTTTTATCATTCAAATCTTCATAATAGTCTTCATTAACTTGCATCATTGGAGCGTTAACACATGCACCTAAACATTCAACCTCCATCCAAGAAATTTTGCCATCGTCAGAAAGCACATTTTCTTTTTCAGATATTTTGTTTTTGCAAACTTTTACTAAATCATAAGCACCTCTAAGCATACAAGGTGTTGTGGTACAAACTTGAAAGAAATATTTACCAACTGGTGATAAATTATACATCGAATAAAAAGTAGCTACTTCGTAAACTTTTATATAAGGCATGTCTAAAAATTTAGCTATATATTTCATTGCTTGTAAAGGTATCCAATTATCATTTTGCCTTTGAGCTATATATAACAAAGCCATGACTGCGCTCTGCTGTTTCCCATCAGGATAATTAGAAACTATTTTATTTGCAGCCTCCATACTTTTATCATTAAATTTAAAAGTTTCAGGCTGTTCTTTGTGAATTTTTTTTACACTCATCTATCAACCTCTCCAAAAACAATATCCATTGAACCTAATAGTGCAGGTACATCAGCAAGCATATGTCCTTTTATTAAATAATCCATAGCTTGAAGATGGGTAAATCCAGGAGCTCTGATTTTGCATTTGTATGGTTTGCTCGAGCCATCTGAAATTAAATATACACCAAACTCTCCCTTTGGTGCCTCAACTGCTGTATATATTTCATCCTTTTCAACCCTATAACCTTCTGTAAATAGCTTAAAGTGGTGTATTAATGCCTCCATAGACTGTTTAAGTTCCTTTTTTGGTGGAGGAGAAATCTTTCCATCTTCAGTTTTAACTGGCCCTTTTGGTATTTTTTTTAAACACTGTTTAATGATTTTTACACTTTCTCTCATCTCTTCAATTCTGCAGAGGTATCTATCATAACAATCTCCATTTCTTCCAACAGGAATTTTAAACTCTAAATTGTCATAACAATCATAAGATTGACTTCTTCTTAAATCCCAAGCCACACCCGAGCCTCTTAACATAACTCCAGAAAAAGAATAATCTAATGCATCTTGTTTTGAAACTATTCCTATATCTACATTTCTCTGTTTAAATATTCGGTTGTCCGTAAGTAAAGTTTCCAAATCGTCAATGATTTTTGGAAATTTATTACAAAATTCGTCTATATCTGCTTCTAGTCCAGTAGGAAGATCTTTGTGCACTCCTCCTGCTCTAAAATAATTAGCATGTAACCTAGATCCAGATACTCTTTCATAAAATCCCATTAGTTTCTCCCTTTCCTCAAATCCCCACAAAGTTGGAGTTAATGCTCCAACATCCATTGCTTGAGTGGTTACATTTAATATATGGCTTAAAATTCTTCCTATCTCACAGAAAATTACTCTAATATATTTTGCTCTAGCAGGAACTTCAATTTTAAGGATTTTCTCAATAGCCAAAGCAAATGCATGCTCCTGGTTCATTGGCGCCACATAATCTAGACGATCAAAATATGGAACAGCTTGTATATACGTTTTGTTTTCTATTAGCTTCTCAGTACCTCTATGTAATAATCCTATATGGGGATCTGCTTTTTCGACAACCTCTCCGTCTAATTGAAGTATTAATCTTAAAACACCGTGAGCCGCAGGATGTTGTGGACCAAAATTTAAATTTAATGTTTTTTTTTCTTTTGCCATTAGCTTTTTTTAATTTCTTTAATATATTTTGTTCCTTCCCAAGGACTTTCATAATCAAAGTTTCTATAATTTTGCTCTAATTTTACAGGTTCATAGATCACTTTTTTTTGTTCTTCGCTATAACGAACCTCATTATGGCCAGTTAGAGGAAAATCTTTTCTTAGAGGATGACCTACAAACCCATAATCTGTTAAAATTCGTCTTAAATCGGGATGATTTTTAAAGTTTATACCATACATATCAAAAACTTCCCTTTCCATCCAATTTGCTGACGGAAATATTGAAGTTAATGATGAAATTTCGTCATTTTCCTTAATTGAATAATCAATAATAATTCTCTGATTATGTTCATGACTTAATAGAAGATAAACAATCTTAAATCTATTTTCATTTTCTGGGTAGTCTACGGCTGTAATTTCGATTAATTGTCTAAATTTAGTTTTCTTATTAGTTTTTAAAAAGGAAATAACATCAATTAATTCATCATGGTCTATGGTTATATACATGTTATCATGCTTAATAAATGAATTATTTATTTTAGATGTTAATTCAGAATTTATGAATTTTTCTAAGTCCTGGAGATTATTCATTATTATCTTTCTAAAGAACCTTTGTTTCTAATTTTTTTCTGTAATTGTAAAATGCCATAGAGCAATGCTTCAGCTGAAGGAGGACATCCAGGAACATATACATCTACTGGTACTACACGATCGCATCCTCTGACTACTGAGTATGAATAATGATAGTACCCTCCACCATTTGCGCAACTTCCCATTGATATTACGTATCTAGGTTCTGGCATCTGGTCATAAACCTTTCTGAGAGCAGGAGCCATTTTGTTTGTTAGAGTACCTGCAACAATCATTACATCTGATTGACGTGGTGATGCTCTGGGGGCAGCGCCAAATCTTTCAAGATCATACCTTGGCATAGACGTTTGCATCATTTCAACAGCACAACATGCTAATCCAAATGTCATCCAATGTAGTGAACCAGTTCTTGCCCAGTTAACAAGGTTATCTAATGATGTTGTTATGAAACCATTATCACTAAAATCTTGAGCTAACTGTTTAAACTCTTCAGGAATATCTTTTTTTCTATCTTCTAAATTCATTTTATTCCCAATCTAGAGCTCCTTTTTTCCACTCATAAATAAATCCTACAGTTAAAATAAACAAAAATAACATCATAGAGCAGAAACCATATAAACCAATTTCTCCGAGTGAAATTGCCCATGGAAATAAAAACGCAATTTCAAGATCAAATATTATAAATAATATTGCAACCAAATAAAACCTCACATCAAATTCCATCCTAGAGTCATTAAATGGTTCAAATCCACATTCATAGGCAGATAGTTTTTCAGGATCAGGCTTACTTGGAGCTGCTATATAATTGATTGCAACAAAAGCAAGGCTTAAGCCTAAAGCTATTATCAAAAATAATATTATCGGTAGATAATCTTTTAAAAATTCCGCAAGCATTTGATTCCTATGTAACAATTATTATACCAACTAAAAGAGGAGATATGTCACATTTTTACGCCTAGTTTTACTATAAATTGTGGCGGGAGTGAAGGGACTCGAACCCTCGGCCCCCTGCGTGACAGGCAGGTGCTCTAACCAACTGAGCTACACCCCCACAGGTGTAAATGGTGGGTAGTAAAGGACTCGAACCTTTGACCCCCTCGGTGTAAACGAGATGCTCTACCAACTGAGCTAACCACCCAAGACAATGTGTCTATCAAAATTATGTGATTTATACTTTCAAATCAACTTTAGTCAATAAATAAGAATAAAAAAAAATAAAAAATTTAGGAAACATAGCAAAATATATTGCTAATATATTTCATTTTTGAATTAGTTTAAAAAATAGATTTAAAAATTTAACTATCCTGTAAATTAATATATTAAATTAGAAAATGAAATTAAGAAAAATTTTAAAAAGTTTTTTCAATAAAACTTCAAAATATTCTCAAGCTGGTCAAGATCTATTTGCCCTAGAATTAT
>CABZRS010000032.1 GCA_902528135.1 uncultured Pelagibacteraceae bacterium | reverse complement strand
TTGGTGTCGAGCACGAAAAATTCCTTTTTTATAAAAAGAATAATAAAAGAATTAATTATTCTACAATTAAAGAGATTTTCAAAATTCTATATGAATTTGGCTGGAAACCATCATATGAAGGTGAGAATGTTATAGCGTTAAATAAAGATAATAAGAGTATAACTTTAGAACCAGGTAATCAAATTGAGCTTGCAGGTGCTCAATTAAATAATATTCATGAAGTATGCTCTGAAGCTAATAATTATTTGTTTGAGCTTAAACAAGTTGTAGAAAAATTAGATTTAAAAATAGTAAGTGCTGGATTTGATCCAATATCTAAGTTGTCTGAAATTCCAAACAATCCTAAAAAAAGATATGAAGTAATGACAAAGGATATGCCTAAAGGTGGGTCTCTCAGTTTAGATATGATGTATAGAACATCTGGAACACAGTTAAATCTAGACTACACTTCTGAAAATGATTTTATAAAAAAATTTAAATTAGCTAACAGTTTAGTTCCATTAAGTATTGCACTTTTTGCTAATTCATCAATTGTTGAGAAAAAAGATAGTAAATATTTATCATATCGATCAAAAGTATGGCAAGAAACATCAAGAGGTGGTCTTCCAGAAATTTTTTTAGAAAATGTTGATTTTGAAAAATATGCTGATTTTGCAATGGATTATCCAATACTGTTTATAAAAAAAGATAATAAATATTTATCTGGTAAAAATTATAAATTTTCTGATTATATGAATGGTAATATTCAAGAAATAAATAAATCTTTACCAAGTATTGACGATCTTGGATTACATTTAAGTACTATATTTACAGAGAATAGATTAAAACAATATATTGAATTAAGATCTATGGATACTTGTGGTTGGAACTGTATATGTGCAGGTCCTGCTTTTTTTACTGGTCTTTTATATGGTAATTTAGACGAAGCATTAGAGTTTATTTCAAAATGGGAAAAGAAAGATTTATTGAATGCATATAAAGATGCGCCTATGAAAGGACTTGATACAAATTTGATGGGTAAAGATATGATTTATTGGACCTCTAACTTATTAAAAATTGCTAAAAAAGGCTTAGAAAAGAGAGATTTTATTGGAAAAAGCGGTACAAACGAAACTAAATACTTGGAACATCTAAATAAGATTATCAATAATAAAGAAACAGTCGCCAGTCATGTTATAAATAAATTCTCTAAATTTCAAAATTTAGAAGATTTATATGACAAATAAAATAATAGGCATACAAGGTGATAAATTAGATAAAATTAATATATTATCTGACACATCAATATTTTTAGCTCATGAAGCTCAGAAACTAGGATATAAAATATTTTATTATACTCCTTCAAACTTATCCATTATCAAAAATAAAACATATGCAAATGGAGTATTTGTAAAATTTAATTATGAAAAAAAAAAATTTTATAAAATTTATAAAAAACAAAAAATTGATGTTGAAAATCTTAAATTTATTTTAATTAGGCAGGATCCTCCATTTAATTCAGAATATTTAATAACTACTCTTATTTTAGATGGCTTAAAAAAAGTAAAAGTAATAAATAATCCAACTGCTATCAGAAATGTATCAGAAAAACTATACTCAAAGCATTTTATAAAATATATGCCTAATACATTATTTTCAAATAATATAGAAGATATTAAGAAATTTTATAAACAAAATAAAAGTATGATTATGAAACCCATAAATGGATATGGAGGTAATCAAATCCATTTAATTAGAAATAAGTTTAATAAAAAACTTATTACAAACTTTTTAAATAAAAATGGTCATTCTATGTTTCAAAGATTTTTAAAAAATATATCTAAAGGAGATAAGAGAGTTTTTATTATTAATGGTAAAGTATGTGGAGCAATCTCAAGAGTTCCTAAAAAAGGTTCATATTTGAGCAATATGAGCAAAGGTGCTGTGCCTAAACTTACAAAACTTACAAAACAAGAAATAAAAATTTCAAAACTTATAGGAAAAAAATTAAAGAATGATAATATTTATTTTGCTGGAATTGACTTCATAGATCAGAAACTAAATGGAGATATTAATGTAACGTCTCCTACTGGATTAAAAACATACTATGACCTTTCTAAAATAAATCTTGCTAAGATATTTTGGAAAGGTTTAAGAGCTTGAATAAATTATCAGATCAAAAGAAAGGTTCACTACTAGCCTTCGTAGCTGTAATGTTCATTACGCCTGACTCATTACTTATCAGGCTTTCAGACATAGAAAAATGGGGAATGCTTTTTTATAGAGGAGCCATTCCTTTCTTTATAGTCTTAATTGGATTATTATTGTTTTATAGGCAAAATTTTATTGATGCCTTTTTAAAAGTTGGTATAGTTGGAATATTTTACGCAATTAGTTTTTCTATTTGCAACATCACTTTCATTGTATCTATTCAAAATACTAACGTAGCCAATACGCTAATTATGATTGCTTTAGCCCCAATGCTTTCAGCAATACTTGGGGCAATATTCTTAAAAGAAATGCCTAGTAAAGGGACTTGGATCGCCATTTTCATCACATTTTTAGCGGCTTTATTTATTTTTTATGACTCGCTGCAAGTCGGTAATCTTTTTGGGAATATAATGGGATTTGTTACAGCTGCAGGATTAGCTGTAAATGCTGTTCTTATCAGGTATGCTAAAGACAGAGATCTTTTGCCTTCTGCTGTAATGGGTAAATTAGGAGTTGCAGTATTTGCTTTCTTTTTTGTTGAAAACTTTAATCTAATTGGAACAGATCAAATTTATATACCAATAATGTGCATTATTTGTGTAGCCCTACCTTTTGTTTTGGTAACAATCGCGCCACGATTTATACCAGCAGAAGAAGTAAATCTATTTTTCTTATTAGAAACAATAATAGGTCCAATTTGGGTTTGGTTAGTTGTTAAAGAGCAGCCAACTTTAGAGACGATCATTGGAGGTGCCGTGATCATAATCACTTTAGGCATTCACTCATTCATTAAACTTAGAGAGCCTGAAAAAATTATTAATTAATTTCTTGATTTACTATCAAATCATCCATAGATAGCGCAATTATGGAAAAGATACTTAAAAATTCTTGGGCATTATTCACAGGCATGGGTCTAATTATGATAGCACATGGCTTTCAAGTTTCATTACTAGGAGTAAGAGCTGTTTATGAAAGTTTCAGCTTAACTGCAACAGGCTTTATGTTGTCTGGTTATTTTGTAGGCTATTTTTTAGGAGCAAAAACAGTTCCGATTTTAGTTTCAAGAGTTGGTCATATAAGAGTATTTGCTGCTTTTGCATCGATTGCTTCTATCGTTGTTTTAGTACACTCTATAATCATCAATCCATTTACATGGTTTGTATTGAGAATTGCTTCAGGTTTTTCAATGGTATGTTTATATACAATTGCTGAAAGCTGGTTAAACGACCGAGCAAGCAATAAAAATAGAGGAAGTGTTTTATCAATTTATATGATTGTTCTTTACACATCTATGGCAATTGGAATGTTTTTTTTAAACTTCAGTAAGCCAGAAAATTTTCAACCATTTATACTTGTTTCGTTATTCATGTCACTTTCACTTGTTCCAATATTATTAACTAAAAAAAAACCACCAAAATTTAAAAAAATTATAGGAATGAAAATTAAAGAACTTTATGAAGCTTCCCCTTTTGGAATGGTAAGTGCACTTTTATGCGGAATTTGTCACTCTGCAATGTTTGCTTTAATTGCTGTTTATGCAGCATCAATGAATTTTAGTATTTTTGAAATTTCTTTTGTAACTTTTCTAATTGCTATTTCTGGAGCTATTTCCCAATGGCCTATTGGTAAACTATCAGACATTTATGACAGAAGAACAGTTACAGTATATTCTACTTTTGCTTCAGCTTTCTTTGCACTATGTGCAATTTTTTCAGTTGGTACAATGCATTTACCTGACGGTTTAGCTAGCTCAAAGTTTTGGTTTTATATTTTTACAGGTCTTTATGCTTTCTTTAGTCTTCCTATGTTTGCATTAATTTTTGCTCACACTAATGATTTTATAGCTAAAGAAAAATTTGTCGCTGCAGGCGCAGGTTTGCAATTCACCTTTGGAATGGGTGCAATTAGTGGACCTTTTTTATGTTCTATGTTTATGGATTTTATAGGAGAGAATGGTTATTTTATATTTCTAATTATATTTCACTGTTTAATAGGAGCATATGGAGTTTACAGGATGAAAGTTAGAGAGGTTGTTGAAAACCCTGACTCTCAATTCACACCTCTTCCTACAACAATAACACCTATTGGCTTAGAACTTAATCCAGCAACAGAGCCTATCGAAGACCCGATTAAATCAGTAGGAACCGAAGAAACAGTTATTGTAGAGAATAACCCTTCCCAATAATTAAAATCTTATTTAAAACTTTTATTCTGCTAAAATAGTTTATGACTAAAACTATAAATCTTGGAGTATTGGGTATTGATCATGGTCATATCTTCGACATGCTTGATGCGATGCTTAAAGAGGGATGTAGTTGTAATTATTTTTGGACTGAAGGATCTCCGTTAACTTTAGATGTATTTAGGAAAAAATATCCTCAAATTAAAAGAGTAGATAATAAAATTGATATTTTAAATGACGATACTATTGATATGGTTTTAGTTTCATCAATTCCTAAAGATAGAGCTAATCTATCTATAGACGCAATGAAAGCTGGAAAAGATGTCATGGTTGATAAGCCAGGATGTACAACTCTTGAGCAACTTAACAATCTCAAACAAATAGTAAAGGACACTGGAAAAATTTGGTCAATTAATTTTTCAGAAAGATTTCATGTAGCCGCTGTTACAAAAGCTGAAGAGCTAGTCGCTGATGGTAAAATTGGTAAAGTTAAACAAACAATTGGTACTGGTCCCCACAGGCAAGGTAATTATGAAAGACCAGATTGGTTTTATGATCGTGATAGTTATGGTGGAATAATAACAGATATAGGCTCACATCAAATTCATCAATTTTTAGTATTTACAAATTCAAATGAAGCTAAAGTAAATCATGCGATGGTTGAAAATACAACTAAGAAAGAATTTACTGGTTTTCAAGATTTTGGAGAAGTTAATCTTACCGGAAATGGTGGTCATGGGTATGTTCGTTTAGATTGGTTTACACCTGATGCACTTCCTACTTGGGGAGATGGAAGGCTATTTATCCTGGGTGATAAAGGTTTTATTGAAATTAGAAAATATACAGATTTAGCAAAATCTGAAAAGGGAAATCATCTCTTTTTAGCAAATAATGACGAGGTTAAACATATTGACTGTTCAAAAGTAAAGCTTCCCTACTTTGCTAATTTAATTCAAGATGTTTTGAATAGAACTGATACTGCTTGTTCGCAAGAACTTACTTACTTATCAATGGAACTAGCAATTACAGCTCAAGAATTAGCAGAAAAAAAATGAAAAAATATCAGGTAGCAATAGTAGGAACTAATATAGGAGCTAAACATTTTGAAGATTTTCAAAAAGTATCTGACCGATTTAGTGTTCATACATTGTGTGGTTTAACAAGAGATGCAATAGATAAAATATTGGCGTCAAATAATGATACTAAAATGTCATTAAACTTTGATGATGTATTAAAAGTAAAGGAAATAGATATAATTGATATTTGTCTCCCTCCTCATTTACATTTTTCTGCGTGTAAAAAGTCTCTTGAAGCTGGAAAGCATGTAATTTGTGAAAAACCATTGGTTTCAAGTCTTAAAGAAATTGATGAGTTAGAAAATATTAGTAAAGAAACTGGAAAGATAATCTTTCCTGTATTCCAATATAGGTATGGATTAGGATTTTCTAAATTTAAGGCACTGATAAAGTCAGGACTTCCTGGAAAACCTTTAATCGCCTCATTAGAAACTCATTGGAACAGAGGAAAAGATTATTATTCAAAACCTTGGCGAGGTACCTGGGATGGTGAACAAGGTGGGGCAATATTAAGTCATGCTATACATATTCATGACTTGGTGAGCATGATACTAGGCCCAGTTTCAAATGTATTTGCAAAATTAACTACAAGAGTAAATGATATTGAGGTCGAAGACTGTGCATCTTTATCAATTGAAATGGAAGATGGAACATTGGTAACTAGTTCAATCACCCTTGGTGCAGCAAATGATACCAGTAGACTAAAATTCTGTTTTGATGGACTGACAGTAGAATCGGGAGCATCTCCAGATAAACCTTATAATCCAGCTGACGATAAGTGGGTATTTTTACCAAGAGCTCCTATTACACAAAGTCAAATAGATGAGGTATTATCTAAAGTTGAAAAACCTAAATCATGGTACGCAGGAATGTTTGATGAAGTAGCAAAAAAACTAGATGGCTCTTCAAGTGATGAGGTAACATTATCAGA
>CABZRS010000031.1 GCA_902528135.1 uncultured Pelagibacteraceae bacterium | reverse complement strand
AAAAAATAATGTTATTGTTGATGGTGATAATAGATTAAAACATGCGAATAATGAGGGATATCACCACAATTTTTAAAAAAGTTAAATATTGCGTTTTATATCATATTTTGTATTACATATTTTTCATAACTTTAATTAACAAGGAAATCAATGAACACATCAACAGAAACAATAATGTATTATATTATAGCGGCTGGAATATTATCCATCGTTTATGGTTTTATAACAGGTAGAAATATTTTAAATTCAAGCTCAGGTAATGCTAAAATGTTAGAAATTGCATCTGCAATTCAAGAAGGAGCAAGAGCATATTTAAATAGACAGTATAAAACAATTGCAATAGTTGGTGTAGTAGTTCTTATAATTATAACAATTTTATTTAGTCCATTAGTTGGCTTAGGTTACTTAGTTGGTGCTACTTTATCTGGAATTGCAGGTTATGTTGGAATGCTTGTTTCTGTACAGGCCAATGTAAGAACAGCTGAAGCCTCAAGAAAAAGTTTAGCAAAAGGGTTATCAATAGCATTTAAATCAGGTGCAGTAACTGGAATGTTGGTTGCTGGTTTAGCATTACTATCAATTGCAGTATATTATTATTTTTTAGTAAAAGCTGGAATTGAAGAGAGAGAAATTGTTAATGCACTAGTTGCCTTAGGTTTTGGTGCATCACTGATTTCTATTTTTGCAAGACTGGGTGGTGGTATTTTTACAAAAGGTGCTGATGTAGGTGCTGATTTAGTTGGGAAAGTTGAAGCCGGTATTCCAGAAGACGATCCAAGAAATCCTGCAGTTATTGCAGACAACGTTGGTGATAATGTTGGAGATTGTGCAGGTATGGCGGCTGATCTTTTTGAAACCTATGCTGTAACTATTGTTGCTACAATGGTCCTTTCATCTATTTTCTTCGTGAATGATTTAAATATGATGATCTATCCCTTGGCTATTGGTGGAGCTTGCATATTAACATCTATTCTTGGAACTTTTTTTGTTACTCTTGGCAGTGATAAAAATATAATGAAAGCGATGTATAAAGGTTTTGTAATAACGGCAATTAGTTCTTTAGTTATATTATTTCCAATTACAAAACATGTTATAGGTTTTACCACTGAATACGTAGCAAATGGAAAATCATTTAATGGTTTAAATCTTTATTTTTGTGGAATTATAGGTTTAATAATCACAGGTTTAATAATTTGGATAACAGAATATTATACAGGAACTGATTATAGACCTGTAAAAAGTGTAGCCAAATCATCAACTACAGGACATGGTACAAACGTAATTCAAGGTTTAGCAGTTTCTATGGAAGCAACTGCTGTTCCGGCGTTGATAATTGTCGGTGGAATTTTATGGACTAATCATATTGCAGGTCTTTATGGGATTGCTATAGCAGTAACTACTATGCTTGCGTTAGCAGGAATGGTTGTAGCTTTAGATGCTTATGGGCCTGTTACAGATAATGCTGGTGGTATAGCAGAGATGTCCAATCTTCCAAAAAATGTTCGTAAAACGACTGATGCTCTTGATGCAGTTGGTAATACAACAAAGGCTGTAACAAAAGGTTATGCGATAGGCTCTGCTGGACTTGGTGCATTAGTTCTTTTCGCAGCTTACACAGAGGACATTAAACATTTTTCTAAAGTTGCTGGTTCAAATTTAGAGGGCATAGCTGTTACATTTGACTTGTCTAATCCATATGTAGTTGTTGGATTACTTATAGGTGGGATGCTTCCATATTTATTTGGTTCCATGGGAATGCAAGCAGTAGGTAGAGCAGGTGGCGAAGTTGTTATTGAAGTTAGAAGACAATTTAAAAAAATTCCGGGTATAATGAAGAAGAAAGCAAAACCTGACTACGGAAAACTGGTAGATCTATTGACAAAAGCAGCGATAAAAGAAATGGTTATTCCTTCATTATTGCCAATTCTATCTCCTATTGTTTTATATATTATTATTTATTTTATAGGTGGACAAGTAGCAGCTCTATCTTCTTTAGGAGCTATGCTTCTAGGTGTTATCATAACTGGTCTTTTTGTAGCTGTTTCTATGACAGCTGGTGGCGGAGCTTGGGATAATGCTAAAAAATATATAGAAGATGGAAAATTTGGAGGCAAAGGATCTGAAGCTCATAAAGCAGCTGTAACAGGTGATACAGTTGGCGATCCGTATAAAGATACTGCTGGTCCAGCTGTAAATCCAATGATTAAAATAACAAACATAGTGGCATTGCTATTGCTTGCCGTAATTGCTGGTTAATTAGAATTTTTTTAATTGTTCATAAGTCAGATTCCAGATTTCTGTCCAATTTTCTGTTGTAGATGGAACTGATCTAGAAATGTGATAACTCAAGGAGTTAATGGGTGATAAACAAATTTCTTTTTCGTAAATATCATGTAATGGTTTTTCAAAAGGTTCATTGATTTCTTCTCCAACTTTACGAATATTATTTCTGTATTTTTTTAAAATATTTTTTGAAAATAAAATTGTTAACAAAGTTTCCCTTACATTTCTCCATTTATTATTTTTACCTACAAATAGAGATGTATTATATAATGAGTCATAATAAAAAGGATAGTCACTTGGACAGATAATAATATCTTTTTTAAATAATGATGATATTTTGGAATAGGTACTTATAATTTCATCAATACAATTTATTTCAAAAAGATAATCATCCTCAACAAAAAATATTAAGTCTTCAGCAGAATCAGCTTGGTCACAGCACTCTAGATAAGACCCTCTATTTCCTTTAATTTTACTTTTGTGATTAATTATTTTGATCCTGTTATCAGAAATAATTTTATAAATTCTATTGTCAAAATCATCATTTGAATTATCTGCAATTAAATGTAGGTTTACATCCAGATTATTAATTTTTAAAAATTCAATTAATGAATTTTTTAAACTTAAAATAGAGACTAATATTAAAGTTTTCTTATCAATATCTGGAATTATTCTTTTCCATCTTTTAGTTGAATTCCATAAATTATTATCAGGAGAATACCTAAAATAAATGTCTAGTTTATTAATTTTTCTTGTTAAATTTAAATAGCCTGATGAAAAATTAAAAGATTTGTCATTAAATTCTATGTAATTTTTTTGATTGTTATTATTATCCGGGTTAATGTTCTTTAATGTTTGTCTATCATATGCATAAACATTTAACAGTTTTAGAATAAGTCTTTTTAATTTATTTTGCTTATTTACTTTTCTTGGAAACATAATTTAATCTTTTGATAATTTTTTAAATATAAATTATATTACTATAATTTCTTCTTTATAAAAATTAAATGAGATTTCATGTTTATTTAATAATGTCTAAAACTCGCGATAAATATATAAGCTACGTAGGGTATACTAAAGACATAAATAAAAGGATTTTTCTACATAATAGTTCAAAAGGAGCTAAATTTACAAAGGGAAATAAATGGTTTGTAATTTACAAGAAATCTTATACTTCAAAGTCTAAAGCCATGAAAGAAGAGTATAAATTAAAAAAAGATTATTTATTAAGATCAAAAATTAAAAAAGAATTTATTAAAAATGAAAATTTCGATATTACTACCTTATAAAGAAGATTATTCACCTTCATATGCAGGTGCAGTTTCATTATTTGTGAAAGAGTCAACCTCAATCTCAAAATTTAAAAATGATATTAAAGTATATGGAAATACAAACTTTAAAAAGAGATTTAAAAATTATATAAATTTAAAATCTTCTGATAGAAGATTTATAAGTAAAAATTATTACTATGTTAAAAATTTTACAAAATTAAGTAGAGTAAAAAAATCTGATATTATTGAAATACATAATAGACCAATTTATTTAAAATATATTTTAGAAGAAAATTTAAATTCAAATTTTGTTTTATATTTTCATAATGATCCACTCAAAATGAAAGGTTCTGAGACGTTAAAAGAAAGATTGTATATTCTAGAAAATTGCATACATATAATATTTATTAGTGGATGGCTAAAGAAACAATTTTTTAAAGATATAAATGAGAATAAATTCATCAATAAATTTTATATCATTCCACACTCAGCTAAAAAAAACTTAATTAATTTTTCAAAAAAAAGAAATTACATAATTTTTGTCGGAAGACTAAATTCAGCAAAAGGTTATGATTTGTTTGGAAAAACCTTAATAAAAATATTAAACAAATATAAAAATTGGTACGCTATAGTTATAGGTGATGAACCCCGTGAAAAAATAACTTTCAATCATGATAGATTTATTATTAAGGGATTTAAAAGACACGAAGATGTAATAAATTATTATAAATTATCGAAAATTTCAGTTACATGTTCCAAGTGGGAGGAACCATTAGGTAGAGGCGGTATAGAAGCTTCTGCAAATGGCTGCGTTCCTGTAGTAAGTGATAGGGGAGGCTTGTCAGAAACCGTTACAAATGGAATTCTACTAAAAAATCTTGATGAAAAAGTTCTATTTAATGTAATTGAAAATCTAATTAAAAATGAGAGATACTTCAAAAAATTACAAAAGTTAAATTACAACAACTTCTACCTATCCCATCAATTTATATCTTCAAAAATTGATCATTACAGAACTAATTTAAATAAAAAAATAAATTTTTTAAAATATAATGATAAAAATTTAAAAATTATTCATATAACTAACTTTAACCAAAGACATTTTGGAAGACTTCATTACAACACAGGTAAAAGAATTAATAATGGTTTTGTAAGATTGGGTCATAATGTTTTAAATATAAGTGATAGAGATATAACTTATTTTTCAAAGTCATTTAATGATCCTTCGGGATCTAGATCTCTGGAAAAACATATTTTAAATAATTTTGACTATTTTAATCCAGATATAATAGTTTTGGGACATGCTGATAAAGTTGGCAACGATATTCTTTATGAATTAAAATCAAGAAATAAAAATTTAAAAATTTTTCAATGGTTTTTAGATCCACTTAGTAAAAAGGGTCCTGATCATGATAAGAATAAAGATCGAATTCTTAACAATATAGACATAATAGATGCTACTTTTTTAACTACGGACCCACAAAGTTTGGACTTCAAAATTAAAAATAGTTATTTTATTCCAAACCCGTGTGACTCTTCCTTTGAAATATTAAAAAATTATGAAAATAATTGCTATTTTGATTTATTTTTTGCAATGAGCCATGGAGTTCATAGAGGTGTACTAAAAAAGGGTAAGTTTGATGAAAGAGAAAAATTTATAATTAATCTAAAAGACAAAACCCCAGAATTAAGATTTGACTTATATGGTATTGAAAATACTCAGCCTGTTTGGGGTGAACAATTTTTAAGCGCTATATCTAATTCAAAAATGGGTATAAATTTAAGTAGAGGGAAACCTATTAAATATTATAGTAGCGACAGAATTGTTCAATTAATAGGAAATGGCCTTTTAACATTTATTCACCAAGATACCAAGTATCAAAATTTTTTTTCGAAAAATGAAATGATATTTTATAAAAATAATGATGATCTTATCGAAAAATTAAAAAAATATTCAAAAGATGATAAGTCGAGAAAACAAATAGCAAAAAAAGGTAGAGATAAGTATCATAAATATTTCAATTCTTCTTTGGTCTCTGATTTTATGATTAATAAAACATTTGAATTTTCTAATAAAAAAAAATATTTGTGGAGTAAATAATAATGATTAAAAAAAGAAAAAAAGCTTTAATATTTGGAATAACTGGACAAGATGGTTCTTATCTTACAGAGTTTTTATTAAAAAAAAATTATATTATACATGGTGTAAAAAGAAGATCATCCAGTGAAAATACACAAAGAATTGATCATTTGTTCGATAATATAAGGCTTAAAAATAAGAAGTTGTTTATACACTATGGAGATGTAACAGATAGTAGTAGTATATATAATTTAATTAATACAATTAAACCAAATGAAATTTATAATTTGTCAGCACAAAGTCATGTTAGAGTGTCCTTTGATATTCCAGAGTATACTGCCAATTCAACTGCAATAGGATGCTTAAGGATCTTAGAAGCAATAAAATCCTTGAGATTACTTAAAACAAAATTTTACCAAGCATCAAGTTCCGAAATGTTTGGGAAACAAAAATCAAGAATGACGCAGAATGAAAATACAAAATTTCATCCAATGTCAATTTATGGTGTATCAAAAGTTTTTGCATATCACACTACTGTATTTTATAGAGAAGCATATGGAATATTTGCAACAAATGGAATTTTATTTAATCATGAGTCACCTAGAAGAGGACCAACTTTTGTTACAAAAAAGATTATACAGGGATTGGTAAGAATCAAAAAAAAACAACAATCAATTTTAAAATTAGGAAATTTATATGCTATCAGAGATTGGGGACATGCCTCTGACTATGTTGAGTCAATGTGGAAAATAATGCAGCATAAGAATCCGGATGATTGGGTAATTGCAACAAATCAAGAAATAAGTGTTAAAAACTTTATAAATATTACTGCAAAAAAATTGAAAATAAATTTAAAATGGAAATTCAAAGGATTAAAAGAAATTGCTATTGATACTAATACAAATAAAATAATTATTAAAATTGATAAACATTATTTTCGACCAGGTGAAGTAAATTTTTTAAAGGGTGATTATTCAAAAGCTCGTAAAAATCTAAATTGGGTGCCAA
>CABZRS010000030.1 GCA_902528135.1 uncultured Pelagibacteraceae bacterium | reverse complement strand
GCTTATACTTGGGAGTTATTATTAGATCCTTATAGTGGAACTTTAAATAATCTTCTGATAAATTTTCAAGTCATCCAGGAACCTCTTAATTTACTAGGACAAAAATATTTAACAATAAATTTTTTTGGTTTTGATCTTAAATTACGATTAGCATTAACAACTGTTATTATTTTTGAAATTTGGAGATACTTTCCTTTAGCATTCTTATTTATATTAGCTCGACTGCAAGCAGTACCTAAAGAATTATATGAGGCAGCTGAAGTGGATGGTGCTGGTCCTTTACAAAAATTTATTAATATCACTCTTCCTCAAATAACAGCCGTTATATCCATTCTCTTTATGATTAGGTTTATTTGGAACTTTAATAAATTTGAGGATATTTTTTTATTAACAGGAGGTGCATCTGGAACTAGAACTTTACCAATAAATGTTTATGAGCAAGGATTTACTATTTCCGATATTGGTATGGGATCAGCAGTATCAATTGTAATAGTTGCTTTGCTGCTAATATTTATGTTCGTTTACTTTAAATTAATAGGTAAGAGGGTCGATGAAAACTAAAAGTTTAATATACTACGCATTAATTTCTTCGATATTTTTATTTTCTCTGGTTTCTATTTGGAAAATTTTAGTTACGCTACAAGGAATTGAGTTAAAAAATTTCAATTTTGCAATAATTATTACTTTAGGTATCGCTATAAGTCTTTTAAATACACTTATAGGGGACAAGTTAAATTATATAATAAAATCAACTTTTTTTGCCCTTATATTTACTTTTATTGATGGGTATATCGTTCAGTTAATGCCAATTTGGTATAATATTGGAATATTTGGAATTCTGATATTCTTTTCATTAAAAATTAACAAGTATAATCAAAAATACTTAGCGACCGAGCATTCATCTCAAATAGTGGTGTTTGATTTTTTAACTCTTTTTGGAATTGTTTTATTTTCATTTGTCATTTTATTTCCATTTTACATGATGTTGATAACAAGTTTTAAAACCCAAGCTGCTTTACTAATTAATCCTTTAGATTTTAGTATTAATTTTAACCAAGACTTTAAGGCATTATTTAAGTCATACTTTGTGATATTTGATACTTACAAATTTGGTAGATACATACTAATAAGTACATTTGTTTCGGTCGGTACAGTGATAGTTACTTTACTATTTGCAATCCCAGCTGCTTATGCTGTAGCAAGGTTAAATTTCTTTGGAAAAAACTTTCTGTCGACTTCAATTTTAATTATTTATATGTTTCCTGCTATTGTATTGGTTATTCCTTTATATACTGTTTTTAGTCAACTAGGATTAAGGAACTCAGTAGGCGGTTTATTAATTGTTTACACAGCAACTACTTTGCCAGTTGCAATTTATATGTTACAAGGTTACTTTAGAAGCATTCCCAAAGAACTAGAAGAAGCAGCAATTATGGATAAATTAAATTGGTTTGGCATAATTATAAAAATAATTTTGCCTTTAAGTATACCTGCAATCTCATCAGTTGCTTTATATGTCTTTATGATTGCGTGGAATGAGTTTTTATTTTCTCTTATGTTCTTAGACAATCCAAACTCATTTACATTGTCAAGAGCAATACAATATCTTAGTGGTGACGCTGAAACTCCAAGACAATATTTGATGGCTGGGTCAGTAGTTGTTACAATACCTGTTTTGTTAATTTTTGTATACTTTGAAAAATATTTAGTCAGTGGTCTTACTGCAGGAAGTGTAAAGGGCTAATGGAAGATTTTATCAAATCAGCTAAGAAAGTTTTATTAGGGAATAAAAAAAAAGGATATACATTACCAACCAATAACAAATTGTACCCAGCACAATGGAATTGGGACTCAGGTTTCATTGCTTTAGGATATTCTCATTTTAAACTTAAATATGCTTTAGATGAAATAAAGACGCTTATAAGAGGTCAATGGAAAGATGGAATGATACCTCATATACTATTTCACGATTTAAATACTAATTATTATCCAAACCATTCTGTTTGGGCTTGTGGAAATAAAATACATTCATCTGGCATTACTCAACCACCAATTCTTGCAATAATTTTAAAACTAATTTTAGATAAAAAAAGAATTAATAATAAAGATAAAACTGAATTTAAAAAAATAGTTAAGGGAATATTAAAATATCATAAATGGTTTATTAAATTTAGGGATCCAAATAATTCAGGATTAGTCTCAATTTTACACCCCTGGGAGAGTGGCTATGATAATTCGCCATTATGGGATGATCCTATGAGCAAAGTAAAAGTCCCAAAAAACCTTAAATACAAAAGGGGAGATAACAAAGTTATTAATCCTGAATATAGACCATTAGATATTGATTACGATAGATACGTAACTATCAAAAATCATTTGAGAAAAAATAATTATAATCCAAAAAAACTTTATAAAGCATCTTTATTCAATGTAGTTGATGTTGGTTTTAACTCTATATTTTTACGAGCGAATAAAGATCTTCTTAAATTATTAAATACCTTCAATTTGCAAAGTACTGAATTATGTCAACACCCATTGAGTCTGCTTGTCTTGCATATCCCCAAGCAACAGCATCGTGTCTAGCAGTCCCAGCACTTGGTTGCATCAAGCCTCCAAAAATTGGAAATCGCACATTGTCAGAAAAATCTGCCATTGGAATTCTTTTTTGAACCTCTTCCCTATTTAATAAAACTGCATCAATTCCATTTAATCGCATTGAATTTCCTCTTCTAGAGTACGCATTCATTTGTGCATCTGAATGGGCAAGATTAATTATTCCTCTTGGAGAAAACATTACATTGTAATTCAAATCCTGACTCATCTTTCTCCACAAATCCATGCCAAATTCACTGAACAAAGCATTGTCATCATGCATATAGTTTGATCTAATTATTGTAGTGTTCCTTCCAACATTACCTCCACCTATCCAGCCTTTTTCAATGATAGCTACATTTGTAATATTGTGCTCCTTAGCTAAGTAGTATGCAGTTGCTAAACCATGACCCCCGCCACCTATGATAATCACATCATATTCTTTTTTAGGAGTTGGATCTTTCCATGCTACTTCCCAATTCTGATGATCTGAGAATGCATTTTTAATGAGGCTAAAAACTGAGTATTTTTGCATTTTATAATTTTATCCAATTAAACATAAATTTTTTCTTATTTTTTATATATATATTTTTTAGATGTTTAAAATCAAACCAAAAAAGTATAGACATTTTGCACATTAAACAATTATAAATTTTAAACTAAATGTCAAAATCAGATATTGAAATAGCTAGAGATGCAAAATTGAAACCTATCCAAGAAATTTTGGATGGAGTGGGAGTACCCGACAAAACTGAGGCATATAGTCCAATAAGCAGATATATAGCCAAAATCAAACTTGAATACTTAGAAAAATTTAAAGAAAAAAAAGATGGAAAATTAATACTAGTAACAGCAATTACACCTACTCCGGCAGGGGAAGGAAAGACAACAACTTCTGTAGGATTGTCAGATGGATTAAACAAAATAGGTAAAAAATCTATTGTTTGTTTAAGAGAACCAAGTCTTGGTCCTTCTTTTGGAATGAAAGGTGGAGCTGCTGGTGGTGGTTATGCTCAAGTAGTTCCTATGGAGCAAATAAATCTTCATTTCACAGGAGACTTTCATGCAATTACATCTGCACATAATCTTTTATCTGCATTAATAGATAACCACATATATTGGGGAAATAAACTAAATATAGATGTCAGAAGAATAGTTTGGAAAAGAGTTCTAGACATGAATGATAGAGCTTTAAGATCTATAAATATTAATCTTGGTGGTGTTGCGAATGGATTTCCAAGAGAAGATGGTTTTGATATTACTGTTGCGTCAGAAATAATGGCAATCTTTTGTTTATCAAATGATTTGCATGATCTTGAAAATAGAATTGGTAATATTACTATTGCTTATACTAGAGACAAAAAACCAATATATGCAAAAGATTTAAACGCGCAGGGTCCAATGACTGTATTGTTAAAAGACGCTATTAGACCAAATGTTACTCAAACCTTGGAAAACAATCCTGCTATAATTCATGGTGGACCATTTGCAAATATTGCTCATGGATGTAATTCTGTTTTAGCAACTAAGACAGCATTAAAACTCTCAGATTATGTCGTAACAGAAGCAGGGTTTGGAGCTGACCTAGGAGCAGAAAAATTCTTAGATATTAAATGTAGAAAATCAGGATTAAAACCAAGTTGTGTTGTGATTGTTGCAACTATAAGAGCTTTGAAAATGCATGGAGGAGTTAAAAAAGATGAATTAAAAAATGAAAATGTAGATGCAGTTAAAAAAGGATTGGTTAACTTAGAAAGACATATAGAAAATATTCAAAAATTTGGTTTACCTGTAACAGTAGCTATAAACCACTTTGTTTTAGATACTGACAAAGAAATTGACGAAGTTAGCCAGTTTTGTGAACAAAAGGATATTAAAGCTTCTATATCAAAGCATTGGGAAAAAGGTGGCGAAGGTGCAACTAATTTAGCAAATGATGTAGTTGAACTTTGTGAAAAAGATAGTGATTTTAAATTTTTATATGATGATAAAACTTCATTATTTAAAAAAATAGAAACAATTGCCAAGGAACTTTATAGAGCAAGCGAAGTAGTTGCAGATACTAAAATAAGAGACCAATTAAAAGCTTTTGAAGAAAGAGGTTACCAATCATTACCAATTTGTATTGCAAAAACTCAATATAGTTTTTCCACTGACCCAAATCTAAAGGGAGCACCTTCAGGTCATGTATTACCAATAAGAGAAGTAAGACTATCATCAGGAGCAGAATTTATCGTTGTTGTTTGCGGTGCAATAATGACAATGCCAGGATTACCAAAAGTGCCAGCTGCGGACTCAATTCGTATTAATAAAAAAGGTGAAACAGAGGGGCTATTTTAAAAGATAATTAAGCCAGTTTTCAAGTTCACGCATTCTATGATCTTTATTTGTAATCTTATTTTCTTCCGCAATCATTCCTACATGATTATTTATCTCTTGCTCATCAACAAAAGCATTATTGTTTAAAAGACGTTCTTTTCTAAAATGTATAAGGCTTATCATTTTATCGTAAGTTATTTCAGGATGATATTGAATACCCCATATATCACTTACTGCAGACTGAAAATTTACTCCCATAACTTTATTTATAGGATTTGAGGCTAGCAATTTTGAATTTTTTGGCAATGTTGCAACTTCATCAAAATTAAAAGCGGGCGTATTAAAAATTTTATCTTTATTTTTATATATTGGATGTTTTAATCCATCATTATTTATTTCAATATTAAGCGCTATGCCTCTATGGGATCCGTTTGTACATCTTTTTACTTGCCCTCCTGCTACAGTAACAGCAACCTGGAGTCCCCAGCAAATAGCTAATATTTTTTTAATTTTTTTTTGACACTCTCTCATAAATTCGATCTGTCTTCTTATTTCGATGGTATCATTATAAATATTTAGACTACTCCCACCCCATATTAGTCCATCATATTTATCGAGATCAGTTACTTTTTCAGAAATATTTTTGTCAGATGAGGGATTTACAACATCTATTTCAATTGTATCAGTAAAATAGGCTATACTATCTCTAAGACTTTCTGTATGTGTTTTAATTCCACCATCAGTAAAACTCTGATTTTCCTCTCTTAAATTTCCCTCAACTATTAGTATTTTTTTCATTAAAATAAATCTCCTGAAATACTATGCTCATACATAGCTTTCATATCATTTATAGTCAATTTTTTTGGATTTGAAGATGTTGATGGATCATCAAGAGCCATCTTTGATAAATCATCTAAGTTCATTTTTTTTGGTTCTATTAAGTCTGATAGTCTATGTGGGATATTTAATTCTTTTCTTAGTTTTAGTATCCATTCAAGAAAAGCATCAAAACTTTTACTTAAGTTAAGGTAATCACATATAGAAACAATTCTTTCCTCAATATTTTCTTTATTAAAAGTTAAAACATAAGGCATAAATATTGCATTAGATAATCCGTGATGAAGATTAAATTGAGCATTAAGTGGATGGCTAAGTGAATGAATGGCTCCTA
The DNA here is from genome assembly GCA_902528135.1 of uncultured Pelagibacteraceae bacterium. Taxonomy (GTDB): domain Bacteria; phylum Pseudomonadota; class Alphaproteobacteria; order Pelagibacterales; family Pelagibacteraceae; genus Pelagibacter. The sequence continues at coordinate 1,010 of CABZRS010000030.1, read as the reverse complement.
ACCCTTTTTGAAATGCAGTAGATCCCATACTTGCTGCAGCTAACAAATCTGATCTAGCATCTAAATCACTTCCATCTTTAACAGCTTTCAAAAGCGATTTTTTTATCAACCTCATTCCCTCAATAGCTATTCCATCAGCCATTGGGTGAAAGCCAGGAGCACAAAATGCCTCTAAATTATGAGCTAATGCATCCATTCCTGTCGCTCCTGTTAATCGGGGAGAAAGATTTTTAGTAAGAACCGGGTCCAATATGACAATAGATGGTAAAAATTTTGGGTGGAAAATAATTTTTTTTATTCCAGTTTTTGAATTAATTATTGCTGATGCTCTACCAGTTTCAGAACCAGTTCCAGCAGTTGTTGGAACTGCAATTATTGGAGAGATATTTTTTTCATCTGCCCTTTTCCAATAATCACCAATATCCTCAAAATCCCAAATAGGTCTAGATTGACCAGACATAAAAGCAATAGCTTTACCTACGTCTAATGCACTTCCACCTCCAATAGCTATTACACTGTCACAACTATTATTCTTGAATACTTCAACGCCTTCATCAACATTCTCGCCAGTAGGGTTTCCTGAAAAATTTGAAAAAATGCATAATTTAAATTTCTTTTCTAAATCATTTATTAAATCTTTTAAAAATTCTAAGTTAATTAAGTCTTTATCTGTTACTAGTAATGGATTTAAAGTTTTAACCACACCACAAGCCTTTTCTAGATCCTTAGCTCTATCTTTGCCTACCCAAACAGTTGTTGGATAATTCCAATTGTAATTAGTCATTTTTGTTTTCAAGTATTAAGTCTAAAAATAATGCGGCGGTCCAAGAAAAATTTGTTGCACCAAATCCTTTACCAGTTTTACAGCTAAAGTATTCATTAAACCCTTTTTGCTTAACTAAATTAATAGTTTTTCTTTTTATTTGTTTAGCAAATTTAATATTCTTATTTTTTAACCCTTGATATATTATCCAATTACAATTAATCCATACCGGACCTCTCCAATATCT
>CABZRS010000029.1 GCA_902528135.1 uncultured Pelagibacteraceae bacterium | reverse complement strand
TAATTATACCAATTGGTGGAGCGGATATGCCAGTTGTTATTTCAATGTTGAATTCATATTCAGGATGGGCAGCAGCAGGAATAGGATTTACTTTAGAAAATACAGCTTTAATAATTACCGGCGCCCTAGTTGGTTCATCAGGTGCTATTCTATCATATATTATGTGTAAAGGGATGAATCGATCTTTCTTCAACGTAATTTTAGGAGGATGGGGTGCAACTGATCAAGCCATCAGTTCAAAAGATAAAGAACAAAAACCTGTTAAAAATGGCAACGCAGATGATGCAGCTTTTCTTATGAAAAATGCGTCTTCAGTGATCATTGTTCCAGGATACGGAATGGCTGTAGCACAAGCACAACATGCTTTAAGGGAGATGGTTGATTCTTTGAAAAAAAACGGAGTAAAAGTCTCATATGCAATCCATCCAGTGGCAGGAAGAATGCCAGGGCATATGAATGTTTTATTAGCAGAAGCCAATGTACCTTACGATGAAGTTTTTGAATTAGAGGAAATTAATAATGATTTCGCTAATTGTGATGTAGCTTACGTAATAGGAGCAAACGACGTAACAAATCCAATTGCAAAGTCAGATCCTCAAAGTCCTATTTATGGAATGCCAGTTCTTGATGTTGAAAAAAGTAAATCAGTTCTTTTTGTTAAAAGAAGTTTATCTCCAGGTTATGCAGGAATTGATAATGACTTATTTTACAGAGATAACACGTTAATGCTATTTGCAGATGCAAAAAAAATGACCGAGGAAATAGTTAAAAGTTTATAAGTTGACAAAGATATTTTGTGACATTGCAGATTTAAAGTTGATTAAAAAATTTGATAAAATTAAAATCGTCAAGGGTTTTACGACTAATCCAAGTTTATTAAGAAAAGCAGGAGCCATAAATTATAAAAATTATTGTAAAAAGATTCTTAAAGTTACAAATAAACCAGTTTCAGTAGAAGTGTTTGCCGATGAGGAGATCGAGATGATCAAACAAGGATTAGAAATAAGCAAGTGGGGAAAGAATGTTTATGTAAAAGTGCCTTTTGTAAATTCCAAAGGAAAGTTTATGGGGAATGCAATAAAGAAATTAAACAAAAATAATATAAAATTAAATGTAACGGCAGTTTATAATTATAATCAGACAAAAAAAATTTTAAAAAATATTAATAAAAAAACAAATGTAATTGTTTCTATATTTGCAGGCAGAATGGCTGATGCTGGAAAGGATCCGTTACCACAATTTAAAAAGAGTATAAAATTTGCCAAAACATTTAAAAATGTCCAAATATTATGGGCTAGTACAAGAGAACCTTATAATTTAATTCAAGCGAAGAGATTAAATTGTCATATAATTACGATACCCCCAAATATAATTAGTAAAATTCAAAAATTTGGTAAGTCTTACAATTCACTTACTATAGATACTGTAAAAGGTTTTTTAAAAGATTCAAATGATTCTAAATTTAAAATCTAAAGAATTTGAAGTTTTGCTTATATTATGAAAAAAATAAAAAGTTATTTAAAAATATGTATAAAATATTTCAATAAAATTATTCTTAAAATATTTAAAATTGATTTGATTTTAAGAATTAGAAAACTTCTAAAAAAAAAAGAAAATTATATAGAAATGGAAATATCAAAGAAAAAAATTTATTTTTATGCACCTAATCAGTTGATTAAATGGAGAATTGAAACTTTGTACTCAAAAGAACCAGATACCCTTGAATGGATAAACAATTTTGAAAAACAGAGTATTTTTTGGGATATAGGTGCAAATATAGGGCTTTATTCAATTTATGCTTCTATATGTGTAGGCAATCTGGAGACTGTAAGTTTTGAGCCATCTACGAACAATACAAGAATTCTTACTAAAAATATTTCAAAAAACAACTTAGAAAATTTAATTAAAGTTTATCCGTGCGCTTTAAATAATCTCAAAAATACTTTTTTGAATATGAATGAGTCGAGCATAGTAGAGGGATCCGCACATAATAGTTTTGGAGAAAGTATTGATCAATATGGGAAAGAATTTAATCCAGAAAATATATATAAAATATTTGGAACTACAATTGATCAACTTATTGAGGATGATGTTTTAAAAGCTCCAAACTATATAAAGATTGACGTAGATGGCTTTGAACATAACATTTTAGAGGGTGCAAAAAAATGTTTATCAAATATAAGTATTAAAAGTATTCTTATAGAATTGAATGAAAATCATAAACCACAGTATGATCAAGTTCACAAAATTATGAGAGATAATAACTTTAAAATTTTAAAAAAAACTAATCTTACAAATAGTTTCTTTAATTATATTTTTTTTAGGTAATTGGTTGCGGGGGACGGATTTGAACCGCCGACCTCAAGGTTATGAGCCTTGCGAGCTACCAGGCTGCTCCACCCCGCGGTATTTAAATTCTATTTTTAAGCTTATTAAGTTTTTTAACTCTTTTAATATTTTCTTGAAGAATTCTCTTTTTTTTTTCTGATGGCTTTTCATAAGTATTTTTAAGTTTTATAATTTTAAAAAATCCATCTCTCTGAAGTTTTCTTTTTAAAACTCTCAAAGCTTGTTCTATATTATTGTCTTTAACCTCTATTTTAATAACTACCCCCAAAAAGCGAAATTGTTATCACTTTATCAATTATTTGTCTATGAGTTTCGATTGATTTCATTTAATTATTTGTGATTTCTCTTTTTCTTTTTTTTCTCTTTTAATTCTTCTTTCAGCTTTATCTAAAGCATCTACCAAATCCTTCTGACTAAAAAGACCCATAGCTACAGGATCTTTGGCATTTAAATTATTAAAATTCCAATAACTTTTATTTCTTATAGCGGTTGCAGAGTTTTTTGTTATACCAACTAACTTTGCTATTTGAGAGTCTTTTAGTGTAGAATGTTGTTTAATTAGCCATAATGCTGAGTCTGGTTTATCTTGACGTTTTGATAAAGGTATATATTTTTTTATTTTTTTATTCTCATTCTTTAATACTATCTCATTTACCTTTAATGATAATTCTCTGTTTGGGTCCTCAGATGAAAGATTTATTTCCTCTCTTGTAAGCTGGCCTGCTATAATTGGGTTGTAACCAACAATACCTTTAGCTACTTCACCATCAGCTATACCCTGTATTTCAACTTCATGGAGTTTACAAAAATCTGCAATTTGTTTAAAAGTTAATGATGTATTTTCTACAAGCCAAACAGCTGTAGCCATCGGCATTAATGGTGCATCGTTCATTATTAATTTTCTGATCTAAAATTTTGAAATTTTTTGTTAAATTTACTTACTCTTCCTTTGTCAAGAAGCTTTTGTTTTCCACCTGTCCATGCTGAGTGTGATTTAGGATCTATTTCAAGTTTTAGTATTTCACCTTCTGACCCCCATGTAGATTTAGTCTCAAATTGACTTCCATCTGTCATTTCAACAGTTATTTTGTGGTAGTTAGGATGTAAGTTTTTTTTCATAAGCGGTCTTATAACAAAAAGTTAAACAAAAACAATTAAAAGTTGACTAATTTTTCCATCATTTTTGGATATATTATGTTACTTGCTGCCCTTATATCTATACTGTCACTATTATACTTACGAAAATCATTTATAGTTCCACCTGCCTCTTGAATTATGAGAATTCCCGCAGCAATATCCCATAAATTTATTTTGTTATGAAAAAAACCATCTAGTCTTCCTGATCCAACATAAGCTAAGTCGAGAGCTGCACACCCTGAAGATCTAATATTTAAATTTGGAAATATATTTTTTATTCCTCTTTGGTCAGAAGAAAATAAACATTCCTCTAAATCACTTTTTTTGGAAACTCTAATTCTATGATTGTTAAAATAAGCTCCATTATTTTTTTCAGCAAAGAAAATTTCATTCTTTATTGGATCATGAATTAAAGCTGAATTTAATTCATTATCGATTTGTAGTGCGATTGAAATTGCAAAGTGGGGTATACCATGCAAAAAGTTTGTTGTGCCATCAATAGGATCAATAATCCAAATTTTATTTTTATCATTATTTTCAATCTTGCCGCTTTCTTCTGTTAAAAACGAATAATTTTTTTTTGCACGAGTTAATTCTTCTACAAGAATTTCTTCAACTCTTCTATCAGTTTTTGTGACAAAGTCTCTAGGACCTTTTTTTGCAACTTGTAAATTTTCAACTTCACCAAAGTCTCTAATAATAATTTTCGAAGCTTTTTCACATGCTTTAATCATGACATTTAAATTAGGGGAAATAGAATTCATGATATTATATTTTTTTTATATATTCAAAGTTTCTTGTATCCAAAATTATCTCATCTCCCACATTTACAAATGGAGGAACTTGTATTTTAATCCCATTTTCTAATATTGCTGGTTTGTAGGATGAGGAAACAGTTTGTCCTTTAATTGCCACATCTGTCGTATCAATTTTACATGATACCTGATTTGGCAATTCTACAGATATTGGGTTTGCATTATAAAAACTAACTGAAACCTCAAGATTTTCTTTTAATAATTTTCCTTTTTCTCCAATAATATCTTTTTTAATTTCTATTTGTTCAAATGTTTTTGGTTCCATAAAAAAGTAATTATCTTCATCCTCATATAAATAATTATATACCGTTTCATCCAAAGAAGCTTTCTCAACATTTTCACTTGATCTAAACCTCTCATTGAGTTTAGTATTTTTGTTAAGACTTTTCATTTCCACTTGTGCAAATGCCCCACCTTTGCCAGGCTTTACGTGTTGTGTCTTTAAAACTTGCCACAAATCATTTTTATATTCTAGAAGCATTCCTACCCTGATTTCTCCAGCATTAATTTTCATACAAGTTTTTTTATCGCATCTTGGGGTTTATATTTTTTATTATTCCAAACGTAGCCTGAAATAGCTAAAAAATTAGCTTTGTTCAATAACAGATTTTTATAATTGTTAGAATTTATGCCTCCAATAGCAACCAAAGGTAATTTGGTTAATTTACTGGCCTCAATTAAAATTTTAGTAGTAGTCTTAAACTTGGCCTTTTTTGTTTTAGATGAAAAAAAAGCTCCAAAGGCCAAATAGCTTGCTTCAGACTTTATTGCAATTTTAGCTAATTTGATGGAATTATGACATGTCACACCTATAATTTTATTACCAATTACTCTTTTAGCTTCTTTTAAGGGCATATCATTTTGTCCCAAATGACAACCATCAGCATTTAATTTTTTTGCAAGTCTTGGTTCATCATTAACTAAAAATTTTACTTTATATCGTTTGCAAATTTTTTTTATCTTAGTTCCTATTACAAATTTTTTTTTAGATGAATACTTTTTAAACCTCATTTGAAAAAATCTAACTTTGCCAGTTTTTAAAACCAGGTTTAATTGTTGATAGAAATTTGTTTTTACTTTACTCGGGGAAATAAGGTAAATGAATTTTTTTCTAATTATTTTCAAGATTTCTAAACCATTTTCCTTCAGCAGCAAGTGAACACATCTTTGCTCTATGATTAAAAGTATTCTGAGTTTCCTTAATATTTTTCATATCTTTTGACCAAGTTCTAAGGGCAGCTTGTTGAAGAGCTCTTCCATAAGAGTATGTCATTATGAAATTAGTGTTGTTATTTTTATTTATTATATTTAAATTTTCTGTTGCCTCTATGTCTGATTGTCCACCAGATAAAAATGCAATTCCAGGAACTTCTTTTGGGACCGAGTTTTTAAGACATTCAAGTGTTTTAGCTGAAACCTCCTCTTTAGAAATTTTATAATTTGAGTCATTCCCAGATAAAATCATATTTGGTTTTAAAATAATACCTGTCAAGTCTACCTTGTGAATAATTAGTTCATCAAAACATTTTTTGATTACATCAGATGTTTTTTGTAAACATACATCTGCATTATGTTCTCCATCCATTAGTACTTCTGGCTCAACTATTGGCACCATTGCACATTCTTGAGCTAAAGCTGCATATCTTGCTAATGCATGTGCATTAGAATGAATTGCAAGCTGACTTGGATATTTATTGCTTATCTTATAAACACCTCTCCATTTTGTAAATCTTGCACCTAGCTCATAATACTTTTTTAACCTTTCTCTAAGTCCATCCAAACCCTCCGTAATTGTTTCCTCATGTGAGTTCGATAAAACCTTTGCACCCGTATCAACTTTAATTCCTGGTATTGACCCTATACCAGTTATTAGTTCAGGAATTTTTTGACCAGAACTTGCAATTTGGTTAATTGTCTCGTCATATAAAATTACACCACCAATACATTCTCTCATCATTTCAGATGTAAAAAGTATTTCCCTAAAAGCCAGTCTGGTTTCTGGTGTTGATATTTTTTTTACAGCTTCTAGCCTTTTGGTCATAGTTCCATTGCTTTCATCAGAAGCTAGAATTCCTTTACCTTTAGATATTATTTTTAAAGCAATTTTGTTTAATTCAGTCATTTAAATTTAAGGCGCTTATACCAGGAAGCTTTTTACCTTCAAGATATTCCAAGAAAGCTCCACCTGCAGTTGAAACAAAGTCAAAATTATTTACAATTTTAAGGCTATTTAATAATGAAACTGTATCCCCACCACCTACAACTGAAAAAATTTTTTTCTTTTTTTTATTTTCAATAATTTTTTTTGCTATTTCAATACTTCCATTAGCAAAATTTGGATTTTCAAAATATCCAGCTGGTCCGTTCCATAAAATAGTTTTACTTATATCAATAATACTTGATATTTTTTTAATAGTTTTTGGCCCGATATCTAAGATCATTTCGTCAGGTAGGATTTGATCAAGTTCTTTTTTTTGAGAAGATCCATTTAAATTTTTAGATACAAGTACATCCTCTGGGAAAAGTATTTTACAGCCTTCTATATTAGAAAGTGAGATAATTTCTTCAACTATTTTATTACATTTTTTTTCTTTAATAGATTTTCCAATGTTATTTCCAAAATATTCTATAAAATTGTTAGCCATACCTCCAACAATTACAATATTATCAAATTTTGGTATTATATTTTTAATAATATTTATTTTAGTAGAAATTTTAGATCCTCCGATTATACAAGTTATCGGTTTTGTTATTTGAATAGTAATTTTATTTAGAGCGTTTACCTCTAAATCAAGTTGCATACCAGAAAAGGAAGGTAAAAACTTAGTAATCTGATAAATAGATGCATGTAATCGATGAGAACAAGAAAAGGCATCATTAACATAAATGTCCCCAAGACCTGCTAAGTTTTTTGCAAACTCTAAATCATTTTCCTCTTCTTCAGCATAAAATCTAATATTTTCTAAAATTATAATTTCATGATCAAATCTGTCAAAGTAATCCTTATTGTTTATTAGATTAATACTTTTTGTGATTAATTTTACATTTACATTTAATTTTTT
>CABZRS010000028.1 GCA_902528135.1 uncultured Pelagibacteraceae bacterium | reverse complement strand
TATAAGCGTCACACTCAACATATTAAAAATGTTATTTATTGGGCTTAGTAGCCCAATTAGCTATTTGAATTGTTAATATTTTAAGAAGAGAAGTGTGGACGGTTAAGGTTACCAAAATTTGTCGTACACACTTCAACATTATACAAATATTATTCTTAGTATTTGTATAGAAGCTAGTGTGCGCCGTTTTTAAACTTGAGAGTTTGATCATGGCTCAGAACGTACGCTGGCGGCACGCCTTATACATGCAAGTCGAACGAAGTAGCAATACTTAGTGGCAGACGGGTGAGTAACATGTAGGTATCTTCCCTTTGGTGAGGAATAACACGAGGAAACTTGTGCTAATACCTCATAAGTCTTTACGGAGAAAGCTTTATGCGCCGAAGGATGAGCCTGCACTTGATTAGTTTGTTGGTGGGGTAATGGCCTACCAAGACTTTGATCTATAGCTGATCTGAGAGGATGATCAGCCACATTGGGACTGAGACACGGCCCAAACTCCTACGGGAGGCAGCAGTAGGGAATATTGCACAATGGAGGAAACTCTGATGCAGCGATGCCGCGTGAGTGAAGAAGGCCTTTGGGTTGTAAAGCTCTTTCGTCGGGGAAGAAAATGACTGTACCCGAATAAGAAGGTCCGGCTAACTTCGTGCCAGCAGCCGCGGTAATACGAAGGGACCTAGCGTAGTTCGGAATTACTGGGCTTAAAGAGTTCGTAGGTGGTTAAAAAAGTTGGTGGTGAAATCCCAGAGCTTAACTCTGGAACTGCCATCAAAACTTTTTAGCTAGAGTATGATAGAGGAAAGCAGAATTTCTAGTGTAGAGGTGAAATTCGTAGATATTAGAAAGAATACCAATTGCGAAGGCAGCTTTCTGGATCATTACTGACACTGAGGAACGAAAGCATGGGTAGCGAAGAGGATTAGATACCCTCGTAGTCCATGCCGTAAACGATGTGTGTTAGACGTTGGAAATTTATTTTCAGTGTCGCAGCGAAAGCATTAAACACACCGCCTGGGGAGTACGACCGCAAGGTTAAAACTCAAATGAATTGACGGGGACCCGCACAAGTAGTGGAGCATGTGGTTTAATTCGAAGATACGCGCAGAACCTTACCAACACTTGACATGTTCGTCGCGACTCTAAGAGATTAGAGTTTTCGGTTCGGCCGGACGAAACACAGGTGCTGCATGGCTGTCGTCAGCTCGTGTCGTGAGATGTTGGGTTAAGTCCCGCAACGAGCGCAACCCTCACTTTTAGTTGCCATCATTTAGTTGGGCACTCTGAAAGAACTGCCAGTGATAAGCTGGAGGAAGGTGGGGATGACGTCAAGTCCTCATGGCCCTTACGTGTTGGGCTACACACGTGCTACAATGGCATTTACAATAGGAAGCAAGATGGCGACATCAAGCAAATCCTAAAAAGATGCCTCAGTTCGGATTGTACTCTGCAACTCGAGTACATGAAGCTGGAATTACTAGTAATCGCGGATCAGCGCGCCGCGGTGAATACGTTCCCGGGTCTTGTACACACCGCCCGTCACACCATGGGAGTTGGTTCTACCTTAAGGCAAGGTTTTAAACCCTTGACTACGGTATAGTCAGCGACTGGGGTGAAGTCGTAACAAGGTAGCCGTAGGGGAACCTGCGGCTGGATTACCTCCTTTCTAAGGATGATTAAGGATTATTTCTTAATCAAAATAATATAACAGGTTAATGTTGACCGTCCTCATTTCTCTTTTTAAAATAGTGTTTCTCCTTTAAGCAAAGGGGCCGGTAGCTCAGTTGGTTAGAGCACACCCTTGATAAGGGTGGGGTCGAAAGTTCGAGTCTTTCTCGGCCCACCAATTTTCTGGGGGGATTAGCTCAGCTGGGAGAGCGCCTGATTTGCATTCAGGAGGTCAGCGGTTCGATCCCGCTATCCTCCACCAAGAAACACTTAGCTATTTTATTCGTAAATAAATTATAATTATTATCAATATCTATATCCGATTGTTCTAAGATCTGAACAATCAATAAATATTCGAATAGATGAATATTTTTTTTAAAATTTGATTCAACACAGAATTTTTTTCTGTGCATAAATCAAGCGTTTAAGGGCGTGTGGCGGATGCCTTGGCACTGAAAGCCGATGAAGGACGTGGTATACTGCGATAAGTTACGGGGAGCTGTATGCAAGTTTTGATCCGTAAATTTCCGAATGGGGAAACCCACCACTTTATGTGGTACTTTAAACTGAATACATAGGTTTAAAGAGACAACCCGGAGAACTGAAACATCTAAGTAACCGGAGGAAAAGAAATCAATTGAGATTCCGTTAGTAGTGGCGAGCGAAAGCGGAACAGGCCAGTAGATTTGTTAAAAAAATTTGAATAGTTTGGAAAAGCTAACCACAGAGGGTGATAGTCCCGTATGAGTAATGTTTAACAAATTTCTTGAGTAAAGCGGGACACGTGAAATCCTGCTCGAATATAGGGGGACCACCCTCTAAGCCTAAATACTCTTCAGTGACCGATAGTGAACTAGTACCGTGAGGGAAAGGTGAAAAGAACCCCTATTAGGGGAGTGAAATAGAACCTGAAACCGCATGCCTACAATCAGTCGAAGCTCTTTTTAGAGTGACGGCGTACCTTTTGTATAATGGGTCAGTGACTTAATTTATAAAGCAAGCTTAAGCCATCTAGGTGTAGGCGTAGCGAAAGCAAGTCTTAATAGGGCGATTAGTTTTATGAATTAGACCCGAAAACGAATGAGCTTACCATGAGCAGGTTGAATGCAAGGTAACACTTGCTGGAGGACCGAACCAGTTGACGTTGAAAAGTCTTTGGATGACTTGTGGTAAGGGGTGAAAGGCCAACCAAATTCGTAGATAGCTGGTTTTCCGCGAAAACTATTTAGGTAGTGCGTTGAATAAATATGCGTTTAGAGGTAGAGCACTAAATGGGCTAGGGGGAAGAGATTCTTACCAAACCTAATAAAACTCCGAATGCTAAACGTAGTTCTTCAACAGACAGACTGTGGGTGCTAAGGTCCATGGTCAAGAGGGAAAGAGCCCAGACCACCAGATAAGGTCCCAAAATTGTGATTAAGTGTGAAAGGATGTGGAAATTCCATAACAGCCGGGAGGTTGGCTTAGAAGCAGCCATCCTTTAAAGATAGCGTAACAGCTCACCGGTCTAATAGAGTTTCTGCGCCGAAGATGTAACGGGGCTAAAATCACATACCGAATCTGTGGGTTTATAAAGTTTTCGAACTTTATAAGCGGTAGCGGAACGTTCTGTAAGCCTGTAAAGGGATACCCGTGAGGGATCCTGGAGGTATCAGAAGTGCGAATGCTGACATGAGTAACGATTAAAGAAGTGAAAAACTTCTTCGCCGAAAATCCAAGGGTTTCTGCGCAAGGTTAATCCGCGCAGAGTTAGTCGGCCCCTAAGACGAGGGCGAAAGCCGTAGTCGATGGAAATAAGGTTAATATTCCTTAACCTGATGGTAGTGACGGATTTTGTAAGTTGTGTGTTCTTAATGGATTGAACATGCTGTGAAAAAGTCCCAGGAAATAGCTCCATCATTAAGACCGTACCCTAAACCGACACAGGTGGATTAATAGAGTATATTTAGGCGCTTGAGAGAATGATGTTGAAGGAACTCGGCAAAATGCTTCTGTAACTTCGGGATAAAGAAGACCTTTTATTGGGCAACCATTAAAGGGTGGCACAAGCCAGGGAGAAGCGACTGTTTATCAAAAACACAGGGCTCTGCTAACACGTAAGTGGATGTATAGGGTCTGACGCCTGCCCGGTGCTGGAAGGTTAATGCGATGGGTGCAAGCTCATTTCTGAAGCCCCAGTAAACGGCGGCCGTAACTATAACGGTCCTAAGGTAGCGAAATTCCTTGTCGGGTAAGTTCCGACCTGCATGAATGGCGTAACGATTTCTCCGCTGTCTCCAACATCAACTCAGTGAAATTGAATTCTCCGTGAAGATGCGGAGTTCGCGTAGTTAGACGGAAAGACCCCGTGCACCTTTACTGCAACTTTACATTGGTGTTAGGAAAAACATATTTAGCATAGGAGGGAGACATTGAAGCAAAGGCGTTAGCTTTTGTGGAGTCACCAGTGAAATACCTCTTTTGTTTTTCTTGGCATCTAACTGATAGCCGTAATCCGGCATCAAGACATTGTATGGTGGGTAGTTTGACTGGGGCGGTCGCCTCCCAAATAGTAACGGAGGCGTGCGAAGGTAAGCTCAGAACGGTCAGAAATCGTTCGTAGAGTGCAATGGCATAAGCTTGCCTGACTGTGAGACTGACAAGTCGAGCAGAGACGAAAGTCGGTCATAGTGATCCGGTGGTTCTGAGTGGAAGGGCCATCGCTCAACGGATAAAAGGTACGCCGGGGATAACAGGCTGATACTGCCCAAGAGCTCATATCGACGGCAGTGTTTGGCACCTCGATGTCGGCTCATCACATCCTGGGGCTGGAGCAGGTCCCAAGGGTTTGGCTGTTCGCCAATTAAAGTGGTACGTGAGCTGGGTTCAGAACGTCGTGAGACAGTTCGGTCCCTATCTGCTATGCGTGTAGAAGAATTGAGAGGAGCTGTCCCTAGTACGAGAGGACCGGGATGGACGTACCACTGGTGGACCGGTTGTAGCGCCAGCTGCAGTGCCGGGTAGCTAAGTACGGACGAGATAACTGCTGAAAGCATCTAAGCGGGAAACTTACCTCAAAACTAGTTCTTCCTATAGAGCCGTGGTAGACCACCACGTTGATAGGCTGGGTGTGGAAGTGCGGTAACGCATGTAGCTGACCAGTACTAATAGCTCAATTGGCTTGATTTATGCACTGAAAAAAATTTTTAGATTACAATATTGATAAAATTTTTTTTATTGAAATAATTTTATTACTAAAGTTTTAACAAACTTTATTTTACCCTGTAAAAACTTGAGTTTCCACCAACATCAAATTTTTCAAGTTTTACCTTATTTAAACTTTTGAAGAACTTTTTAATAGCAATTGCTTCTCCAGGCCAAAATTCATGGCTCGTTTCATCAAAACAAATTATGCTATCTTTAGACATGTTATTCATAGTATTTTTTAATGTAGCTAAAGTTGGAATATAGTTATCAAAATCTAAGTAAAGTAGAGAAATTAATGTATGAGGATTTGATTTTAAATATTTTTTTACTGTCTTGGTAGCATCACCTTTAATAAGTTCAAATTGTCCAATATGTTTTAAAGGAAATATTTCTTTTCTTTTTTTTAGAAAATAATTGATATCATCGTAGTTATCATAATTAAGACCTCCTTTTTTTAATTCTTTATTATTTAATTTTGAAAAATCCTGCTTGGAAACTTTAGGAAATCCTTTAAATGTATCAAAACCTATAACTTTTTTATTATGATTAAATGGTTCAAATAATTCACGTAAGTGTATCCATATAAAAAATCCGAAACCAGATCCGACACCACATTCAAATATTGATCCAGCAATATCCTTTGTCATCATATAAGCCTGATGTCTTATTAAAAATTTTCTTATGTAATTTGGAGTAAGGTGAATTGGAAAATTTTCAATATAATGAAATAAGTTGTCCTTATTGATATTTTGTTTATAGGAGTCAAAAAAATTATTCTCATTTACGTTATATCTTTGACTATCGTAGTTTTTTTTCATAGTTATATTTATTTTTAAAATAGTTAATCTAGTTTATTAAAAACGATGCATAAAAATTATTTCATTTAAACATATTAGTCAATTTTAACTTATTTTATTCACAATCTTTTATTTTATTAATAAAAATAACTTTTTTAGAGTAAAAATATTATATGCAGTGACGGTTATACTCAGAAATTATAAAAATTATGTTTTTGACTTTTGTTTAATATTATTTTTTTGGTTATCATAAATTTGCTCATACCATTTAGTGGTATTGAGAATTCCATCTTTTAATGATGTAAATTTAAAATTAGATAATTTTATAAACTTATCATTACTCATACTTTTTTTCAGAACACCCATAGGTTTGCTTGTATCATAGTCAATATTTTTTTTGTCAAAATTCATACTTTCAGAGATATAATTCACTATATCTTTAATTGACCTTTCTTCTGATGATCCAACATTTATTATTTCATATGACGAGTAGTTTTCAAAACACCAAAGAAAAGCTTTTGCCATATCGTAAGCATAAGTATATTCTCTCAGAGGACTACCATCTCCCCAAACATTCAATTTTTGATTATTTTTTTTTGCAGCATGCATTTTTTTTATTATCGACGGTAACATTGGACCATGATCCGAGAAATTATCACTCTCACCATACATTCCATTTGGCACGCATCCAATGACGTCTAAGTTGAATTGATCACGATATGATCTTATTGCTGGTTCAAAAACTCTTTTTGCATAAAAATAACCATACGAACTTTCATGAGCTGGACCATTGTGAACACTCTCCTCCAAATATGGCATTTTTGCAGTTGGTGGATACATTCCAGAGGAAAGAGCAACAAGAGTTTTTTTTATTTTTTTCCTCACAGAATTATCTAAAATATTAAATAGCATTAAAGTATTGTCTCTGAGTAGTGTTGCCTGATATTTTGGACCGGATAAACCTAAGCCACCTGAGACTGCTGCAAGATGAATAACTCCATCAAATTCATTTTCATTGAAGAATTGATTAGTATCATTTTGAGAACAGAGATCTAAATCTTTTCTACCGTTTAAAAAAAAAAATTTTTTATTGTCTATTTTTTTAAAAGCTTCACCCAAAACTCCAGTTGCTCCAGTTATCAAAATCATTATATCGCTGTCTATTGTATTTTTTTTTAATACAATATACTAATTCTATAAGCAAATAATAAAAATATCTTAAATGAAAAAAGTAATTAAAAAAACTTTGAAGGATGTGGTTGCTTCATTTGAAAATCTAAATTCCTCTGCGATGGAAGAGGCTATTTATAAAAGTTATAACATTATGGTCAATTCTTTAAGAAATAAAAAAAAAATTATTTTTTGTGGAAATGGTGGCTCAGCAGCTGATAGCCAGCATATTGCAGCAGAGCTAGTAGGAAAATACTTAAAAATTAGAAAAGCAATTCCAGCTATTTCAATTACATGTGATACATCATCTTTAACATCTATTGGAAACGACATGGGTTTTGATTATGTTTTTTCTCGACAAATAGAGGCGGTAGGAGAAAAAGGAGATATATTATTTGCAATGTCAACTAGCGGCAAAAGCAAAAATATTTTAAATGCAATTACTGCTGCTAAAAAAAAAAATATGAAAATAATTTTTTTAACATCACAGATCTTAAAAAAATCCTCACCCACATGTGATATTGTGATAAAAGTCCCAGCTATTAGAGTTGATCGAATTCAAGAAATGCATATAACTATTGGTCACATCATATGCGAGTTAATAGAAAAAAATTTAGAGTAAACCAAGCAGTTATATTATGTGGGGGTTTTGGAACTAGACTTGGTAAACTTACACAAAAAGTACCAAAGCCATTGTTACTTTTTTCAAATAAACCATTTTTAAATTACATCTTAAAAAATCTATCAAGATATGGTATCAAAGAAATTCTTTTATTATGTCATTTTCAAAAAGATCAGTTTATAAAAAAATATCACAATAAAAATATTTATAATTTAAAAATAAGATGTATTGTTGAAAAAA
>CABZRS010000027.1 GCA_902528135.1 uncultured Pelagibacteraceae bacterium | reverse complement strand
AATTAAATTTATAATTTGAATATATTTT
The DNA here is from genome assembly GCA_902528135.1 of uncultured Pelagibacteraceae bacterium. Classification (GTDB taxonomy): domain Bacteria; phylum Pseudomonadota; class Alphaproteobacteria; order Pelagibacterales; family Pelagibacteraceae; genus Pelagibacter. Next base: position 8,389 of record CABZRS010000027.1, on the reverse strand, counting down.
AAAATAATTTTGCTTGAATTATTTGTTTTGAAAATTTTATTATTTTCATAATCCTCTTTTAATTTTCTGCCATTAAAAAAATTGCATTGTAAAAATTCTTCACTGTTAATTTTATCAAAAATATACTCTCTCATATTTTTTCCATACCATTGTGCTGGACTTGTAAATCCTCTTTTATCTTTTCTGGCTAAAATTTTTTCATGAACAATTTTTTTCATTGAATCTCTTAATATTTTTTTTGTAAAGCCTCCACCTATTTTTGAGATTGAAGGTAATGAGAATAAATATTTAACTAAATTTACATCTAAGAAAGGAGCTCTACTTAATACACCATGAGACATAGAAAGCTTATCCCATTTTAATAATAGATATGGTGTATTGTAATAATGAAATTGTCTGTAGAGATGTTTATTAAAAAAATCAAAATTTTTAATATCATCCTCTTCTGGAAATGTTAATTTTGATTTATTTATTAAATCATATTTATTTTTATTATAATATTTACCAACCTTAAAATTTTCATACAACGTTGCAAGTTCGCTATATTTTTTATTTCCAAGATATTTTCTAATTATAATTTTATATTTAGATTGATATGATTTGTTATCACTTAATTCTTTTAGGATTAATTTAAGATCATTAAATCTATTATTATTAGAAAATAAATTAACCTCATCCTTCATTGCCTCAATTGGATCTTCCCAGTATCCGCCAAACAATTCATCTGCTGCATTTCCATCTAATGATACTCTTATATTTTTATTTTTCATTTTATTATAAAGCATAGAAAGTTGCACACAGTCTGCGTCTATCCATTCATTGTAAAATTGTGAATCTTCTATTAGGTCAGGACTAATATTGTTTGAGTCAATTATAACTTCATTAAATTTTAAGTTCTTATATTTTTCTAATACAGAATTTGCAAAACTTTTTTCACTATTGAGATCATTACTAAATTCGCAAAAAAAAATATCCTGGTTTTTTTGATTATATCTTTCTATATTACTTTTGTTGTTAACTATCTCTGAAATTGTACTTACAACGGATGAAGAGTCTAAGCCACCACTTAAACAAGATGCTATTGGCACATCACTTCTGATTCGAATTTTACAAGATTCTATAAAAATTTGCTTAAAATCTTCTACTTGGTCTTGATAGTTTTTTGAAACCTTAATTAAATGATCACAAGTGCGCCACCATTTCTTTAAATAAAAATTATTTTTTTCATTAATATTAATTTGACATCCACTTGGTAAAAGTAAAATATTTTTCAAAAACGTATTTATTGACCCATAATTTTTTCCCATCCAAAGAAAAATTCCTTCATCAAAATTTGGTCTAATTTTTTTTTTTAAAGACATAAATGCCTTTAATTCTGATGCAAATATAAAATACTTGTGATTATAAAAATAATATAGAGGTTTTGAACCAAATCTGTCTCTAGATAAAAAGAGATTTTTTTTTTTAGTATCCCAAATTGCGAATGCCCAATCACCATTAAATTTATTTTGACAATTCTCCCCCCACTGTGTGTAGGCAGCAAGTATCACCTCCGTGTCACTTTCGCTTACAAATCTGTGCCCTAAAGATTTTAATTCATTTCTTATTTCTAAAAAATTAAAAATCTCGCCATTAAATGTTATCCAGTATCTTTTATTTTGATAACTCATAGGCTGATGTCCTAAAGTAGACGTATCGAATATTGAAGTTCGAGTGTGACCTAATCCTAGATGATAACTTGTGTCTATATAAATCCCATTATAATCTGGACCTCTGTGATTAAGAGTTGTATTTAAATATTTTAATTGCATTTCAGTAACTTTTTCCCCAGTAAATGTAATTATTCCTGAAATTCCACACATAATTAAAATAATTTAAACTAATTAATCTATAATTTAAACAATGATAAATTGTTCTATATATATAAATTTGGTGCGGTCAGAGAGATTTGAACTCTCATGAGCTAAGCTCACACGGCCCTCAACCGTGCCTGTCTACCAATTTCAGCATGACCGCTCTTTATCGTGCGTCAGATTAAATGAATGACAATTCTATATCAAGTTGATAGATTTTATTATGGAATTTACATCAGAAATTAAAAAAGCAACTGATATAATATATAACAAAGTATCCAAAACTATTCCTGAAATAGAATGGGCTACTCATGCACCTTATATTTATAAAATAAACAAACTTAAAAAAGAGAAGAATGCAGTAATTCTTGCACATAATTATCAAACACCTGAAATATATCATGGCATTTCTGATTTTTCGGCAGACTCATTAGCCTTGGCAATTGAAGCTGCAAAAACCGAGGCAGATATAATTGTGATGTGTGGAGTGCACTTCATGGCTGAGACTGCCAAATTGATGAGTCCAAATAAAAAAGTTTTGCTACCAGATATGAGTGCTGGTTGCTCATTATCCTCATCTATAACTGGAGAGGATGTAAGAAACTTAAAAAAACAATATCCAGGTGTTCCTGTAGTTTCATATGTTAATACTTCTGCAGATGTTAAGGCTGAAACTGATGTATGTTGTACATCAGCAAATGCTGTTAAGATTGTAAATTCTTTAGGTGTAAAAAAAGTAATTTTTTTACCGGATGATTACTTAGCTAAATATGTTGCTTCTCAAACTGATGTTGAAATTATTTCATGGAAAGGAACATGCGAGGTTCACGAACAGTTTAATGATGAAGAGATAAATGAAATAAGGAAAAACAATCCTGGAATTAAAATTATTGCTCATCCAGAATGTCCTCCTGATGTCATAAAGGCAAGCGATTTTGCTGGCTCTACAAGCGGTATGATTAAATATGTAAAAGATAATCAACCCAAAAAAGTTATGATGGTAACAGAATGTTCGATGAGCGATAACGTTCAGATTGATAATCCTAAAGTTGAATTTATAAGACCTTGCAACCTATGTCCTCACATGAAAAAAATTACACTACCAAAAATACTTGATTGTTTAGAAAATGAAACAAACGAATTAATAATGGACCATGAAACAATTGAGAGAGCTAGGAAATCAGTAGAGAGAATGGCTGAAATAGGCAGATAAAATCTGTGCCAAAAATTCAATTAAGTAAAAATTTTATCCGGTCCACCTGTAAGTTAGCTCTTAATGAGGATCTTTATCCTTCAGGAGATATTACGACAAATTTATTGATCAACAATTCAATTTCAAAAATTAAATTGATGAGTAATGAAAAAGGTATTATAGGTGGATTAGAATTTGCTAAGCAAACTTTCAATTTATTAGACAAAAAAATTAAATTTCATATTAAAAAAAAAGAGGGCTCAAAAATAGAGAGAGGTTCAGTAATTGCTATAATTGAAGGTAAAATTAAAAATATATTAATCGGGGAAAGAGTTGCTCTTAATTTTCTCTCCCACATCTCAGGTATTGCAACCAAAACCAATGAATTTGTGAGAAAAGCAGGCAAGAAAACAAAAATTTGTTGCACAAGAAAAACGATTCCTAACTTAAGAGTAATTCAAAAATATGCAGTAAAATTAGGGGGTGGGACTAACCACAGATTTAATCTAAGTGATGAATTTTTAATAAAGGATAATCATCTAGCCTCAACAAAGAAATTTGAGGAGATAGTGAAAAAAGCAATTAAAGCTAAAAAAGGAAGAAAAATTACTGTCGAAGTTGATACTTTGAAGCAATTTAAGAGAATTAACGGACTTAATTTTAATACAGTTTTGTTTGATAATATGAGTCCAAAAAATCTAGGAGTAGCTATCAAACATGCAAATGGAAAATATGAAACTGAAGCCTCTGGGGGAGTAACATTAAAAAACATAAAAAGTTTAGCTGCAACAAAAGTTGATAGAATATCAGTTGGAGAGTTAACACATAGTGTTAAAGCTTTGGATTTAAAATTAGAGATTTAATTTTTTTTTAGTTGAGCTTGAGCTGCCGCTAATCTTGCAACTGGAACTCTGTATGGCGAACAAGACACGTAATCTAGTCCAGCTTTTGCACAGAATTCTATACTTTTAGGATCTCCACCATGCTCTCCACAAATGCCAAGTTTAATTTTTTTGTTTTGTTTTCTTCCCTTTTCAGTTGCAATTTTTATTAAGTCTCCAACTCCATCGTCAATTGAAACAAAAGGATCAATATCAAAAATTTTGTTCTCAATATAATCATTAAGAAATTTACCGCTATCATCTCTGCTAATTCCAAAGGTTGTTTGAGTTAAATCATTAGTTCCAAAACTAAAAAATTCGGCGTGTTTAGCAATATCTTTTGCTTTTATTGCCGCTCTTGGCAATTCGATCATTGTTCCAACTAAAAAATCAATTTTAATTTTATTTTCATTTTGAACTTTTTTTGCAACTCTAATTACTAAATCTTTCATGATTTTTATTTCAGCTTCTGTAGAAACTAATGGGATCATAATTTCTGGCATTGTTGATTGTATTTTTTGTTTTTTACATTCCGCTAAAGCCTCAAAAATTGCTCTACACTGCATCTCATAAATTTCAGGAAATGAAATTGCTAATCTACAACCTCTATGACCTAGCATAGGATTTTGTTCATGAAGTTCTGAAATTCTAACTTCAAGTTCTTTAACAGGAATATTTAGTGAAACTGCAACATCATTTATTTCATTATTACTTTTTGGCAAAAATTCATGAAGAGGTGGGTCAAGTAACCTTACTGTTACTGGCAAACCTCTCATTATTTTAAATATTTCAATAAAATCTTTTTTTTGATGCGGTAATAATTTTTTAAGTGCATTAGATCGATCGTCTCTTGTTTTTGATAATATCATTTCTCTTACTGATAAAATTCTTTCTTCATCAAAAAACATATGTTCAGTTCTACATAAGCCAATCCCTTCTGCACCATATTCTCTAGCAGTTTTACTATCCAATGGTGTTTCTGAATTAGTTCTAATTTTTAATTTTCTAAAATCATCAGACCAACTCATTATTTTCAAGAAATCACCTGATATTTCTGGTTTAACGGTTTTTACCTCACCAATGATTATTCTACCTGTAGAACCGTCAATTGTAATTATTTCTCCCTCTTTAATTATTCTGTTATTTGCTTTAAATAATTTATTTTCATAATCAATTTCTATTTCACTAGATCCAGAAACACACGGTCTTCCCATCCCTCTAGCAACAACTGCAGCATGACTTGTCATACCTCCTCGTGAGGTAAGTATTCCTTTTGCTGCATGCATACCATGTATATCTTCTGGTGAAGTCTCAACACGAACTAATATTGTACTTTGCATCATACTATTTAGTCTTTCAGCCTCTTCCGACGTGAAAACAACTTTTCCACTTGAAGCACCTGGTGATGCAGGTAAACCTAGGCCAATTACTTCTATGTTTGCTTTTTCATCTAAAGTTGGATGAAGCAACGTGTCTAAAGAACTTGGCTCCACTCGCAATATTGCATCTTTTTTAGTGATTAACTTTTCTTTAACCATATCTACAGCTATTTTAACAGCAGACTTGGCCGTACGTTTTCCAGAGCGTGTTTGAAGCATCCAAAGTTTTTTATTTTCAACAGTAAACTCAACATCCTGCATATCTTTGTAATGTTTTTCTAATTTGGTTAATATATTTTTTAGTTGTTTATATGCCTTTGGCATTGCCTCCTCCATCGACTTAAGAGTTTCTTTTGATTCAACTCTAGCTTTTTTTGTAATATGTTGTGGTGTTCTAGTTCCAGCAACAACATCTTCACCTTGTGCATTTATTAAGTATTCACCATAAATATTTTTTGATCCATCAGATGGATTTCTGGTAAACACTACACCAGTTGCACAGTCATTTCCCATATTTCCAAAAACCATTGATTGTACATTAACTGCTGTACCCCAACTAGACGGTATTTGATTTAATTTTCTATAGACTTTTGCTCTGTGACTTTCCCAAGATAAAAAAACTGCACTTATAGCTCCTATCAGCTGTTCATTGACATTTTGAGGAAAATCTTTTTTTGTTTTTTCTTTTACAATATTCTTAAAATCTTTTATTAAATCTTCCCAATCATACTCATCTAATTCTGTATCTAACAAAACTCCTTTTGTTAGCTTATAGTTTTCGATAATATCCTCGAAGTAATAACCTTCAATTCCTAATACAACACTGGAATACATTTGAATAAAACGCCTATAACTATCATTTGCAAATCTTAAATTTGAAGTTTTTTTTGCAAGTGCTATTACCGTATTATCATTTAGGCCTAGATTTAAAATAGTATCCATCATGCCAGGCATAGAAACCCTAGCTCCAGATCTTACGGAAACTAGAAGAGGATTTTTTATATCTCCAAATTTTTTTCCTGCGTCTTTTTCAATAAATTTTAATTCTTTATTTATTTCATTAAGTATTTTTTTATTTAATTTTTTTTTATTCTTATAAAACAAATCACATACCTCTGTAGATATTGTAAAACCAGGAGGTACGGGTAGCCCCATTCTTCCCATCTCAGAAAGATTTGCACCTTTGCCACCAAGAATATTTTTTGGCAGTTTAATTTTTTTTATTTTATTTGATTTAAAATTAAATATAATTTTTTTCATACTAGGCTTCTATTTTTGAAAAATTAAAGTAGTTATCAAAAGTTTTACACAACATATTTAATAATTCTAATCTATTTTTTTTAATTATTATATCTTGGTCATTAACAATAACATTATCGAAAAAATCGTTTACTTCGTTCTTAATGCTTGACAAGATTTTCAGACTTTCCTCGTAATTTTCATCTTTCCCAATACTCAAAAAATATTTTCTAATATCATTTATTTTTTTATATAATTTTTTCTCATAATCATTTTTAAATAAACCTGGGTCTGCAAAACCAAGGGATTCAGTAGACATTTTTTCTTCAGTATTTAATATATTTGAAGATCTTTTGTATGCTGCAATCGTTTCAAAGCCGATTTCTTTTTTTATATTTTTATTTAAACATAAAGATTTTTTATAAGCCTTTAATATATCATCTAATCCAAGCAAAAATGTTGAGCTTTCAATTATATCTTGTCTTATTTTTTTTTCTTTCAAGTAATTTTTCAATCTTTCAATTATAAATTCACTTAATTCGTTCTGTATTTTTTTTGTATCAAATTCATAGCCCTGATCTCTATATACTGAGCAGGTGTAAACAATTAAATCTTTTAGTTTGATTTTTATTTCATTTTCAACAATTAATCTGACAAGACTTATAGCCATTCTTCTTATGGCATATGGGTCTTTTGAACTAGTAGGTTTCAGATTAATTCCAAAAAAACCAACTAATGAGTCTAGTTTATCACTTATAGATAAAGCAACACTGTACATTTTTTTCGGTAATTTGCTTTCCATCCCGTTAGGTAAATATTGTTCAGATACAGCAAGACAGACTTCTTTATCAAACCCTTGAAACCTTGCAAAATGACCTCCAACAATGCCTTGGAGTTCTGGAAACTCTCCAACAAGATCAGACATTAAATCAACTTTGCAAATTGATGAAGCTATTTCAATTTTATCTTTACTAATTAAAAAATCATCAGAAATTAATGATGATAACTTTCTCATGCGCTGAATTTTGTCAAAGTAAGATCCTAAACCTTTAAAATAATTTATATTTTTTAATTTATCTACTTGTTTAACTAAATTTTGGGTTTTATTTTTTTCCCAAAAAAACTCAGCATCGCTTAATCTTGCTTCGATGACTCTCTGATTTCCTAATTTAACAAATCCTTTAGTATCTTTTATATCTGAAACTACAAAAAAATTATTTGTAAGATTATTTTTTTTATCAAAAGTTGGTAAATATTTTTGATGAATCTGCATAGTCGTAATCAATATTTCACTTGGTATATTTAAAAATTTTTTGTCAAAATCACAAACAATTACCGCCGGCTTTTCAACTATATTTACTATTTCATTTATTAGCCTATCATTCTGTTCGATTTTTAAATTTTTTCTATTAATTATTTCATTAATCTTATTATGTATTATTTTTTTTCTTAAATCTTGATCAATTAAAATACCTTTTTGTTTAAAAAATTTTAAATACGAATGAAAGTCGTTGAAAATTTTCATACCTTCTTCTAGTGATTTATCTATAAAAGTTTTGTTGGAGCTATTTATGTGGTTAAAATTAAAATTTAGAGGTTTTTTATTAAATATTGCTAAAATAGATTTAAGAGGTCTTCCCCAATAAAGATCATAATTTGCCCATTTCATAGATTTATTCCAAGCAATCTTTTTTAAGATTTCACTTAAATTTTTTTCTAGTAAATCTGAAACTTTTATTTTTCTAGACTCTTTATTAAAAAAATAAAATTCACCTTTCTCAGTATTTTTTTTAAAGATTTTTTCTAAAACTGTATTGTTTGATCTAATAAATCCCTCTAATGCTT
>CABZRS010000026.1 GCA_902528135.1 uncultured Pelagibacteraceae bacterium | reverse complement strand
TGGTAGACTAGCAACAGTTGTATCAAAAATTATAAGAGGGAAAAACAAAACTACATATACTCCTCACATGGATCATGGAGATTTTGTTGTTATTAAAAACGTAGATCAAATAAAATTTACAGGCAACAAATTTCAAAATAAAAAATATTACAGACACACTGGATATCCAGGTGGTATTAAAGAAACAACACCAGAAAAATTGAGTGAAAAAAAGCCTGGTGAAGTATTAAAGTTAGCTGTTAAAAGAATGTTGCCTTCTGGTGCGTTGGGAAAAAAACAATTAACGAAACTTAAAATTTATTCTGGAGAGGATCATCCCCATACTGCGCAAAATCCAAAAATAATTGAAATAGGCAAACTTAATGAAAAAAATATTGTAAGAAATTAATATGGAAACTTCCCAAACATCTACACCAAAAATAAAATTAGACTTTAAAAATGGTAAATACGCAACTGGAAGAAGAAAAAAGTCTGTAGCTAAAGTCTGGTTAAAAAAAGGTTCAGGAAAATTTTATGTAAATGGTAAATCTTTAAACGATTATTTTCCAAGAGCTAATCACGTAATGCAAATTTTAAGACCTTTTGAAATAATAAATCAGTCAACTGATTATGATGTTAGATCTAAAGTTGTAGGTGGGGGACAAACTGGTCAAGCTGGTGCCTTGGTACATGGTATTTCAAGAGCTTTACTAAAATTTGATGAAACTTTAAAATCAACCTTACGTAAAGAAAAACTCACAACAAGAGATTCAAGATCTGTAGAGAGAAAGAAACCTGGTAGAGCAAAAGCTAGAAAAAGCTACCAGTTTTCTAAAAGATAATTTCTTTTTAAATTTCAACTGTTATATTAAATTATGGGCAAGAAAAATGTTCTTATATGTGGTGCTACTGGATATATAGGATTACAATTAACTAAACTTCTATGTACACATAAAAAAATAAATATTAAATATTTGTGTGGAAGTACTTCTGTCGGAAAAAAAATAGATTCCTATGAACAAGAATTAAAAAAATATAAACTACCAAAAATATCAAAGTTTAAAAAAGAATATTTATCAAATGTGGATATAATATTTACAGCATTGCCAAATGGTGAGGCACAATATATTTCAAAATTTTTAAATAAAAATAATTTATTAATAGATCTAGCGGCTGATTTTAGACTTAATAATAAAAAAGATTATGAAAAATGGTATAAAATTAAACACAAAGCATTAAATCAAATCAAAAAAAGTATTTACTCTATACCTGAAATTAGTGGTAAATTAATTAAAAAATTTCCAATAGTATCTTGTCCTGGATGCTACCCTACATCTGTATTAATTCCATTAATCCCGTTAATAAAAAAAAACTTAATTAATAATCAAACAATTATTATTGACTCGAAATCTGGTTATTCAGGAGCTGGTAGAGGAGTACATAAAAAATATAAAGATAAAAATTTATACGAGTCTTTGAGTGCTTATGGATTAGCAAATCATAGACATAATTCTGAAATTCAACAAGAGCTAGATCTTAAAACTGGCAAAAAAAATAAATTTCATTTTACACCTCATCTTACACCGATGTTTAGAGGAATTTTAAGCACTATTTATGTTGATTTAAAAAAGGGCATAAACATAAACAAAATAATTAATGTTCTAAATGTTCAATATAAGAATTATAAATTTATAAAAATCTGTAAAATAAATACTTTCTTAAGTACTAATGATGTTATTAACACTAATAATTGTTTTATTTCTGTATGTAAAAGCAAATATAAAGATAAAATAATAATATTGTCTGCAATTGATAATTTGATTAAAGGTGGTGGAGGTCAAGCTGTACAAAATATGAATAATTACTATGGATTTAATCAGAGCGAGGGTCTAAATGTCTAAATATATTTTTATAATTTTATTAATATTTTCATTATCAAATTGTTCAATAAATCATCCTGTTTCTATGTGGAATATTGAGGACGACAGTACTGACAAAGATATTTCGAAATTAAACTTTGAAAATGAAACATCTTTTGACGAATTTAAAAAAAATGTTATCCAATATGGTAAGATCAGCGACTTTCCTAAATTAGATTAATTTAATGAATAAAAATATAAATATTGCTGTTATTGGACTTGGTCAAATTGGATCATATATTCTAAATGAGTTAAATACAAAAAAGAAAGATATTGAAACTAAAACTGGAAAGAGAATTAAAGTTATAGCTATATCGGCAAAAAATAAAAATAAAAATAGAAAATTTAGAATTAATAAGAAAATTTTTTATTCAAATCCACTAGATATTTTGAAGATTAAAAACTTAGATATAGTAATCGAAGCTATAGGTTTATCAGATGGTATTTCAAAAAAAATTATTGAGACAGCTCTTAAAAATAAAATTCATGTTATAACTCCAAATAAAGCATTAATTTCAAAACATGGTGATATACTGGGAGAACTAGCTGAAAAAAATAAAGTTAATTTAGAATTCGAGGCATCTGTTGCAGGGGGTATTCCTATTGTAAGAACAATCAAAGAAGGTTTGGCTACAAATAAAATCACAAAAGTTTATGGAATACTTAACGGTACTTGTAACTACATAATGTCAGAAATGGAGAGAACTAAAGATAGTTTCAAAAATGTTCTGAAGATGGCACAGATACTAGGTTATGCTGAACCTGGAAATCCAAAGTTAGATCTTAACGGTTATGATGCGTTAGCTAAAATAAAAATTTTGACATCATTAGCTTTCAATAAGAAAATTTCAAAATCTGAATGTTTAATGGAAGGTATTGAAAACATCGATTATGCAGATATTAAAATTGCTGATCAGTTAGATTTTAGAATAAAATTATTAGGTATAACTGAGATTATAAATAATAGTATTTTTGAAAGAGTTCATCCATGTTTAGTTAAAAAAGACTCTTATATAGGAAATGTAGATGGTGTAATGAATGCTGTTATATTAAATGGTTCACCTATTGGAGAGTCTGTATTGCAAGGGGAGGGGGCTGGACCAGGACCAACATCCTCTGCTTTGATGTCTGATTTATTATCTATATTGAGAGGAAATATAAAATATCCTTTTGGTATATCTAAAAATAAAAGATTAAAACCTAAAATATTTAATAAAGACCAATCATCAAATTCTCTTTATTTAAGATTAGAAGTTAAGGATAAACCAGGTGTTTTATCTTCTATAACAAAGATTCTTGCAAAGTATAAAATTTCTATTCAAAGATTAATACAAATACCTGATCATAAGAGTAAGACAGCTTCGATTGTTCTTATTACTCATAATGCAAATGAATTAGACGCACAAAGATGTATTAAATCATTTAAATCAAATAAAAATATTATTAAAAATCCTGTTCTTATTCGATTATTTTAATGGAACTTTATATAAAATTATTTGAAGTTCTTTTTCCAGTTTTTTTTATAGTTGGTATTGGATATTTTTTAGGTAAAAAAAATCCAAATTTTGATACATCATTTATAACTACTTATTCTGCTAATTTTGGAACGCCATCTATAGTAATATTCTCTATTTCGGCAAGTGGTGTAACTTTTGCAATGTTTTCAGAGTATTTTTTATATGCAGTAATTCTTTTATCCTCTTTTTTAATTGTTGGGCTAATTTTTTTAATTTTGATGAAGAAAGATTATTTAAGAGAACTACCAACATTTTTTTTACCTAATACAGGCAATATGGGTATTCCAATATGCTTGTTTGCATATGGTAAATTGGGTATGGGTATTGCGGCAGCTATATCTTCTTTGGTCGTTCTTCTTCATTTTACTCTTAATATTTTTTTAGCTAAACGTGAGTTTGATTTAAAGGTTATAATAAAAAGTCCATCATTTTATGCAATAATTGCTACCATTATTTTACTATATTACGAAATACCTTTGCCAATATTTGTATTGAATACTGTTATGCTTCTTGCTTATGGAATGATAGTAATGATTTTAATGTCTTTAGGAGTTTCATTAACACAAATGAAAGTTTTTTCCTTTAAGGATTCTCTAATTACATCTACCGGAAGAGTTATTATAGGGCCACTAATTGGCTTTTCGCTGATCTCTTTTTTTAACCTATCTGGGTTTGCTGCTGGTGTTCTTTTAATTCAGTCATCTATGCCAAGCGCAATTCTTTGTTATCTTGTTGCCTCAATGTATTCACCTAAGGAAATTGTTGATAACATATCTAGCACAATTGTTGTTTCAACTTTAATGTCTCTTGTAACTGTGCCCATAACAGTATTCTTTGCTTTAAAATACTTTAATTAAGAGATAAGATTTTCATATGAAGGCTGTTATTCTCAATGCATCAGCTTGGATGATTGTTCCATTTATGGATGCTTTAGCAAAATATTTAAGTTCATCAATGGATGTTTTACAAATTACTTGGGCTAGATATTTTTTTACAGTTGTCTTTGCACTCTCAATAATGCTTTTTTTTGATAGAAAATCCATGGTCTGGAGTAAAAAACCTATGCTTCAATTGATAAGAGGATTGATTTTTGTATTTTCAACATATTTATTTTTTTTTGCAATATCTGAGATTTCTTTACCCAAGGCCTTAACTCTAGCATTTGTTGCCCCAATTTGTGTAACTGCAATGTCCCCCTTTTTTTTAAACGAAAAAGTAGGCTTAAGAAGGTGGACAGCAGTATCCATGGGATTTATTGGTACTTTAATTGTTATTAGACCTGGATTTATAGAGATTAATTTGGCTACATTAGCAGCCCTTGGAAATGGTATTTGTTATGGATTTTACTTAATTATTACAAGAAAATTAAGTAGCTCTGATAACTCTCTATTAACTTTATTATTTGCTGGCACAGTAGGGACTATTGTCATGTCTTTATTTATGCCCGGTGTTTGGATACAGCCATCAAATAGTCAGTGGATTATGATGGCTTTAATTGGCTTCATAGCAGCTATTGCCCATCTTTTTATCATTTTGTCTCTCAAATACACTGATGCTTCTAAGTTAGCTCCCCTTGGCTATACTGAAATTATTACTAATATATTACTTAGTTATTATATATTTCAAGAATTGCCAGATAATTTGACATATTTAGGTCTTTCTTTAATAGTCCTTTGTGGTATTTATATATCGAGGAGAGAGTATTATTTATCACGAATTTATTTAGGTAAGTAAGACTTACTAATATATTAATGTAATACTTTATGTTTATATGCTATATAGTTGTAATTTAATGCTTTTTTAAATAAAATTAATTATTTAATGTTTTTCATTTTTTTATCTTAATAATTAATATCGTAAAAAAAAGTCTTATTTTTAATGAATTAATTTATGATTTTTTCCTAATTAGACTAGATCTGATGAGAATAGAGTGGAGAATAAATACAAGTTTATAAATAAAATTAGAATTACAAAAACTTAGTGATAAATAACTTAAAAAATAAGCAAATATATCAATATTTTGATAATTATATGTTTCAATGACATATTATTAAAGTTTTTTCAAAAAATTATAATTAAATTTTTAGGAGAAAAAAGGTGATTTTTAAATAGCTCTGCAATTTTTGAATATACCGTTTAAAAGCCCAAAATAGGGTCTATTTTAAGTGTTTGTTATTTTACAGTGCAACTTATAGGTGATATTTAAAAAAAAATACTAAATATTGTATATTAATCAAAAAACGTTGGTATTTAACATTTTTAGATCGAAATACCCTCTAATTTTAGTAATTTTTTTTTGGTATTTATGCCACCTCTACCCGAATAGCCCCCTAAGGAGCCATCTGATCTTATTACCCGATGACAAGGTATTTTAGGAGCATAAGGATTTTTTCCTATGGCGTTAGCTACAGCTCTTACTGCTTTTGGCTTTTTAATTGCTTTTGCTACATCAGAATAGGTTCTGATTTGTCCTTTTGGTATAGTTTTTAAATATTTCCATACTTTTAATTGAAATTTTGTGCCTTTGAGGATCATATATAGTAAAACCCTGTTTCCTTGCACCTTTTCAGGTACAAAGAACAGTAGTTTTTGGCACGTCGTTGTATGCGCTACCGCCATGCCGTCCACCCTACAATTTTAGCGCTACTCTGCAGAGCTTTCTGCCCTCTAGGCTTGAACCTCTCGGTTTTTCCCTAGCTGGTCAGTTAAGAGTTGCCTCTTAATTCATTTATAACAATATCAGATAGAGTAGGTTGTATGTATCACTTTATCGTTGAATATACTGAGTTTTTAACAGGGATGAATAGTGGGGATAACTTAATCTAAAGCTTTAAGTAAACCATCTAAAACCCTCATACATTGCAATTCCGTAAATTGAGTGTCTGATTAGAAACATAATTGATGTCTTAATGGGTATTCCAGTCTTATTTGCAAACACGCCCTGTCCTGTAAATGGTAGAAATATCAGTAATGGGGCAAGTGTTGTAAGAGCTCCAAATATAAAGCCTGAAAAATAAGTCATTTTTAGACCTACCATTAAAAAACAAAAATAATAGATTACAGCCCAACAAATCGATACATAATAGTGAAAAATCCAACCAAGTAAGACCTCATACCTAAAATTGGGCATTTGTGAAATATTTGGGTTATAAAAAGTAGCATTTTTAAGCATATAATAGGTCCATCTTCCAACAATTCCCCAGGATGGTTCCGGAATACCCATCAATTTGAGTAAATAACCCAGAATATCAAGAATTATACAAGAAAATATTCCAGCAACTAAAATACTAATTATATCTACCAAATAACCTCAAAACATTAATAAAAATAGTAAAACAAATATGCTTATAAAAAAAATGCCGAAAATAACCATTAATATTCGATTTTTCGTTTGTTCTTTTAATTTTGGCCAATAATTCATGATAAGGAATGTTCCAATAACAACAATTAATCCAATTAAGACATATTTAGGCACAAATATTATCCTATATTAAATGCTTGACTTGTTAAATGAGTTATATTATTACTAGTGATAACAATTAATTATCACTAATAATTATATGAATGAATTAACTTCAGATTTAAAATCATTATATGAAGCAACTTTAAATAATCTAAAAAGTTCAAAAGCAAATAACACACTAAGAGCTTATAAATCCGATTTTAGAGATTTTGAAGCTTTTTGCGCAAAACATGGTTTAAATTCATTACCATCAGAGCCTAAAATAGTTTCATTATATCTTACCCACCTTTCAAAAAATTCAAAATTTAGCACTTTAAGACGACGATTAGTTTCAATAAGCATGGTACACAAACTTAAAGGACATTATTTAGATATTAAACATCCAATTATTTTAGAAAATCTTATGGGGATCAAAAGAGTAAAAGGTAACATTCAAAATGGCAAAAAACCATTATTAATCAATCATTTAAAAACAATAATTAATGTAATAAATGAAGAAAAGATTGGGGATATAAAAAAATTAAGAGACAAATCAATCATTTTGATAGGCTTTGGAGGTGGTTTTAGAAGATCAGAACTAGTCTCAATTAATTATGAGGACTTAGAATTTGTGCAAGAAGGAATTAAAATTACAATTAGAAGGTCTAAAACAGACCAATTTGGAGAAGGAATGATTAAAGGACTGCCCTACTTCACTAATGAAAAGTATTGTCCAGTTAATAATCTGAAAAAATGGTTAGAAATATCTAAGATTAAATCTGGACCGATTTTTAAAAGATTTTCTAAAGGTTTAAATTTAACAAGTGAAAGATTAAGTGATCAATCTGTAGTTATACTAATAAAAGAATATTTAAATATAGCAGGGATAGAAAATAAAAACTTTGCAGGTCATAGTTTAAGGTCAGGGTTTGCAACTGTAGCCGCCGATTCAGGGGCAGATGAGCGCAGTATAATGGCAATGACAGGTCACAAGACATCACAAATGGTAAGAAGATATATTAGAGAGGCAAATATATTTAAGAATAACGCTTTAAATAAAATTAAAATTTAATTTATTTTAAAAAAAACATTATCCACATATCAGCAATACTGTTCCAATCATTTTCATGTCTAAGTGTGTGCATTTTTTTTTTTAGATTTAAATAAAAATTGTCATCGTTGAGTATTTTTAATGTATAATTTGCAAATTCCTGATCACTTTTAACAATAAATCCTGTCTTATTATGAATTACCCTATCACTCACGGATCCTATGCCGTATGTAACGATAGGCATACACATTTTAACTGCCTCTTCACATGTTAAAGTGAAAATATCAGATTTATGTCCAATATATGTTAAAGCACGATAGTGTTTCATTTCATCAATCATTTCAGATCTTGATTTGATGTTTCTTAAAAAAATATTATTATTTTTTAAATCATCATTATATTCAATAATATTTGGAGTGATATAAAGCTCAGAGTCTTTGGAATAAGGAAAAATTTTGTTACACCATATATCTAACAACCAATCTAAATTTCTATTTGATCTAATATTATAAATAACTTTTTTTTTTGGCAAATAATCAAGATCTATTTCAAGATTGAGAAATTTTGGATCGACAGCAATTGGGATCATTTTTTTTCCAAAAAAAGATGTCATGAATGACCTTTTATCATATTGATAATTACATAATGTGATTACATTGGGTTTGTGCTTGAAAAAAGAAAATAATTGTTTTTTTCTTAAAAATTTTTCGAATGGCTGGTTACTTACAGAAAATATAGCTTTTTTTTTAGCACGTACTAGATCAAATTGGTTACTATCAGAAACGGCTATTGCGAGATCATATAAAATATTTCTATTAATTTTATTTTTATTAAAATAATTTACATTTTTATAAATTATATTTTGATTAATATTTGTGCAAAAGTCTATATTATAACCTTTTGGGGCTAAGTGCTCTGCTAAAAGTATTAAAGATGTCTCAGTACCCCTTAGAACTTCACCATTAATATCATGGCCAGAATAGGAAAGATTTGAATTATCAATTATTATAATTTTTTTATTAGACAATTTTATTTAAGTTGAATTTATAATTAAATTTAAAACCCATTTTTTTTAATTTAGAGTTATCACCAACTAGGTTTTTATTTTTAGTATCAGTAAACATTATTTTTTTTTTGTATCCAACATTTAATGTTTTAATAATTTTTTTAAGACTGATTTTATTTCCACTGCAAATATTATAATCATTTTTCAATTTATTTTTCACCATAAAATATAAAGCATTTAATAGATCCTTATTACTAATATAATCTCTATATGTATCCACACCAATAAAAGATATAGAGAAACTTTTTGATTTAAGTTTTTTTATTACATCATTTATAAAAAATTTCTTATTAGACTCTGTATAATAATTAAATATTCTTCCAATACCTATATTAAAGTTATAATTATGTGAATTTTTTAAAATCCACTTTTCTAATAATAATTTTGAATAACCATAAAAATTATTTGGTCTTTTTGTAGAACTCTCATTAAGTTTTTTATTAGATTTGCCAAATACATGACAAGTAGACAATGATAAAAAATAATTAAAATTTCTTAGTTTATTTTGATTAATTATCTTTATTAATTTCACAACACTTTTATAGTTTGTAAGCAATGTTAATTTTTTATTTTTTTCACAATAAGTTGTATCTGTTAAAGCTGCAAAATTGATAAAGTAATTTAAATTTTTGTGTATTGATAGCCATTTTGTAAAATTAAC
>CABZRS010000025.1 GCA_902528135.1 uncultured Pelagibacteraceae bacterium | reverse complement strand
GAAGAGATTTTCAAAAAAGCAGAACCAGTAATTGATTGCTATAGTAAAAAAGTAAAATTAATTGGTCCATCAGGAAGTGGTCAACTAACCAAAATGATGAATCAAATGTGTATTGCAGGAGTTGTTCAAGGTTTATCAGAGGCTATTAATTTTGGTATAAATGCTGGATTAGATATTGATAAGGTTATGGAAACAATATCAAAAGGTGCAGCCCAATCTTGGCAAATGGAAAACAGATATAAAACAATGGTTGAAGATAAATTTGATTATGGATTTGCAGTAGATTGGATGAGAAAAGATTTAAAGATAGTTATTGAAGAAGCAAAAAGAAATGGTTCACCTGTCCCAATAACAGAAATTGTTGATGAATATTATGGAGATGTTCAAAAAATGGGTGGTAACCGTTGGGATAGTTCTAGTCTGATCGCTAGACTTAAAAAAAAATAATAAACCAATGTCAAATACTGTCCCATACTATGAGGACTTTTCTGAAATAAAGAAAAAAATATGGTCGATGCTTGATGATGCAGTGACTAATAGATCATCACCTTTTCGAATTCCAGTTTTTGTTTGTGGGAACCAATCAGACTTTGATGGAAGAATTGTTGTTCTTAGAAAATCTGACCAATCAAATAATCTTCTTCAGTTTCATAGCGATATACGATCTGACAAAATTCCAAAATTAAAAAAAAATAACAACGCAGCATTAATATTCTATGACAAAGAAGAAAAAATTCAGCTTCGTGTTAAAGTTAATTGCATAGTCAATCATGATAATGAAATAACTGAGCAATCATGGGTAAAAACTGCTCACGTAAGTCGAAAATGTTATCTAGTAAACAATGGACCAGGGACAGAAACGGATGAACCAAGCTCAGGTTTAATTGAAGATATTGAAAAATCAGGCTTTACGATGGAGCAAAGTGAAGAAGGTTATAAAAACTTTACAGTAATACAATGTAATATTGAAAGTATTGAGTGGCTTTATCTTGCAGCAAAAGGTCATAGAAGAGCAAGATTTGACATTTCAAATAATAAACAAAACTGGCTAATTCCGTAAAAAATGTTAACTGGATTTATTATTGCTGTAGCACTTGTATTAGGTGGCTTAGCTGTAATGAGATTTGGTATTTTCCAAATCAGAAAATTTAAAAAGGGTGAAACTAAAGTTACTAAGAAAGTTAGCGAACAAATAGCTTTTTTAATATTCTTTGTAATTATTTTAGGATTAATTGTTTATTCTGTTAATGATTTGCTTTTTAGATAAATTAGTTTTCCTGATAAATGTCTAACTCATTCTCCCAAGAAGCAGTAACATCTCTTCTAGCATAAAAACATTGATATCCAATACCTTCTTCAGGTTCAAATTTTATATAATCATGTTTAGTAACTTTCCATTTATCTTTTGAAAGGCAGGTTACTTCAAATGGGTCAAAAGGAGTATCCGACGTAGGAGTAAAATAAACACTGTCTTGCATATCTGGACAGCTTTCAATGTCATGACCCCAATAATCATCATTCTTTGGATCTAAAGTATGATTTGTTCCATCGCCTGACCTGCTCATCATGTCTTTTGTTTTTTTAGTATTATGTCCTTCAATATAATTTGATGAACATGTATAAATTCCTCCCATAGCATGTAAAACTTCGTGTAAAATAAAATATCCAACCTCTTTGTTGTTAAGTGGCCATTTTTTTTGATGTTTAGAAAATACATTAAATATTGGAAATCCACCAGAAAATGGCCAATCCTTATAACTGAAGTCTCCAAAGTTAAAATAAATTTTTTTAGGATTATTCATACCATTGTTAATTATAGATCTTCCGAATACATTTGCACAACTCCCCCATTTTGATTTTTTCATATCTTTTTTGGTTCTATTAACTCTAAGAAATGTAATATCCAGCTTTCCATCTTCACGTCTATCCCATTTTAATTTCTGACCTTCACCATTATTAAAATTTGATTTTTTATTTGCTTTAGCAGTTTTCTTCAAAATCCAATTATCGGCAATTTCTACCCATTTTTCTAAATCTCCATTTATATCCCCTTCTTTATCTTTAGAGTCCTTCAATAAGGTGTAAACAATATGAACTTGAAAATCATCATTAACGTCTGGTTGATCTTCAAAAAATCTGCCCGGTTTTTTATCGCTATCTATAATTACTGGAGTTGTGTTACTATCATAGCATTTATCAGCATATGCATTTGAAATTATTAAAATTAATAAAATAAAAGTTATTAATATTTTCTTCATCTCTAGAAATTGTTGAACTCTTTATACCTATTATAGGTACACCAAGTTCTTTTCTTTTTAATTTTTTTTAGTTTTTTATGGGAATATCTATCCCTCCATTCATAATTACTGTCAGGAGAAATACCTCGACCAACTTCTGAAGCCATTGCACATTTTAAGTAAACAGGGTTAAATGGTGTACTAGAAGTCGGTTCTAAAAAAACAGAATCTTTAAAATCAGGACAAGTAGCATCTTTATGATTATACAATCCGCCCAAATTATATTTGTCTCCCCCGTCAGGTCCTCCAATTATTGTCCCAAACTTGTGTGATTTTTTAGCTCCTTTTGTGCATGGCCAAGCAAATCCATTTACATGCATTAATTCATGTAAGGTAATTAGAATTCTTTTATTTTTACTTGGGTTATATTTACTTTTTAAAAAAATATATCCATGGTGTACACTTCCTTGGCCACCATCTCTATGCCCTACATCTACCCATGCAAAATACAACTTATTTGGATTGTTAAATCCTAATTTTGTTAAATAAGCGTCAGGATAGTTCATTCCATAATTTCCTTTATATTGTTTATCAAACCTAACAAAAGAAATATCCATTTTTCCATCTTTCCTCATGTCATATCTAAATTTTTGCTTACCTTTTGTCATTTCGAGCATTTTTTCATTGGCCTCTAATAATTCCTTCTCCATTTTTCCATTGATATCCCATTCTCTATCCTCGCTATCTTTGTTTAAGAGATAAATAAAATGAACTTGGGGTTCATCAGTAACATCTGGTTGATCTTCAAAATATCTTTCAGGTTTTTCGTCTGAGGCAAAAGAAAAGGATGAAAATAAAAATATTATAAAAAATATAATTATTTTTTTCATTTATTTAAAATACAGATTTTGAATATTTTTTCCAGTTTTCTTGATATCTAATAGCATTTTGTTTTACTGCTTCAATTTCATCATCAGTTAACTGACGAATAATTTTTCCAGGTGAACCCATTACTAAAGAATTATTAGGAATTTCCTTATTCTCTGTAATTAATGATTTTGCACCAATGATACAATTTTTTCCAATTTTTGCTTTATTAAGAACTACAGCTCCAATAC
Source organism: uncultured Pelagibacteraceae bacterium (assembly GCA_902528135.1). Lineage (GTDB taxonomy): Bacteria > Pseudomonadota > Alphaproteobacteria > Pelagibacterales > Pelagibacteraceae > Pelagibacter. Next base: position 6,342 of record CABZRS010000025.1, on the reverse strand, counting down.
CAATTAAAGAATTGTCATCAATTGTGCAGCCATGAAGCATTACTAAATGACCTATGGTTACATTTCTTCCAATTTTTAAAGGATATCCCGGATCAGTATGTAAAACACTTCCGTCTTGAACATTTGACCCTTCTCCTAAATAAATATTTTCTATATCACCTCTTAATGTTGCATTAAACCAGACACTAGAGTTTTTTTCTAATGTTACATCACCAATTATAACAGCGTTTGGTGCCACCCAATTTTCGCCAAGGTTTTTTGGTTTTTTATCTTTTAAATCATAAAACATAAATTATATAGTCTTTTAACATGGCATTAACCAAAACACCAATATGTGACTTCGGCAAAAAAGCTGATAACTTTGAACTCAAATCTATAGATAATAAAATAATTTCCTTGAATGATGCAAAGGGAGAAAATGGAACACTAATAATGTTTATCTGTAATCACTGTCCATATGTATTAGCTGTAATAAATGATGTTGTCGAAGATTGTAAAGAATTAGAAAATGATGGAATTAAATCTATAGCAATAATGTCAAATGACCCAAAAAGATATGAAGAAGACTCATTTGATAATATGATTAAATTTTCAAAAAATCATAATTTTAATTTTCCATATGTAATAGATGAAACTCAAGAAGTAGCAAAAACTTATGGTGCGGTCTGCACTCCAGATTTTTTTGGATACAATAAAGATCTTGAACTTCAATATAGAGGAAGAATAAGAGAGTTAAAAAATTTGAAACCAATAGAAAGTGGAGACAGTGAACTTAAAAATGCAATGAAAATGATTGCAAAATCAAACAATGGTCCAAAAGAACAATTTCCAAGCATGGGGTGCAGTATTAAATGGTTTTAACAACTAATGTATTTAATAGTAACTAGAACTTTTCCTCCAGAATTAGGAGGTATGCAAAATCTCATGTGGGGACTAGCAAGGTCTCTTTCAAAACTTAACCTTATAAAAGTTTTTGCAGACTATCATGAAAATCATAAAGAGTTTGATAAATCAGTTTCATTTTCAATAGAAAGAGTCAGTGGAATAAAGCTTATTAGAAAATATAGAAAATCATACATGATTAACGATTATCTTGAGCAAAATAATACGGTACAATGCATAATCGCTGACCATTGGAAAAGTTTGGAGCTTATAAAAACAAATAAAAAAAAAATTTGCTTAATTCATTCAAAGGAGATTAATCACACAAAAGGTTCAAGTTTAAATAAAAAGGTATTATCAGTTCTAAATAATGTTGATCATATTGTAGCAAATTCTAACTATACAAAAAATTTAGCTATTGATTTAGGAGTACAAGAGGAAAAAATAGTTATTATAAATCCTGGGGTTGATCCAGTAGTTGAAGTTCCAAAAAAATATTTGAATGAGGCAGAAGAAATACTTAAAGGAAAAAAAAATCGAATTATTACGGTGTCTAGATTCGATAAAAGAAAAAATCATGAAAAAGTAATTATGGCTGTGAGAAATCTAAAAGAAATTTATCCAGAAATTTTCTATACATGTATCGGATACGGTGAGGAAGAGGAAAAATTAAAAAAATTAGTAATTGAACTTAAATTAGAAGAACAAGTAACTTTCTTAAAAGATATTCCCTCAGATTTAAAAAATGCTCTTATTTCTAAGTCGGATATTTTTGTAATGCCTTCAATAATTTATAAAAAGTCAGTTGAAGGTTTTGGTATTGCTTACGTCGAGGCTGCACAATATGGTATCCCCTCAATCGGTGGTAAAGATGGAGGAGCGTCAGATGCAATAATCCACGAAAAAACTGGCTTGATATGTGATGGAAATAAATTGGAAGATATATATTCAAGCATAGATAATCTTTATAAAAATAATAAATATTTAGAATACGGCAAAGAAGCAAAAATTAATGCTGAAAACTTTTTGTGGGATAGAATAATTGAAAATTATAAAAGAATCTTATAGAATAAAATTATGATTGCTAAATTTAATAATATTTTCTACTTGATTGTATTTCTTGCACATTTTATAGCGATAACCGCATATTGTTTTCAAACAATTGTTGGAACAAAAAAATTTATGGATAAGTTTAGTATAGATCATAGTGCAGCTGTAATGGTTAGATTTGTTGGAGCGCTAATGCTTGGTTGGGTAATAATGGCTATTTATATAATGTTTGTTAGACCAAATGGAGTTGAAGGTACTTGGGCATTTTTTAATTTAATATTTATTATACATGCATGCGTTTTAGGAACAAATTTCTACTCGCTTAAGATTGATAAAACTGGTCTAAATGAAAAAGTTACAAATGAAGGGATTATAGCGCCTACAGTGTTTCTAATAATGATGGCTATACTTTGTTACGGTTTATCAGATAAAATTTATATTACTTAGCCCTTAGTTTTTTTAAACATAGTTTTATATATATGCCAAACTACAATTAATATTGTGGTTAACAAAATACATGCAGTAAGAGTTCTATCCCATAAGAATTCCCAAGATCCATTGCTTAACAATAAAGATCTTCTTAAATTCTCCTCCATTAAACCACCAAGAACAAACGCGAGTATTAATGGTGGCATTGGAAAATCATAAAGCCGCATAAAAGTTGCAACAACTGCAATTCCAATCATTAAATAAATATCAAAGTTATTAAATGACATTACATAAATTCCAGTAATAGAAAAAAATAGGATTAACGGTATTAGATAATTTTTTGGGACTGCTAGGATTCTAGCTATATAAGGAATAAGAGGTAAATTTAGAATTAATAAAATTACCATCCCTATATACATAGACATAATTATGGACCAAAAAATCTCAGGGTTTGTCATGTACAATCTCGGTCCAGGCTGAACTCCAAAACCTAATAAAGCCCCCAACATTACCGCAGTGGTTCCACTCCCGGGAATACCTAAAGTAAGCATCGGAACAAATGATCCTGAACATGCTGCATTATTTGCAGTTTCTGGTGCAGATAATCCATTTACGCTTCCTTTACCAAATTTTTCTTTTTCCTCATCGTTAACAATATTTCTTTCCATTCCATAAGCTAAAAAAGAAGCTATAGTGGCCCCTGCTCCAGGCAAAACTCCAATTAAAAAACCAATTACAGATGATCTGGGAATTGTTTTGTACATTTTAGTTCTTTCTTCTTTATTAATTTTAATTGAACCAAGTTCTGTTAATGATACTTGTTTAGCTGCACTTGTAGGATCATTTCTCTTTAATATTATAGTTAATGCTTCACTCATCGCGAAAGTTGCCATAACAACAAGAACAAAGCTAATCCCATCTGTTAAATTCATATTATTAAATGTAAATCTTGTAATATCTGATAAGCTATCTTGACCAACGGATGCTAACATTAAACCAAGCACTACCATCATCATAGCTTTTAAAAACTGACCCTTTGAAGAAAAAGCAGCAATAGCTGTCAGACCTAAAATCATTAACGCAAAATAATCAGGAGATCTAAATGATAAACTTACTTTCGATAGACTTGGAGCCATAAATAACAAATAAATTGCTGACAACGTACCACCAGCAAATGAACTCCAAGCAGCTATAGCCAATGCTTTTCCTGCTTTACCTTGTTGGGCCATTGGATAGCCATCAAATGAAGTTGCTACAGTTCCTGGAACACCAGGTGCGTTTAATAGTATTGATGATGTAGAACCTCCAAATACCGCTCCATAATAAACCCCTGCCATTAAAATTAAACCAGTTGCTGGATCAAAACCATAAGTAATTGGTATCATTAAAGCTATCGCTGTCATTGGTCCAAGTCCTGGCAACATTCCAATAATTGTTCCAAAAAAACAGCCAAGCATTACCATTAAAATATTTTGAAGAGTAAGGGCTGTTGTTAAACCAATTAGAATCCCTTCAATCATCCCATAACTCCAATCGATTGTAAGAATGGATCTCTTAAATAAATATCAAGTACGCCATGAAGCAAATACATAAAAGCTGCTACAAAAGGAAAAGACAACAAAAACATTAAGACCCATCTTCTCTCTCCTAAAAAATAATATGATGAGAACAAAAATAATGATGTAGTAAAAAAATAACCAACTTTTAAGATTGTAGCACCATAAATTATCGCGATAATAATAAGTATTAGTGTTTTTTTATATTCTAAAGTTTTATGTTGAACTTTTATTGTATTAGGATCTGGTAAAATTAGTTTTAATCCTGAAAAAAAAAGGCCTGCATAACCTAGATAAATCGGGAATGTTCTTGCATTAAAAGGTGCATTTTCATCGAATGCAAAAACTTGAATTTGATAAGCTGTATATAAATAAAATGCTGAAAATATAAAAAAGAGCAGTGATATAACTTTTGTAGTATTTATATTCACTGCCCTAATTATTAATAATCGTTAAGATTATATAACTCCTAATTTTTTCATAAGAGCTGTCATTTCTTCAGTTTGTTTTTCTAAGAAAGATACAAACTTACCTTCTGGATTATAAATATTAACCCATGCATTTCTTGCTCTAACAGTTTCCCATTCAGAAGTTTTTTGTACATCACCTAACATTTTAGCAATTTTAGATTTATCAGCACTACTCATTCCTGGAGGTCCAAAAAATCCTCTCCAGTTAACAAACTGTACATCGTAACCTTGCTCTTTTAGAGTTGGTGCATCTGGAGCATCAGAAACTCTTGAAGGAGCTGTAATACCAATAATTCTTACTTGATCTCTAGCGCCCATAAGTTCACCTAAACCTGTAGAAATAATTTGTGTTTCCCCAGATAAAAGTCCAGCTAATGCTTTTCCGCCAGCATCATAAGGAATGTATGCTACATCATTAGGATTAGCACCAGCAGCTTGGAAAGCTAAAGCACCAATTAAATGGTCCATGCTTCCTCTTACTGAACCACCAGCCATTTTAATAGAGCTTGCATCTTTTTTATATGCATTAACTACATCTTCAAAATTTTTATATGGTGAATTTTTTGCAACTGCTATAGCACCATAATCTCCAATGACACCAGCTATTGGCACAACATCTTTATAAGATAAAGTTCCACTACCACTTACATAACCTTTGTGTCTTGTAATTGATCTTAAAACTAGTGGTGTTGATTGAACCAAGACTGTATTAGCAGGCTTGTTATTAATCATGTAAGCTAATGCTTTTCCACCTCCACCACCTGACATATTTTCAAATGATGCACTTTTTAACATACCAGCTTTTGTTAAAGCTTCTCCAGTACCTCTAGCAGTTCCATCCCAACCACCACCAGCACCACCTCCAATTACAAAATGCAATTTATCAATTGCCATTGAACTAGTTGTTGTTGCTGAAAGTATTAGAATTGCTGAGAATAAAACTGAAATTATTGATTTAATTAGTTTCATTATTTTCTCTCCTATTATAATTATAATTAGTTATTAAACATAAATTAAAATTCAGTGTCAATGAGGATTTATCACTTACATGTTAAAATTGATTCCATTTAAACAATTATTAAATGAGCTTAATATTAGTTATAAAGCTTTAATCATAGGAGTAATTGGTGGTTATATAGGAACTCTAATTGGTCTTCCTTTACCTTGGTTGTTAGGTGCTTTAGGTTTAAATCTGTGTATTGCTTTTACTAATTTTAAAATTGAATTCTCAACAAAATTACTTAATCCCGTTTTTCTGATGGTTGGTATTATTTTAGGCGGAACGTTGAATGTATCTTTATTATATAAAATTCATTTATGGATATTCTCATCTATAGCTATGGTTGTTTGTACTGTGGTCAGCACTATTTTAGCAGCATATTATTTTATTAAAGTTTGTAAATTTGATAAGTTTATTGCAACACTTGCCGCACTACCTGGGGCATTTGTCCCAATAGCTGCTGCACTTTTAGAGTATGGGAAAAAAGAAAATCATAAACAAGTTTTAATTCCTCAGGCTACAAGAGTTATATTTATTGTAAGTTTTGTGCCTATATTATTTATTAGCAATTTAGGATTTTCTGAAATTAAAGGATATAATTATGAAAATATTTACGATTTAAGATATTTTTTAGAAATATTTTTTCTAATAATTATTTGTTATTTATTTTCTATATTGCTCAAAAAATTAAGTATACCTTCGCCTATACTTGTTGGTGCTATGGCCTTATCTGGCTTTTTTTATACTTTTGAGATTTTTAATTCTAGATTTCCAGACACAGTAATAAATATAGCATTTATTTTTTTAGGTACAGCTCTTGGAAGTAGATTAAATGGATTAAATCTTAAAGAATTATTTTTTTATATTTTTCATGGAATAATTGTGTGCTCAATATTAGTTGTTGTTGCTATGGTTACGGCATACTTTCTTCAGTATTTAGGATTTGATTTTATTC
>CABZRS010000024.1 GCA_902528135.1 uncultured Pelagibacteraceae bacterium | reverse complement strand
GTTACTAAAGATATGACAGAAGCTTTAACTAAAGTAGATGAAAAAGTTGGCAATTTTAACCAACAAGTACAGTTACTGAATCAAAGCCAAGAGGGTATCAGTAAAATTTTAGCAGGTGTTAAAAAATATGGAACACTTGCTGAATTTAGTTTGGATGCTTTAATTAAAGATTTATTACCTGCCTCTCAATTCATGACTAATGTTAAAATGAAAGAGGATACAAGTGAAAACGTTGAATTTGCAATTAAACTTCAAGGTGATGTAATGGTTCCAGTAGACTCCCATTTCCCAGTTGAAAAATTTAAGGCAATTACTGATGGTTATGATGCAGATGATAAACGAGCTGTTGCAGATGCAAGAGCAAAATTAGCATCAGCCTTCAAATCTAAAGCTAAAAGTGTCAATGAAAAATACATAGTCCCACCAAAAACTACAGATTTTGCTATCGTTTATGCACCAACTGAAAGTTTGTATAAAGAATTGACTGAGTATCAAGATCCAAGCACAAAAGAATTATTAACCCAAGAATTAATGAGGAAAAACAAAATTGTAATTTGTGGACCAAACACTTTATCTGCTTACTTGCAATCTCTACACATGGGTTTTCAATCCCTCAAAGTTCAAAAGGGAGCAACTGAAATATATACTCATTTAAAAACGATTAGCACACGGTTTTCAAGACATTTTGATAATATTATAGTCTTGAATAAAAAACTAGAGGAGGCGATGGCTGTTGTTAATAAGTTTGGAATGGATGCAAGATCTATTGCGAGAACTTTGGAAAACATAAAAGATCCAGAGCAGTTCGAAAAAGCTCTTAAAACAGATAATGTAGAAAAACTTGAAGATCTTCCTAGGCAATCCAAAAAATAAATTTAATTTAAATGTAATTTCTCATATAAGAAATGCATGAAATGGAAAAATAAATTTAATTATCCAAAGTCCACAAGGTCAATTGAGGATGGTTATAGGAAATACTCTTTAGGAGAAGAAAAACTTCCAAGTGTAACAACAATTTTAAGTGCTACTAAATCTGAAGAAGAAAAAGCTGCTTTAGCGAATTGGAGAGAAAGGGTAGGCTTTAAAGAAGCTAATAGAATTAAAACAGAAGCATCTTCAAGAGGTACATCAATGCACTCATATATAGAGGATTACTTAAGAGGGCGAATCAATGAAAGTTTTTTTGAAAGTAATGAACAATATAAAAATATGGCCAAAGAAATAATTGAAAAAGGAATAGATAATAAATTAGACGGAATTTATGGAATTGAAGAAACGTTATATTATCCTGAACAATATGCAGGTACTGCTGATTTAATAGGTGTATATCAGGGAAATGATGTTGTAATCGATTTCAAACAAAGCAATAAACCAAAAAAAACAGATTATATTCAAGATTATTTTTTACAACTTGGAGCATATACTCTAGCTCATGACGTTGTTCATGGAACAAGGATGAAAGCCGGAATAATTTTACTGTGTACAAAAGATATTTTGTTTCAGGAATTTAAAATAGAAGGTGCAGAATTAGAGATGTATCAAAATTTATTCTTAGGAAGGGTCAAAAAATTTTACGAAATGAATAATATAGCTTGACTTTAATAGACTATTTCATAGAAGAGATAAAACTAACTAGAAGCTACTTGTTTAGATGCAACGGTTTAGTCCTAAAAAACTTTCCAAAAACCCATCAAAACTTAGCTAATTTAAGTTTTTAAAATATGAATTTAGCAATTTGGGATATAGAATCATCAAGTGCGAGTACCGATTTCGGTAGCATAATAGAAATCGGAGGAATTTTAGTCGATGAAAACTTCAAAGAGAAAGACCGATTTAATTTAAGGTGCAGTCTGCCTGAAGGAGAAATATTTCAGGCTATGGCCTTAATAGTCAACAAGACATCGATAAAACAACTTACTCAAACAAACCTAAGTCATTATCAAATGTTGGGGGAAGTTGAAAAAATTTTTAAAAAATGGAGTCCTGCAATATTTTTAGGTTGGAGTAGTCTTTATTTTGATGAAGAGATGATAAGGAAAGAGTTTTTTAAAAATATTAGATATCCTTATATTACTAATGCAGCACCAAATAAAAGACATGATGGTATAAATATTGCAAGAGCTGCTTATGCAGTTGATCCTACAATCCTAGAAACAGAAATTAATGAAAAAAATAATCCTGTATTTAAATTAGCATCTTTAGCTCAAATGCAAGGAATTGATGCAAGTGATGCTCACTCAGCACTTGCTGATGCTGAATTAACTGCAAAAATTTTAAAGATTGTTAAAAATAAACAAGAGCATACTTGGGACTCATTTTTAAGAACTGCAAATAAATCAGATACAGAAACTATTATGAAAAAGGGAGAAATTGTAACTTTAAATGAATATTATTATGGTAAATCCAGACTTCATCTAGTTGTACCATTACATCCAAAACACTGTATGCACCCAATTTACCAAGGATGGTATTACTCCATAGATTTGAGAACTGAAATCCAGCCTTTAATAAATAAATCAATAAACGAATTAAAAACAGAGATGAAAAAATCTCCAAAATTTTTAAGAACAATACGTGCAAATAAAGCACCTATTATAATTGATGGGAAATATGGAATGAATGTAGAGCCTTATAACAAACTTGATAAAAACGTAATTAAAAAAAGAGCAGAATTTGTTCAAAATAACGAACAGTTTTCTCAAAATATTTTAACAGCTTTAAGGGAAGTTGCAGAGGAAAAAGAACAATCAAAATCTCAAGAAGATATATATGCAGAAGAAAGTATTTATACAAAATTTACTTCAAACAAAGATACAGCTCTTTTCCCAACTTGGCATGCAGCACCATGGAAAGAAAAATTAAACTTATTAGATAAATTTGATGACGATAGATTAGTTGGATTTGGTAAAAAAATTATATTTCAAGAGGCTCCAGAAGTTTTGCCAGAGGCAATGTATAAATCAATTAGAAGAGAAATCGCTAAGAGAATTTTAAGCGAAAGAAAAGAGAAATGGTGGACAATACCTACTTTATATAATGAAATTGATACTTTAAGAGAAAAATACACTAATGAAAATGATAATGAAAAATTAGCTCTTTTAGATGAATTTAATACCTATGCAATGTCTATTCAAAAAAAGTACGAGAATGTTTGATGTATAAAATTAAATTTAAGCATTTTTAACTATTGAATAAATAAAATTAATTTATATAAAACTTACATGGCAACAGTAAAATCTACAGACGAAAGTTTCGATCAATTAGTCAAAGATAATAAGATATTAATATGTGATTTTTGGGCAGATTGGTGCAAACCATGCCATATGGTGGCTCCCAGCCTAGAGGAGATTTCAAATGAAATGTCTGACCAATTATCTATAGCAAAACATAACATTGATGAAGAGCCAAATACGCCAACAAAATATGGTGTTCGAGGAATTCCTACGATGATTTTGATGAAAGATGGAAATCATGTTTCAACTAAGGTCGGAGCGGTTCCAAAAAGTGAAATTGTTTCTTGGATAAAAGAAAATATCTAATTTAAGCTTAAAACTTCTCCAGCAAGATATAGTGAACCTAAGCAGAGTATAATAGTGTTTTCATTTTTTGATAACGATTTTATACTTTCTTCAATACCATTAGAAAGTTTCAAATTTAATTTTAAATTATCTAACTTTTTTCTAAAATCTTCCTTTGAAATTGCACCATCTTGATTAGGAATATCAATTAAAGTAATTGAATTGACTATATTTTCAAAGGCTTTTATAAATTCTACATGTTCCTTGTCTTTCATCATACCTACGATAAGGTTTACTTCTTCATTTTGATTTTTAATCCATTTAGCAATAGAAAAACTTGCGCTAATGTTATGACCACCATCTATTACCAGTTTATTATTTCCAGCAATATCTTTTAATTTACCAGATTTTATCTCTTCAAGTCTCGCTTTTAATGAAATATTTTTAATACCATTTTTAATATATTCATCTTTTACATTAAAAATTTTTCTTGATGCAGCAATTGAGGTACTAATATTATAAAGTTGATGATCTCCAAGAATACTTGGTTCAGGTAATACTAATTTTCCAAGCTGGTCTTGATATTGAATAAATCCGTTCTCAGATGTTGTAATATTAAAATCTTTACCAAAATAATATTTATTAGAAGTATTATTTTCTAATGATTGTTCTATTTTATCTCTTATTTCATTATTTACTTGTTTATTTACAAATATATTGGAGTTTAAAAGATTAGCTGTTTTCTCATGTATTACGCCATCAATTGATTTATTTTCAAGCCACTGAAAGTGATCATTGTGGATGACACCAATGAGTGTCATTAAATTTTCCTTAAAAACATTTGTACTATCAAATTGGTGAAATAATCCTGCTTCTATAATATTAATATTATCTTTGAAACTTTCAGCATGTTTTAAAAATGCGCAAGTTAAAATTTCAAATAATGTAGCATTGTCATCTCCTAAAGTCTTTTCAACATCAGTCAGCAACTCTATTAAATCTTCTTCATCGATTTCTTTATCTTCAAAAATGTATCTTTCCGTATAAGAGAGGATGTGGGGAGAAGTATAAAGATTAGTTTTATGTCCAGCTTGGTTAAGTATTGACTTTAAACTATAGCACATGCTTGCTTTAGCATTAGTTCCAACAACTGTGATAACGTTTTTTAATTTATCTTGTGGATTACCTAGTTTTTTTAATAGATTAAAAGTTCTTCCTAGAGATAAGTCTAGTTTTTTTTTATGATGCTTCTCTAGTTTGGATATTAGTTCCTGAAGTTTCATTTAAACTTTCTGAATTTATTTCAGAATTTTTCTTTAGCAATATTTTTAATATTCCAATTATTTTTTCGTTTATTTCTTTTCTGTTAAATACTCCATCACACATGCCTTTTTCAACCAAAACCTTGCTTGATTGAAAACCCTCGGGTAAATCCTCACGTGTCTGATTTTTTACTATGTGTTGACCTGCAAAACCAACCATAGATGGCTCTGCAAAACAAATATCTGCTATAGATGGAGCAGCAAAACTTGCAGTTATACCTCCGTAACATTTATTTGTGTAAATATTTATAAACGGTAATTTTGTAGAATCTTTAAATGTATTTGCTGCTAAAACAGTTTTTACCATAAAATGTAATGCTATGTTTGACTCTTGCATCGCCTGGCCTCCGCCTTCACTCCAAGCTACAACAGGCGTAAGATCATCTATGGCTTTCTGAAAACAATACACTATTGCTTCTCCAGCAGAAGCATTTATAGAACCACCATTAAAACGACTATCAATTGCGAATGAAGTAACTTTAATTCCATCCTTTACACCTTGAGCAACCATTACAGCACAATGATGTCCTGTAATCTTTCTTCCTCGTTCAAGCTTTTCTTTATAACCAGGAAAATTTAATGGATTCTCAGCGAGTTCTGGTGTTTTAATTATCTCGTAATTATTTTTTCCAAAAAAATGATCAAACCTTTCTCTTGGTGTAAATGGATAATGTTTATTGCAATTAGGGCAGGTGTTGAGTTGTTCTTTGTTAAATATTGTTGATTTTAATTGGGGTCCAGTCCCACAGCATGATATCCATTTTGAATTAGCCTGATCTTGCCTAGAAGGTCTTTTTCTAAGTACCTTCTTTATTTTTTCTCCAAAATTTATCGCTTTTGTTAACCAGTTCATGATATTTTTTTTCTTAGTTTACTAACTATCTTACTTACATTTATGACAGGATTTTGTCTATTGCTTAAACTTCTAGTAATTTCCTTACAAATTTGACTACCAACAACAAGTCCATCCGTATTTTTAAACTTTGATATAGTTTTTTCAGTTATACCAAATCCAATAACACAATTTTTGTTAGGATTTATTTTTTTTATTTTATTATAATTAGCTAATATTTTTTTTGGAGAAACTTTTAGCTTTCCTCCTGTAGTAGATAACATACTTATGTAGTAAATCATATCATGTGAATCTTTTGTTATACTTTTAAGTCTTTTCTTAGATGTTGTGGGAGACAATAATTGAATAAAATTAATTGAATTTTTTTTACATTTCTTTGAAAAAATTTTGTTTTCTGGCCATGGTAAATCAACTACTATTAAACCATTAACACCTGATTTTTTACATTTTTTTAAAAAATTATTTTCACCGTATTGGAAAATCATATTGTAGTAACCCATAAATATTACTGGTTTTGAATTTTTACTATTTTTAAAATCGCTGACAACTTTAAAAATATCATTCATCTTAATACCATTTTTAATCGCTCTATAAGCACTAGTTTGAATTTGGCCTCCGTCTGCTACTGGAGTGTTATGAGGTACACCAACTTCTAAAATATCAGCATAATATGAAATTGCTTTTAAGATTTCTAAAGATTGTTTCTTTGAGCTATCACCAGCTACAGTATAAGTAAGTAAAGCTGGTCTTTTCTCTTCTTTTGCTTTTTTAAATGCAAGGCTAATTGGATTTAACATATTTCTTTCCCAATTTTTTTTCTAAAATACCTCTGTCTTTATATGCATCTCCACAACTATTAATAATTACAACTGTATCCTTACTCAATTTTTTTGCTTCTTTTATTGCAACTGAAAATGCATGACTTGGCTCGAGAGACGGTCTTAAGTTCTCATATTTTGTTACCATCTGGTAGGCTTTTAAAGCTTCCTCATCACTGGCTGCTGTATACCTTGCACGCTTAGTATCTTTTAAAAAACAATGCAGGGGTGAAATTCCAGGATAATCAAGACCAGCAGATATTGACTCAGTTTCCTCAATTTGACCATCGCTATCTTGATTTACGTATTGTGCTGCGCCATGAAGTATACCAATTTTAGAACCATAAGTTAAGGGAGCTGCGTGCTTCTTACTTTTAGCTGGTCCTCCAGCTTCGACCCCAATAAACTCAACTTGTTTTTTATCATAGTCCATAAATTCATTCCAAAACCCAAAACTTGAGGAACCACCTCCTACACAATTATATAATTTAAGCTTTTTTGGAATATTTCCAAATTCATTCATTAATTGAATTTTAAGTTCTCTAGATATTTGACTAGTACTCCATCCACATATTCGTACAAAAATCGCAGGACCTACTGTACTACCAACACACATTGCAGTTGTATCACAATTAGCAACCCAATATCTCATACATTCAGATACAGCATCCACTAGTGTTTGACTTCCTGAATACACAGGAATTACAACTGCACCATTTTTTTTCATTGCTTTAACATTTGGTTGTTGTCTTTTAATATCTTTTGCACCCATAAAAATTTTGCACTTCAAACCAAATTTCTTAGCAGCCATACTCAACATTTTGCCAGCATAGCCAGCTCCAGTATCACCAATAATAACTTTTTTTCCTGATCTTTTTGCTAAAAGACAATGTACTGTAGCATTATATATTTTATGAGCTCCTCCATTAGCATCAGATACAACTTTTGACCAAATCTGTGCTCCACTAACATGTTTTGTTAAATTGTTTAATTTAATAAATCTTGTAGGTGCTCCAACCCAATTCTTAAAATATTTGTCTCTTTCTTTTATGAAGTTTTTATCATTCTTTAATTTATTAAATTGTATCTCTAGATCTTCAATAGGTTTCTTGAGTGTTTCAGGTACGAAATTTCCACCAAATTTTCCTCCCCAGAAACCAAGTCGATCTCCTTGATCTATAACTGGAATTCCTTTTTTTAGTTTCATAGTTTAAAATTTAATAGTTTATTTATTTTCTCTAAATCTTTTTTACCTTCTTCATTTTCTAAAGAACCACTAATATCTATGAAGTAGTCTTTATTTTTAAAATTTGGAATATCTTCTATTTTTATATTACCAGCAATCATTTTATTTACAGAACTAGGTAAAAAATTTAATAATTCATGATTAAATCCAATTGACTTCTCGTAACCTTTACCATCAAAAAGAATTAAATCCGAAATCTGATCATAATCTTTATATATATCAACATCTTTTTGACTATTAATTGTTAAAGCAGTAATTACTTTAATGTTGTATTTTTCCTTTATTATTCTTGTCTTTTCAGGACTTACATCATACAGCTGATAAAAATCAAAATTTAGTTCTTTAACTTGTTCTAATATTTTATCATCTGGATTAACAAGCACAGAAACGAAACTTGTTTTATCTTTTTTAATACTTAGCAATTTTTTTAATTTTTTGTATTCCACATACCTTCTGCTCTTCTTATAATTGGTTATGAAACCTACAAACTTCGGAGGAAATTGATGATTTAAAATATAACTTAAAGTGTCATGATCACTAATCCCACAAATTTTTATACCTTTGACCATTATTTTAAATGATTTATTAAATTTCGAAGGTTATTTTTAATATTTCCTTCAGTAATTGGTCTTCCAATCACAAGCCAATCGCTTCCATTTTTATAAGCTTGTTTAGGAGTTAAAGTTCTTTTCTGGTCACCTGCATTGGAGTTAAACCTTATTCCAGGGGTTATTATTTCTTTTTTAAATACTTTCTTAACAATATTTACTTCCTTAGGGCTACATACTATGGCATCTAATTTTGCTTTATTAGCCAATTTGGCTTGTTCCAGAACAATATTATTAAGATCTTTGTTAAAACCAATTTCTTTTAATGATTTATTATCTAGAGAAGTTAAAATTGTTACACCGATCAATTTTGTTTTACCAGAGACTTTTTTAGCTGCTTTTAATGCATTAAGTCCAGAACTTATATGTATAGTTAAATAGTTAAACTTTAAATCTCTAACAGCTTTTATTGTAGATACACAAGTATTTGGTATATCAGCAAGTTTATAATCTCCAAATGTTATCTTATTTTTTAGTTTTGATATAAATTTCCTGCCATTTTTTGAATTTAAAAACTCAAGACCAAACTTATAACCAATTTTTAATTTTGAATTTTGCGTTTTTTGAATTATCTCTTTTACTTTTTGAATATTTTTACTATCACACGCAACGAATATTTTATTTTTTTTCATTAATCTTTTTGGTCCATTGCATAGACATTTTAAATAATATTGCCTTTTTTTTAGGTGTGTTTACTTTTTCATTTGTTTTAGGATTTCTTGATATTCTAGCTTTTTGAATTCTCGGTTCAATTGTGAACACATCTCTTAGTTCCACTCTTTCTCCTCTTTTTAATGCCTCTTTCATCTCATAAATTGTAATATCTAACAATTTTATCAAGTCTTTTCTCAAAAAATTTGGGTAACTTATCGCTAGTTCTTTTAATAATTCTGACTTTACTACTGACAACTTTTATTCTTTGTCCTTATTTTTTTTTTTATCGTCTAATTGTTCAGAAAGAGATGAAAAAGGAAGATTTTTACCGCTTAATGGACTTGAATGCTCTTTTATAGCTTTTGCATTCATTAATTCTTCCAATAATTTAATACTTAAAGTAACTTTTCTTTTTTCAAAATTTATATCAGCAATAGCAGCATCTATTCTTTCCCCACCAACAAAACGTGATGGTCTTGCGTCAGAAGCGCTCATAGCCATTTGAGATTTTTTAATTAAAAATTCTATATCAGCATCTTCTGGCTTTACCATTAGACCTTTATTGTCAGTTGAAACAACTTTTACAGTAATTGTGTCATTAACCTTTTTATCTTTAAATATATCAAAAGGATCTTTTTGTAGTTGCTTCAATCCTACTCTTACTTTTTGATCTGTCTTTTTAATTTCTAGAATTCTTACTTTTAATTTGTCACCTTTCTTATACTTTAGTAATTCTTCCTCTGGCTTTCCAGAGTATGAGAGATCATTTGAATGTAAAAAGCCATCAATGTCAAAATCAGCTAACTTTAAATAAATAGCATACTCATTTGAATTATTAACTATACCCTCTATATCTGATCCGACTGGATAATCACTTTCAAGTTTTGAATAAGGATTTTCCTTGGTTAATCTATGAGAGATTGCTACTCTACGCTTATCTTTGTCTATTTCTGTGATTTGGCATTTTATTATGTCTCCTACCTGAAACATTTTTTTTGGGGAAATATTTTTTTTAGTCCATGAAATTTCAGAAGAATGCAATAATGTAGACAGCCCAGCTTCAAGCTCGCAGAAGCATCCATAATCAGTTATCTTTACAACTTTAACTTCATATTCATTACCTATTTGATAATTTGAAATATGTTCAAATGGGTCAGGTGAAAGTTGTTTTAGTGAGCATCCTACTTGCAATTTTTCCATATCAATTGATATAACTTTTAAATCATGTTTTTCACCGATATTAAAAATTTCATCTGGATGATTTACTCTGCTATAACTTATTTCTTGAAGATGACAAAGCGTATCAATAGTACCTTCTGGTGTAGTAACTTCAAAGAAGCATCCAAATGAAGAATAACCTTTTACAACAGCATCTTTGATAACATCTCCTACTTTAAATTTTTCTATGATTTTAGCTTTATCTTCTTTTTTATTTGTAGAAACAACTTGTCTTCTAGATACAACACTATTACCTCTAATCATATCTAATTTTATAAGTGCAAATTTTTGTTCAACTCCAATTAAATGATCTATATTTTTTATAGGTTTATCTGAAATCTGTGAGCCTGGACAAAACATTAGCGAGCCCGTTTCGACATGCTCAACAATTACGCCACCTTTTGTCTTTTGAATAATTTTTCCGTTAATTAACTCTTTATTTTCATAGCTTTTAACTAATTCATTCCAACCTTTAATCTTTTGAGCTTTTAGAGCAGATACGACTACATCACCATTTTTATCTTCAATTTTTTCTAGAAGTACAGATATCTTAGATCCTTCTTTAACTTGATCTTCCATACCAATCATTTTCATCTCATTAACATCAATCACTGGTTCACTTTTTAAACCAGGAATAAATAAAAAAATGTATTTACTAGTAATTTTTGTTATTTTACCTTCTATAATTTTACCTTCTTCGATTTTATTTTTTGAAAGTTGACTATTTAATAGTTTTTCAAATTGTTGGGTTTTTGGCGATGATAAATCTTTGTAAATTTCCATTAATTATTTAACTTTTTCTCCATAATAGCTTTTATTTTATTAAAGCACGCTTTCTTACTTAATTTGGTGGTATTAATCAAGATAGATTCTTTTGTTTTTTTAAGAGGACCATATTTACGCTCTTTATCTGATTTGTCTCTAATTCTAAGGCTTTTCACCACCTCTTTGTAAGAAATTTTTTTATTTAAATTCTTATACTCCCTAAACCTTCTTTTTGCCCTGACTTTAAGGCTAGCCGTTATATAGAATTTGAACATAGCGTCTTTTACCTGAATGGTAATTATATCTCTTCCATCTAAAACTGAGCCTCTATATTTTAGGGGTGGTTGATAAGCGCATTTTTGTTGAAATTTTTGAACTATATCTCTTATTTTTTTATCTCTCGCTATTATAGAAGCCATAATTGCAACTTCATTTGATAATAAAGTTTTATTTTTTAGGTAATTTAATTTCATCTTATCAATTTTTTTTTTTACAAAGCTGTGTGTAAATTTACTACCAGTTTTTATTTTTAACTTACCTATATATCTGTAAATTTTTCCAGTGTCTAAATAGAGTAGATTGAAATGTTTAGCTAATAGCTTTGCCTGGGTTCCTGCACCAGCTGCCGCTGGTGAGTCTATAGCTACAGTAATTATATTTTTTCTTTTTTTCAATTAATTTTAGCTCCTAACGTTTTTAAAGTTTTCAAGAAATTTGGAAAAGAAGTATTAATTGAATCTTTATCATTAATCTTCCATTCCCCTCCTAAAGTGAGTGCCGCAATGCAGGAAAGA
>CABZRS010000023.1 GCA_902528135.1 uncultured Pelagibacteraceae bacterium | reverse complement strand
GGAATTTCCTCACTAAATAGCTCTACAAATAATTCTGACATTAACTTTGGCTTTCAATCCAAACTTTCCCAATTGATTTAGTTAGTTCCCTTATTCTTGCAATATATTCAGCCCTTTGTGCTACACTAATCACCCCTCTTGCATCTAAAATATTGAAGACATGACTACATTTTAAACATTGATCATAAGCTGGAAGAGAAATCTTTTTTTCAACTAATAATTTTGTTTCTTCTTCAAGCATTTCAAATATTTTAAATAAATTATCAGTATTGGCATATTCAAAATTATATGCTGAAAATTCTTTCTCTGACTGATGAAAAACATCTTTGTAAGTAATTCCTTCATCATTCCAAATTAAGTCAAAAACACTTTTTTTGTTTTGAATAAACATGCACAATCTCTCTAATCCATATGTAATTTCAACAGATACAGGTTTACATTCAACACCAGCCATTTGTTGGAAATAGGTAAATTGTGTAACTTCCATTCCATCACACCAAACTTCCCATCCAAGACCTGCCGCTCCTAATGTAGGACTTTCCCAGTCATCTTCAACAAACCTTATATCGTGTTCCTCGTGATTAATACCTATTGATGACAAGCTATTTAAATACATCTTTTTTATTTCTTTTGGTGAAGGTTTAATTAAAACTTGGAATTGATAGTAATGTTGCAATCTATTAGGGTTGTCACCATATCTTCCATCAGTCGGGCGGCGTGATGGTTGAACATATGCAGTTTTCCATGGTTTTGGGCCAAGCGATCTTAAAGTGGTTGCTGGATGGAATGTCCCAGCACCGACCTCTAGATCGTACGGTTGTAATATTACACAACCTTTCTTAGACCAGTACTTTTGCAAGTTAAAGATTGTATCTTGAAAAGATAAAGTTTTTTTTTTTATTTTAGAGACCATACCTTTGCCAGATTGATCTTTCTTCTAATACACTAATTACTTTATCAGTATAATTTTCAGAAGATGCTAGCTTTTTTGATAACCATCCTTTACTTTTTCCAAATTTCTTAATTTCTAAATCATCTCCGTATTTTTCTCTTAATATTTGATCTGCATTTCCTATTCCATCGATTAACCCTAATTCTTTTGCTTTTTTTCCTGCCCAAAATTCTCCAGAGAAAAGTTCAATACCAGAGTTTTTGTTTAGTTTTTCTTTTCTGCTTTCTTCAACAACATCTATAAAATCTTGATGAATTTCTAATTGGATATTTTTTAAACGATTAATATCTTCTTCTTTTTCATCCAAAAAAGGATCTAAAGTGCTTTTATTTTTTCCAGCGGTGTAAACTCTTCTTTCAATCCCAATTTTTTCAATTAAATTTTTAAAACCAAATGAAGCAGAAATAACTCCGATAGATCCTATGATTGAGCTTGAGTTAGCATAAATTTCATCACCAGCACATGCAATAAGATATCCTCCAGATGCTGCCACATCTTCAGCAAAAATAATTACTTTCTTTTTCGTTTTCTTAGATTGTTCTTTTATTAATTTACATATCAAATGTGATTGTACTGGGGATCCACCAGGTGAATTAATTGTAATTGCAACGGCTAATGCTTTCTTTACAGAAAAAGCTTTTTTTATAATTTCTTCTTCACTTGAATATTCTATTCCTTGCCTGAACCTTCCAACATTTCCTATAACCCCTGATAATTTGAGGTGACTTATTATCTTTTTTTTTTTAAAAAATGAGAACATTAGAATTGTTATAAGTTTTTTAAATATATTATAAACCCTAGTTATAATTAAAGAATAAGGTGCGTCAATTGATAAGTATATTAATAAATTGGATATAATAGTTTTAATTAATGGGAACTGTAATACAGCTAAAAAAACAAATTAATAATTCATATGCAGATTTAAAAAATTCGGTCGATGATAAATTGATTCTAGTTGAAGAAAAAATCAATTCTAGACTAGCAAGTAAAGTTGAATTAGTTCAAAAGATGACCAAGTATCATTTAAAAACTGGTGGAAAAAGACTAAGAGCACTCTTAACCCTGCAATGTGCTAAAATTTGTGAATATCAAAAAGGATTAAGAGATGTAAATCTTGCCGCTTGTGTAGAACTTATACATGCAGCTACTTTAATGCATGACGATGTAATAGATAGTGCTGACATTAGACGAGGTAAAAAAACACTTAATACAATTTGGGGAAATCATTCATCAATTTTGGTAGGTGATTATTTACTTAGTAAATGTTTTGAAATGATGGTAGAGGACGGGAATTTAGAACTATTAAAACTTTTAGCAACTACATCATCTGAAATTGCCCAAGGTGAAGTTCTTCAGTTACAACACAATAAAGAAATAGATATCTTGGAAGAAACATATCTAAATATTATTTCATCCAAAACAGCTTCTTTATTTGCAGCAGCTACTAAAGTTGGCGCAATTATTGCTGAAAAAGATTTAAAATATAAAAATGCTTTGGAATTTTATGGAAAAAACTTAGGGCTTACATTTCAAATAGCAGATGACACATTAGACTATAATTCTGAATTAAAATTATTTGGAAAAAATATTGGCAATGACTTTTACGAAGGTAAAGTGACTATGCCTATAATTTTACTTTATCAAAAAATTGATAAGTTTGAAAAAGAAAAATTAAAATCTTTTTTTGAAAAAGATATTCGTGAAAAGCAAGATTTAGAACATGTCCTAGTTCTAATAAAAAAAAATAATATTATTAATGAATGTTATAAAAAAGCAGAACATTATATTAATTTAGCTTCTAATTCTTTAAGTGTATTTGAAAAGTCTGAAGAAAAAAATATATTAAAAAACTTAACTTCTTTTAGTATCGGAAGAAATTTTTAAGGACTTAATAATACTTTTTTCCATTTTTTGGGTAATCTAATATATTTTAACCTTTCATGAATTCGATTCTGTCCATCTAGCCAAAATTCAATTTCCTTTGGATTAATTCTCCAACCAGACCAATGTTCAGGACGTGGTATATTATTTTTATTTGGATATTTTTTCTTAAATTCCTCAATGGACTTATATAAATCTTGTCTTTGTTTTAAAATAGAACTTTGCTTTGAGGCCCAAGCACCTATTCTACTTCCATAGGCTCTTGAATTATAATAAGCGTCAGCTTCTTTTTTTGATACCATGGTAGCAATACCAATTATTCTAATTTGTCTTTGTAAACTTTTCCAGTGGAAACACATAGAAATTTTTGAGGAATTTTTGATAGCCTTACTTTTATCACTATTAAGATTTGTGTAGAAAACAAATCCATTTTTATCAAAATCTTTAAGAAGCACCATTCTAACTGTTGGAAAACCATTTTTGTTTACAGTTCCAACCGCAAATGCGTTTGGATCATTAATTTCAGTTTTTTTTGCTTTATTGAACCATTCTTCAAAAAGTTTTATTGGGTTATTATGTTCTTTAAAGCAAAGATTTAGTCCAAGTGAGTTTTTTTCGTTCATAAATTTAAAAAAATAATTTATACATTAAAATAATGTCATTTAATACTTTTGGAAAGTTATTTAGGTTTACCACTTGGGGAGAGTCACATGGTCCGGCTATTGGATGCGTTGTAGATGGCTGCCCTCCAAATATTCCAATAAAAGAAATTGATATACAAAAAGAACTTAATAAAAGAAAACCAGGACAATCTAAATTTACAACTCAAAGAAAAGAGGACGACAAAATTAATATTTTATCTGGTGTTTTTGAGGGTAGAACAACTGGAACTCCAATTTCCCTAATAATTTATAATAAAGATATGAGATCTAGAGACTATGAGACAATAAAGAATAAATTTAGACCAGGACATGCAGATTATACTTATTTCAAAAAATACGGTATCCGGGATTACAGAGGTGGTGGAAGACAATCTGCTCGCGAAACTGCTGCTAGAGTTGCGGCGGGTGCTATTGCAAAAGTTGTTTTGAAAAGTAAAATTGGAAAGAAGTATCAAGCTGTTGGTGCTGTTACACAATTAGGGATATTAGGATGTGACTTACAGAAATGGAAAGACAAAACAATTTCTAGTAACCCATTTTTTTGTCCTGATAAAACTGTGATTAAACTTTGGGAAAAATATTTACTTGGGATAAGAAAAGCTGGGTCATCTTGTGGAGCAATTATTGAGGTTAGAGCAAGAGGAGTTCCTTTGGGACTTGGAGCGCCAATATACTCAAAATTAGATATGGATCTTGCAGCAGCAATGATGAGCATTAATGCTGTAAAGGGTGTAAATATCGGATCGGGAATGAACTCGGCAATGTTAACTGGTGAGGAAAACTCTGATGAAATTTTGAAAAAAAAAGGCAAAACTAGTTTCAAATCAAATAATGCAGGAGGAATTCTTGGAGGAATATCTACTGGACAAGAAATAAATGTTTCTTTTGCAGTAAAACCAACATCATCTATTTTGTCATCGAGGAAAACAATTGATAGATTTGGGAAGAATACGACAATATCTGTCAAAGGAAGACACGACCCATGTGTTGGAATTAGAGCGGTCCCAATAGGAGAGGCGATGATGCATTGTGTAATTCTTGATCACTATTTAATGAATGCAGCTCAAAATAAAATTTAATTAGATTTTTTAATTAAAACTTTTGAATTCAAAGTATCTAATATTTTATTTTCAATACCAATAGAGTCTAAATTAGCAAACTTATACATTAGCTCTGGTTTATCATGATCAATAAATCTATCAGGCAATATCATTGATCTAAATTTAAGATTACTGTCTAATAAATTTTTTTCACTTAAAAATTGGCTCACGTGAGATCCAAATCCCCCTATTGAACCTTCCTCTATTGTAATCAAAACCTCATGTTCTGTAGCGATTTGCCATATTAGGTTTTCATCTAAAGGTTTTGCAAATCTTGCATCAATAATAGAGATATCAATTCCTTTTTTTGTTAAATTTTCGGAAGCCAAAATACACTCCTGTAATCTTGCTCCAAAATTTAAAATTGCAACTTTTTTTCCTTCTTTAATTAGTTTTGCTTTACCCAACTCAATTTTCTCAGTTATTTCAGGTAATTGAACTCCCACACCATTGCCCCTTGGATATCTAAAAGCTGATGGTCTATCGTTTATATCCATTGATGTATTTATCATTCTTACAAGCTCGGCTTCATCACTTGCAGCCATTACCACAAAATTTGGTAATGTTGAAAGGTATGTTATATCAAAAGATCCAGCATGTGTTGGGCCATCAGCGCCAACTAACCCCGCTCTGTCGATTGCAAATCTAACAGGCAAAGATTGTATGGCAACATCGTGGACAACCTGATCGTAAGCTCTTTGAAGAAATGTTGAGTATATTGCAGCGTAAGGTTTATACCCTTCAGTAGCCATACCCGCAGCAAAAGTAACAGCATGTTGCTCAGCTATCCCAACATCAAACATTCTTTCTGGGAATTTTTTTCCAAATAAATCCATTCCTGTTCCTGATGGCATAGCGGCAGTTATACCAACGACCTTACTATCTTTTTCTGCATGTTTGATTAATGAATTGGCGAATACTTTTGTATAAGAAGGAGTATTGGATTTAGACTTTTCTTGTTTTCCTGTTTTTATATTAAATTTTGAAACACCATGAAATTTATCCTCTGATTTTTCTGCAAACGAGTATCCTTTTCCTTTTTCAGTTTTAACATGGATTAGAATTGGTCCATCATAATTAATATCCTTAACATTTTTAAATACTGAGACCATTGAATCAATATCGTGTCCATCTATTGGTCCAATATAGTAAAATCCCATAGAATTAAATAATGTTCCACCAGTGACAGCAGATCTTAAAAAATCTTCAGCTTTTCCAGCTTGATTTTTAAATCTTTTTGAAAAAGCAGATATAATTAATTTTAATGTCTCTCTAAAACTAAAGTAAACTTTCCCAGATAAAATTTTTGCTAGATACTTTCTCATAGCACCAACAGGTTTTGAAATTGACATATCGTTATCATTTAAAACAACAATCATCTTTGTTTTGCTTCCACCTGCATTATTCATAGCCTCATAAGCCATACCAGCACTTATCGCCCCATCACCTATGACTGCAATTACATCACCTGATTTATTTGATAACTTATTAGCTACTGCTATGCCTAATGCAGATGAAATAGAAGTTGAACTATGAGCGGCACCAAATGGATCATACTCACTTTCTGATCTTTTTGTAAAACCTGATAATCCTTTACCTCTTCTTAGAGTTCTTATTTGTTTTTTTCTACCAGTTATTATTTTATGTGGATAAGTTTGATGTCCTACATCCCAAATTAATTTATCATGAGGAGTGTTAAATATATAGTGTAAGACAACAGTCAATTCTACGACTCCTAGTCCAGCACCTAAATGACCTCCTGTTTCAGAAACAACATCAATTAACTCTTGTCGAACTTCGTCTGCCAAAATTTTAATATCAGATTGTGATAATTTTCTCACATCATCAGGGAAATTGATATTATTTAGAAATTTATAATTATTGCTCATTTTGTTCTATTTAAAATATAATTTATTGTTTCTCTAAAATCGTCGCCTTTTTTTCCAAAAATTTTTAAACTTTTAAATATTTTTAATTTTAAGTTATCTGCATATTTAATAGTATATTTAGTGCCTAGTAAACTTATTAAAGTAGCTTTTCCCATTTTTAAATCTTTTTTGGTTTTTTTTCCTACACTAGATGTTTTACCTCTTAAATCTATCAAGTCATCAGCAATTTGAAATAATAATCCAATTTCGTTGCCTATTTTATTAAACTTATTCAGGTATTTTGTTTTACCAGACATTATAATAGGAGCAACGCAACAGAAACTGAATAGCTTTCCAGTTTTTTTAATTTGCATATCTATAATTTGTTTTTTGGTTTTTTTAATTTTTTCATAACTTAAGTCTAAAAACTGTCCCCCAGCAATTCCTGTATGTCCTGAACTTTCAGAAAGCAAGTTTATAAGTTTTATTTTTTTTTGTTCATTTAAACTTAACTTTTTTTCGCTTAGAATTTGAAATGCAATAGTAAGCAGAGAATTACCAGCAAGAATTGCAGTTGACTCACTAAACTTTTTGTGAGTTGTCAATTTTCCTCTTCTCAGATTATCATTGTCCATGCACGGTAAGTCATCATGAATTAATGAATAAGCATGTATACATTCAACTGCTGCTGCAACTTGCAAAATATTTTTTTTATCTACTTTGAATATAGACCCAATATCAAAGAGTATTTTTGATCTTACTTTTTTACCACCAGGTAAAAGTCCATAAAGCATTGGTTTAATAAGCTCAGTTTTTTTTTGTTTGGAAAAATATTTATAAAGATAGTTGTTAGTTATATTAACTATTTTATTTAACTTTTTTTGCATTTTTATTTGATTTTATATCTTTAATTTTAAAATTAGTTTTATCCGATATTTCTTTAAAATTTTTTTGGAATTTTTTTTCAATCAATCTATTAATTTTTAATAATTTTGTATAATCATCAAATGTATTTTCTAGATTATTTTCATTTTCCAAATTTTTAATAATTTCATCTGCTAAATCAGTAAGCTCATTTAAAGATTTTGACTCAATATCATCTGGCAAATTTTTTTCATTCATATATTAGTTGGTAATATTATATGAAAAAGAATGATTCAAATATTAAAAAAGCAATAAAATACTTAAATAATAATGAATGTATAGCGATCCCTACCGAGACAGTCTATGGACTAGCGGGAAATGCATATTCGGATAAAGCAGTTTCTAGAGTATATAAATTAAAAAAAAGACCTAGAAGCAATCCTTTAATCGCTCATTATTATAGCATTAATAGCTTAAAAAAAGATTGTGAAATTGATAATACTTTTATTAAACTTTATAAAAAATTTTGTCCAGGACCAATATCATTTGTTTTAAAATTAAAAAATAAAAGTAGAGTTTCAAAAATCATTACAAACAATTCAAATTCATTAGCAGTAAGATTTCCAAGCCATCCTTTAACTAGAAAACTATTAAAAAAAATTAATTTTCCACTTGCAGCACCTAGTGCAAATATTTCAACAAGTATAAGTCCTGTTTCAAAACAGGATGTGATTGATGAATTTGGTCCTAAGTTAAAGTTTGTTTTAGATGGAGGTTCTTCAAAAATAGGTTTGGAGTCAACGATTATAAATCTTATTGGAAAACCTCATATTTTAAGATTAGGAGGGATAAATAGTAAATTAATCTATAAATTAATTAATCCGTTAAAAAATAAGAATAAAAAAAAGATTAAAATAAAAGTTCCTGGTACTAGTAAATTGCATTATTCACCTGGAATACCTGTGAGACTAAATGCCAAAAAAAATTATCAAAATGAAGCATATATATTGATAAAAAAAAGAAAAAAATTAGACAAAAACTATTTTTATATAAGTAAGACAAGTAATTTAGAGCAAGCTGCAAAAAATTTATATAAGACATTAAGAATAATAAAAAAAAATGGGTACAAAAAAATTGCTATTGAAAAAATACCAAATATTAATATTGGTGAAGCTATTAATGATAGAATTTTAAGAGCATCAAAAAAATGAAAAATTTAATTGAAGTTCAAAACATAAAAAAAAATTACGGTAAAAAAGAAGCTGTAAAAGGAATATCGTTTAATGTTGAGGAAGATGAAATTTTAGGTTTGCTTGGTCCTAACGGATCTGGTAAAACAACAACTATTGGCATGTTGCTAGGCTTACTTAAACCCACAAGTGGTCAAATATTTATCAATAATCTTAAACTTGAAGAAAATAGAATTCAAATTCTTGAAATGATTAATTTTATATCCCCATATATTGAACTACCCAAGAAACTTACAGTAAAACAAAATTTATATGTTTATTCTAAACTTTATAAAGTTCAAAATATTAAGGAACGAATTGATTATTTGTCGGAAAAGCTAAGAATAGGAGAGTTATTAAACAGTATTACTGGGGAACTTTCGTCAGGTCAAAAAAATAGAGTAAGTTTAGCCAAAGCCCTAGTTAATGAACCAAAAGTTCTTCTACTTGATGAACCAACTGCTTCTTTAGACCCAGAAGTAGGAGATTTTGTTAGAACATTTTTAGAAGATTACAAAAAAGAAAAAAAAATTTCGATACTTTTAGCTTCTCATAATATGAATGAAGTCACACGTTTATGTAAATCTGTATTAATGATGAAAAATGGAGAAATAATAGACCAAGGCAAACCTGAAGATTTAATTGCTAAACATGGAAGAACAAATTTAGAAGAAGTTTTTTTAAAACTATCAAGGAGTAAAAGTGAGTTTAACTAGAATATATGGTTTATTTTTAAGGCATTTTTATCTTATCACTAGATCATTTCCTAGAATATTAGATTTAGTTTACTGGCCATCTATTCAAATTACATTATGGGGATTTATATCTAATTTTTTTGCTACGCATACAACTTACTACAATAATGCAGTTGGAGTTATCCTTACCTGTGCAATACTTTATGATTTTTTGTTTAGAACAAGTATTGGTTTCAATATGCTTTTTTTAGAAGAAATTTGGAGTAGAAATTTCACTAATCTTTTCATAGCACCTATGAGAATTGGTGAGATTTTAACTTCACTTGTTGTGACTGCACTAATTAGATCTCTAATTGGCCTGGTTCCAGCAATCTTGTTAACTTCCCCGTTGTTTGGAATTTCAATTTTAGATTTAGGAATATTTTTATTTTTTCTTTTCTTAAGTCTTTATATTTTTGGAATTACACTTGGTATTTTAGTTTCTTCTGGTTTGCTAAGGTTCGGTCCGTCATTTGAAAATATAGCATGGTCAACAATGTTTTTACTCGCGCCTTTTGGATGTATTTATTACCCTATAGAAACTCTTCCAGAAATATTTCAAAAAATTGCTTATGTGCTTCCATTAGTTTACATATTTGAAGAAGCTAGAAATATTTTGATTAATCAGACAGTTAATATTGAAAATGTTTACTATGCATTTATGTGGAACGCTTTTTATTTTTGTCTTTCAATTGCTTTGTTTTATTATTCTTTTAATGCTGCAAAAAATAAAGGGACTTTAATTAATATGGGTGAATAATGGTGCGCCCGCAAGGAGTTGAACCCTGAACCTCCAGAGCCGAAATCTGGCGCTCTATCCAGTTGAGCTACAAGCGCATATTGTATATTTATATCAATATGAAAAGTATTATAAATATAAAAGTCAAAAATAAAGAAAATAATTTAAGAATAGATATTCTATTATCCAATCAAGATAATAAATTAAGTAGATCAAGAGTAAAAAGTTTGATTTTAGAAAATAAATTAAAAATTAATAATATTATTGTTAAAGATCCCTCGAAGAAAATTAAATTGAATGATGAAATTTATTTCGAGATTTCTAAGCCAAAAAAAGAGACACTTGAACCATTCAATTACCCTCTTGATATTGTTTACGAAGATAAAGATTTGATAGTTATCAATAAATCTGCTGGAATTTCCATGCATCCTGGACCAGGAAATTATAACAACACAATTGTAAATGCATTGATTAACTATGATGGTAAAAATTTATCAAATATTGGCAACAAACTTAGACCAGGAATTGTTCACAGGATAGATAAAGATACATCTGGGTTAATAGTTATCGCCAAAAATAATGTTTCACACGAGAATTTATCAAAACAATTTTCAGATCACTCTATTACAAGAGTTTACCATGCTTTAGTCTGGGGTAAAATAAGACCTCAAAATGGAAAAATTGAATCGTTTATTACACGAAGTTCAAGAAACAGACAAATGATGGAAGTTTCAACAAAGAAAGGAAAAAGCGCTTTGACAAATTATAAAACCTTAGAAATATTTGAGAATGAGAAAATACCAACATTTAGTCTTATTGAATGTAAACTTGAAACAGGAAGAACTCACCAAATAAGAGTTCATTTGTCCTACAAAGGTAATAATATTTTAGGTGACAAGAAATACAAAAAAAAATTTAAAAAATTAATTAATATTGATAATGAACTTGAGGAGAGTGTAATTTCTCTTAATAGACAATTTTTACATGCAAAAACTATTGGCTTTAATCACCCAAAGAGTAATGAAAGACTTTACTTTAAATCAAAATTACCACTAGATTTAGAACAGATTTTAAAAAAACTAAGAAAATTCAAGCAATAAAATCATTGTAAAAATTTATTTATTTATTAAATAAATACTTCAAATGAATAAAAATACTTACAATTTACCTGTAATTTCAAATGAAGGTGGATTAGCTGCATATCTTGCTCAGATTAAGAAGTTTCCAATGCTTGCAGCTGAAGAAGAATATATGCTAGCTAAAAATTGGAAAGCAACCGGGAATATAAAATCAGCAGAAAAACTTGTTACTAGTCATTTAAGACTAGTTGCAAAGATAGCAATGGGCTACAAAGGTTATGGTTTGCCTCTAAACGAGATGATATCTGAGGGAAATGTGGGATTAATGCAGGCAGTAAAAAAATTTGAGCCAGAAAAAGGTTTTAGACTTGCAACTTATGCAATGTGGTGGATCAAAGCTTCAATACAAGAATATATATTAAGATCATGGAGTTTAGTAAAAATAGGTACAACTACAGCACAGAAAAAACTTTTTTTTAATTTAAAAAAAATTAAAAATCAAATAGCTCCCCGGTCAGAAGGAGATTTAAGAAAAGAGCATGTTCAAGATATAGCCAAGAGACTTTCAGTAAGTGAAAGTGAAGTTGTTTCAATGAATAGAAGACTTTCAGGAAAAGAACAATCTTTAAATGCTCCAATAGGTGAAGATGGAGATGAGTGGCAAGACTGGGTAGTTGATAATGAAATGGATCATGAATTAAAAATCGCTCAAAGTGATGAAATGGAACAAAGAAAAGATTTACTTCAAGATTCAATTAAAGTTTTAAATGAAAGAGAAAAAAAGATTTTGTACTCAAGAAGATTAACTGATGATCCTATAACTTTAGATGAGCTGAGTAAAAAGTATAAGATAAGTAGAGAAAGAGTAAGACAAATAGAAAATAAAGCTTTTGAAAAGCTTCAAAAGCATATGCTTAACTCTGCTAAATCAAAAAACTTATTGCCAGCAAATTAAAGATCAAAAGGATCT
>CABZRS010000022.1 GCA_902528135.1 uncultured Pelagibacteraceae bacterium | reverse complement strand
AAATATTTGATAATATTTGGGTTCAGCCAGCTTCTGGAGATGCTGGTGGATCGCTTGGAGCTGCTTTAGCTTATTGGCACATAGATTTAAACAAAGAAAGAGAAAATATTGGTGAAGATAATATGCAGGGTTCATATTTAGGTAACAGCTTTAATGAAGAAGAAATAAAAAATACTTTAAATGAAATTGGTGCAGATTTTATGGAAATGAGTGAAAAAGATATAATTGAAAAAACAGCTTTTGATATTTCTAATGGAAAAGCAATTGGATGGTTTCAGGGTCGGATGGAATTTGGTCCTAGAGCGCTAGGGAATAGATCAATTCTAGGAGACCCAAGATCTGACAAGATGCAAAAAAACCTAAATTTAAAGGTAAAATATAGAGAGAGTTTTAGACCTTTTGCTCCATCAGTTTTGAGAGAAGATGTATTTAATTGGTTCGAAATAAATTCTGATAGTCCTTATATGTTGTTTGTTGCAAATATTAAAAAAGAAAAATCACAAGAAATGACTGAAGATGAAAAAAAATTATTTGGAATTGATTTATTAAATATTAAAAGATCAGAAATACCCGCAGTAACACATGTTGATTATTCCGCTAGAATACAAACAGTTTATAAACAAACAAATGAAAAATATTACGAATTAATCAAAAAATTCAAAGAAATTACAAATTGTCCTGTATTAATTAATACATCTTTTAATATAAGGGGGGAGCCAATTGTAAATACCCCTCAAGATGCTTTTAACTGTTTTATGGGTACTGAGTTAGATGTATTAGTAATTGGTAACTATTATTTAGATAAAAAAACACAAAACAAAAATTTAATGAAAGATTATAAAAATAAATTTGAACTAGATTAAATGACTACCATGATTAAAAAAGAAGTTTTTTTTGTAAAATTTCCAATTATTTTTCCTATTTTATATTTAAGCATATTATATTTATTTCCTGGTTTTGAAACTCAATTAATATTTATTACTATCTTACTTTTAGCAGAGACTCACTTTGGGGCGACATGGCCATTTTTTTTAGACAAAGTAAACTTTCCTCATATTATCAAAAATAAATTTTCATTTATTTTTGTACCAATAACAATAATAATACTGTGTTTAGTAGGATTTTTTTTAATGAAAAGTTTATTCTTATTAATTTTCTTTGGGGCAAATGTTTATCATGTAACACGCCAAAGTTTCGGTATAACAAATTTATATACTAAAGATCTTATTCAAAAAAAATTCTATATTAACACTATATATGCGTTTAACTTAATTTTCTTTTTAATAGCATTTCTTAGATTTTATATACCCATAATCACCAATGAAGACTTAATTTTCTTAAATATAACAATGATGGTCCTGTTATTTTTAACATTTGGTTATTTGGCTTACAAATTTAAAATTTCAGAAAATTTTCTTACAATGGTTACTGGCGTTTTAATATTTTACCCTGTTTGTTTTGTCACCAACCCAGTTCATGCAATCATCATGGGTGTTACAATGCATTATAGTCAGTATCTATTTTTAACTAATAAAGTTTTGATTAAAAGAAAAAACCAAAGTGAAAATCATATTAGTCAAAATTTTTTCTTAAAGTATAAATTTTTGACAGTAATAATAATCTATTCTTTTATAATGTCTGTTCTATCTATTTTTGGTAAAAATGACTCCGTGATTTTAAGTAATCTAATTGTTATTCCAATTACAGGGCAAATGCTTCATTTCTATTTAGACTCACAATTATGGAAATTTAGTGAAGAGCACAATCGCGAAAATATTCTAAAATATCTAGTCAATTAGAATAATTAAAAATCAATTTTATTAATCAAAGTGTCAAATATAATTTTTGTACCCTTTTTATTCCAATGCAAATCGCCAAAGATAAATGTATCAAATATTATTTTTCGCTTATTATTACCTTGAAATTCTGGATATAAGCTTATCAAGTTAATATTATTTTTCTGTGCCCAATTAATCCAGTAAGGCTGATGATAAAGATCTTCATAAGCTATTTGAGATGGATGTGGGTATAATATAAAATTAATCTCTATATTATTATCCCTTAATAATTTAATTAATTTATTTAAATATTTTTCAGACTTTTGTAATCCAATTTTATAATTTTTAAATATAGTATTATCGAATGTCCAAGCAGACCTATCAATATGTGTCATTCTATAATACATTGTATCTTCGTTCGTCGTATCAAAATAATTTTTATTAAATTTTTTTGAAGCCTTATACTTTAGTTTAAGAAAATTTTTTAAACTTTCTATTCCGTCAGAGACTCTTAATAAAGTTCTGAAAATTAAGAAATTATTTACTAAAAAATTTGAAAAACTTGATTTACCGCTCTTATCAATAATAAAATTTCCATCCTCATCAAAATTTAAAAACATCTCATCAATAACATCTGAGGGATCTAAAAATATTATAGCTTTATCAAAAGTATATCCCTCTTTTATATAATGATTTATTTTTTTAAAATAAATGCCTGGAGAATAAGATCCAACGGCACTATTAAGAACTTCATATTTCTCAGAAAGATGATTTTGCAAAAGACCACCAATTGTGTGCTTGTAATCATATCCCGCTCCCTCTATTGCCGAGTCACCAATTAATAATAATCTTTTTTTCTCGGTCTCTTTTGAAATTTCTCTAATCGAAAAATCTCTAAAACCAATCGAATTTGTAACTAACCTTTTTTTTAAACTAAACCCCCAAGGTTCAATTACATCTACATACTCCAAGAAACCATGGTGATAAATATTTGAAGAAACTCTCCAATAATAATCTAATAATCTATCATACTTCCAAAATTCTTTTTTATTAAAGTAAAGGTTAGAGATAATGAAATCTGCAATTAACAATATTAATAAATAACTAATAGTTTTAATTATTTTTTTCATTACTTTTAAGGTTATAACTCTCTACATGTTTTGTTTACAACATAATTAAAATTGTAATTTCATATGTTATTAAATAAATGTATACTGTAAATAATATATATTTATGGACGTAAAATTAGACAAATGGTTTAGACCTAAAATTGACAAGGAAATCATAAAAGAACTTTCTCAAAAATCTGATGTTAAGGGACTAATACATATTTCAATTTATTTTGGTATTTTGTTTTTAGTTGGCCTATTGGCCTATTATTCTTGGGGGTCATGGTGGTCGATTTTTTGGTTTTATATTTATGGAAATATTTATTGTTTTTGTAACCCTATATGGCATGAAACTGGACATAAAACTGCCTTTAAGACAAAATTTTTAAATGAATTTTTTTATTACATAGCTTGTTTTATGGCATATTTTGAACCAACAAGATGGAGGTTTACACATTTTCTTCATCATGGAAATACTTATTCAACAAAAGATCCTTATGATCATGAAATTGAATATGACAATAATTTAAAAGATACCCCTAAAAAACTATTAATGAATTTGATTCCTTTTGGCGAATTATTATTTTTTAAAAAAAGTATTGCCTATGAAGTTATAAAACATGCTTTTGGCATAAAAACTAAGGTTATGGTTGATAGTATTCCTGAAAATGCAAGACCAAGAACTATTTTGATTTCTAGGATTTACCTTTTCATATGGGTTTTTATAATTGTATGGTCTCTACTAATTTCTTCATGGTTACCCGTATTGTATCTATTGTTGCCACATTATTACGGAAAAGGTTTGCATAAACTTGTTGCTTTTACGCAACATGCTGGCTTAGCAAGAAATGTTAAAGATCATAGATTGTCAGCAAGAGATATGAAATTAAATCCAATACTAAGTTTTTTATATTGGAAAATGGAGTATCATTGTGTACATCATATGTTCCCAACAGTTCCAGCTTATAATTTAGAAAAATTACATACCCATTTAAAAGATCAGTTACCTGAAATTAAAAATGGTTTATTTGATACTTACAAAGAAATAATACCAGCACTTAAGAAGCAAAGAGATGAGCCTGATTACCATTTAGATATATCTTTACCAGAAAAACAAGCGTCTTAATGTATAAAAACTATAAATTATTACTGTTCTTAGGTGCAGCGGTAATTTTTCTTTATTTAAGTGTAGGAAAATATGAAGAATTTAGTCTTCAAAAATCTATATCAGCCTGTGTTATAGCCAAAGGTAAAATACTTAAAGAAATCGCTCCACAAGAAGCTAGAATTATTTGTGAAAAGGAAATTAGGGAACAACTAGAATAATTAATAATTAAAGAAGACTTGGCAACCAAGTTGAAAAAATTGGAAATAAAATCATCAATACTCCATAAATAATTCCAACAACCGTAAATAATGGTACCTCTTTAAACGCATTAGCAGGATTTTCTTTTATAACCCCAGCAGCAGTATAAATTCCCACACAAACTGGCGGAGTAATCATTCCTATCCCGGCAAAAGCCACAAAAACTACATATAAATGAAGTAAGCTTTGATCAAAAGATAATGTTAAAGCTGCAAAAATTGGAACTGTTAAATAAAACACCGGAACAATTTCAATAAAAGTCCCTAGAACTAAACATATTATACCTAACATAGCCCAGAATAAATTTACACTTACACCCATATCGGTAAAGTAAGTAATAATTTTTTGAGGTGCTTGTGTATAAGTAAGCACAACACTTAAAAAAGTAGCGGTTGCAATAATTGAAAATATAACAGCGGTAATGATAGCGGTATCTTTCAAACAACTTAGCAAAGACGAAAAAGTTAATTCTCTGTATATTAAAAATCCTATCGCAACAGCATAAACCCCAGCTATAGCAGCAGACTCCGATGGTGTTAAAAAACCTGCATATATACCACCTAAAATTATAATTGGTGTTATTAAGGCTGGAAGTGCTGCAACAAATGACCTTAATCTCTCTTTAAGAGTTGCCTTTTTATCGGCTCTTATGTGTCTGCATTTAAATAAAACTAATAGGACCATCAAAATTAAAAGTATAATCCCTGGTATAACACCAGCTGCAAATGTTTTAGAGACAGGGACATATGTAAGTGCGCTAAATAAAATAGCAGCATTTGATGGAGGAATTAAAGCTTCAAGTAAAGCAGCTGATGCAGCTAGTACCACAACGAATGGGGTAGGGTAACCCTGCTCAATCATTTTGGGCATCATGATTGTTCCTACTGCTGTAATTGCGGCTAATATAGATCCACAGAATGCTGCAAAGAAACCCATCGCAATAACCATTGCAACACCCAAACCTCCTGGCCAATGTCCAACTAAAGTTGTTGCAAATTTTACAAGCCTAAGTGCTGCTCCACCTTTAAGCATCGCCATTCCACTAAAAATAAACAATGGCACAGCTATAAGAACATGTTTTGTTAAAGCTCCAAAAGATACTTGAATTAAAACAGACCAAGGAAGATTTAATCCCCCAATAGCCGCTACAGAACTACCTAAACCAAACACTAAAAAAATTGGAACGGAAATAATTAAAGCTACCAATGATAATATTGATGCTAATACAAACATTTAATTTCTTATTAAATTTAAAATATTATCGAACAATAATTCTAATGAGGTAAGAGCTAGTATTAAAAAACCTACAGGGAATGCTAAAAACATCCACCAAATAGGAATGCTAATTTCAATTTCCATTACTTGACCTAAATTAAAATACATTATTGTTGCATCAAGACCTGCTTTAAAGAATATGCAGGCAGATATAAGTGCAATTATATTCACAATTAAAAACAAAATTTCTTTTTTTTTTTTAGATAATAAAGGAGTTAAAAAATCAACTTTTATATGTTGTCCTTTTTTTAAGAGGGGTCCTAATAATGGAAATACTAACCAACTAACTAAAACAGGTGGTAGTTCTATAAACCAAGCAAATCCAGTTCCAGTTATAAATCTTGTAGCTGCACTTAAAAATAGTGCAGCAACCATAATAAAAATGATTAACATTGCGAGAGCTAATGAAGCCGAAGCTAAAAAATTATTAACTGCTCGCAACGCTTTCATTTTATTAGATTAAGCAATTGACTTATTCTAATTACTTTTAGCGTACTCTTGTGCTGCTTTTAAAGCATCAGAGTCGATCATTTTAGCCATTGCAGGCATAACTTTATCTTTCATAAGCTTATCAAATTTTGCTTTCTCATCTCCTGAAAGAGTAGTTACAACACCACCTCTGTCTTGGAATTCTTTAAGAACAGTTTCACCATGATCCATAATTCTGTCTGTTGAAAGTGTTCCAACTTCCTTACCAACATCCATTATTATTTTTTGTAAATCTGCTGGTAAACTATTAAACCAAGTAGAGTTAGCCATAATATATGCATCAGCATAATATTGGTATGGCTTTTGAGCGTATTTTAAAAATTCCCACCAACTATAAGCTTTTATACTTCCTGGAGGGCTATTTATTGTATCAATCATTCCAGATTGTAAAGCGTTGTATACTTCACCTGTTTTTAAAGATACACGATTTGCTCCTAGAGCATCCCACATAGGCTCTTCACTTTTAAGTAATCTTCTCGCTTTTAAACCTTTCATAGCATCAATACCAGTTAATTCTCTAGCACTTGAAATTGACATGACCGGTCCGACTGGATTGTACATTACTAAAGTTGAATTAGTTTTTTTAGTTAATTCTCCCCAAATTTCTTTTCCTTTAGATGAATTTTGGAAAAAACCCCTTTGTTGTTCCCAAGAATTAAATAGGCCTGGGAAAGATGCAACATTAAAGTTTTTATTTATTGGTGGAAAACTTACAACACCAACAATTCCCCCCAACTCAACTGCACCTGAAGTTACAGCTCCCATGACTTCTCTAATTCCAAAAAGTTGCTTAGAAGGATAAACTTCAATTTTTAATTTTCCATTTGCTCTTTTATTAACCTCATCAGCAAAAATTTGAGCGTGTTTTGCACTATGGTGCTTAGGACTCCAATGAACTGAAAGTCTACCCACTATTTCTGCAAATGCTGCTGTTGAAGATACTAAAAATGAAATAACTAACACAAAGTTCATAAAAGCTTTGCAAATTGATTTAAATTTAATCATTTTTTTCCTCTCTCTATATTTTTAATAATAGCAGTTTATTATTTGACAAAGATAAGACAATCTAAAATTATTCTATTATCAATTGAATAAGTAATATTATTAGATTAAATTAAAAATTATAAAAAAATCTATGAGTCCAACAGATATTTTATTAAGTATTGCGATAGTGGGAATTTACACTCTCATTTATGTATATTTAAAATCAAAATATGATAATAACAAAATAATTATCAAATTGTTTGTTGTAGGCTTTGTGTATGCAACAATAATTACTGGTATACTTTATTACTTAATAAAGTTTATAGCCTCATGAATTTAAGTGATACATAAATTAGAATTAATATATTTTAAAATGAGAGCTTTAGCGGAAGCTCCCCGTTTATTATTTCATTACACAAATATTGAATATGAGGATCTTATGTCATGGGATTACTATGATAAAGAGTGGTCAGAGGTAAAACCTAATATTCCTTTTAAACAATTACCCATGTTAATTATAGATAAGAAATATGAAATTTGTCAAAGTATGGCGATAATGACATTTATTGAAAACTTAGCAGGTATTAACATTGCTGATCCAATATTAAATGCTAAAGCAAATGCTATTATGCAGAGCGCACAGGAACTTTTTATGCCACTTAATCCAACTGTAAATTTTGCAACAGGAGAGAAATTTATTAAGAAAAAAAATGACTTGATGCCATTTTTATTATCAAGATTTGAAGATCTTGAAAAAGTCTTGAAGGGTAATGACAAAAAATTTTTTATCTATGATGAACCAAGAGCATGTGATTTTGTTACATTTCATCATTTAGATTTATCTAAAATGCTTGATCCATCAATTATAAAAAAATTTCCCAGATTAGAAAAATTTTTAGAAGATATGATGTCTATTGAAAGTATAAAGTCTTACCTAGACAACCGCCCTAAATTAATCAATGTAAGTGTCGAACCAAAATTAGTTATTGATGGAATTCCACACGCAACAGGAGTTAAAAAAACTTAATTTTTTAATAGTTGATTGCGTTATATAAAATTTCTATTATAACTCACAAGAATTATGGCGGGGTAGCTCAGTTGGTTAGAGCGCGGGACTCATAAGCCCGAGGTCAGTGGTTATTCCATAAGTATTTCCTTAACAATTTAAAGCATGAACTCATACTGCTCCAGTATTGCTCCACTAAGGAGGAATAAATGGCAACGTTTAGCAAAAGGTACAACAACTGGCATGCAAGAGTAAGAAAGAATAATAAAGTTATTACAAAGACATTTAGGTCAAAGAAGAATGCAATTCGATGGGCAAAAGAAATTGAAGTAAAAATTGAGAAAGGAATATTTGAAGATCTTAGTCAGGCAAACTCTATTTCTTTAAAAGAAATTCTACAAGAATACTTGGCTCAAGTTACCATGAAGAAGAAAGGGTGGAGAACTGAGAAATACAAGATTAATAAACTTTGTAGACATGATATTGCAAAGACTAAACTTGCAAAACTTACACCATTGTTAATCTTAAATTTTAGGGAAGAGATCAGTCAGGACTTAAACCCTAGCACAGTCAATAAATATACAACTCTCATTAATGTTTCTATTAAATATGCACGACAGATACTTGGGATTTATATACCAAACAATCCTTGTGAATTTATTAAAAGACTTAAAGAACCAGAGTTTCAAGGTGAAGTTATTACTTATGAAGAAGAAGAAAGACTTTTAAAGAATGCAAAAAGATCAAAAGCGAACTGGATAGCATTAGGTATTATGCTTGGAATTGATTGTGGTTTAAGAAGAGGAGAGATCCTTAAACTTAATAGAGAGGATATTAATTTTTTAAACTCTACATGCATTCTAAGAGATACCAAGAATGGCACTAGTAGATCTATAGGGTTATCCAAAAGAGTAATGAAAGAAATAAATAACTTACCTCTTAATATTAATGGCAGATTAATAAACAGTAATAATGGAGATAATTTTAAATTCTATTGGATGCAACTTAAGAAATGGTCAAAGGTAAATAAAACATTTCATTCAACACGTCATACTTTTGCATCAAGAGCTGCTATGAAAGGATGGTCTATAGTAGAAATAGCACAACAAGGTGGGTGGAAGGAGCTCAGAGTTTTAAAAAGGTATACTCATTTAAAACCTGAGTATTTGGCGGATAAATTAAAACAGAGATAGTTTTTTCATTTTCTCAGTATTTTTTAAATACAGTCATGTATTTTTTAGCAAAAGACCTAATTTCGTTATTGTTATAACTGTCATGAGCTTTAATTATTTTATCTTCTATTCCTGTCACGACAATATCTCTAAACCACATGTATCTACTAATTCTGGGAG
The DNA here is from genome assembly GCA_902528135.1 of uncultured Pelagibacteraceae bacterium. GTDB lineage: Bacteria > Pseudomonadota > Alphaproteobacteria > Pelagibacterales > Pelagibacteraceae > Pelagibacter. Next base: position 5,118 of record CABZRS010000022.1, on the reverse strand, counting down.
AATAGAGTATTAAATATTTACCCCCTATTTTAAAATCATTTTTTTTCATTCAATTTTGTTTTTTTGTTAAGATAAATTCATTTTTTTTCATGAAAGACTCTGCTTCTACTTTTGTATTAAAATTCCAAACATTAACTATACGAGGTGGTCTTACATTTCGATATTGAACTACTGACCACTTTTCTATTTTTACATTAAATTCTGTTGAATGAAATGGTTTTGACACTTTTGTTTTACATAAATCGTAAACGAATTTTCGGTGATCAATATAATTATCAGGCATACTTGGCCAGTCATGAAACGGTCTTTTTTTTTCCATAAAAACTAATAATTTTCTAAATATCCTTCTTCAATACTCAAAACAAAATTTATTATCATAAGCAATTGGCTCTTCTCCATCTATAAAACACACTCCAAATCCACCACCTGAAGGTTCATAATAATCAATATCAGCTAGTCGAAAAGGTTTTACAGCTTTTTTCACATCTTTTTTTACATTAAAATTAACTACCCAAAAATATTTGCCTAAAAATTTATCTTGTTGGGCATAAAAGAAATATGAACAACCTTCTTTTCCATCGTCACATAAAACAGGTTTAGAAACCACAACAAGAAAATCATCTTTCTCGTCAATTGGCATATCATCAGAGCCCATTTTGCAAATTTCATCATCAACTAAAACTTTTCCTTCAAATTGGATAAAACATTTTCCCTCCCACTCTGATAATCTTTCTTGTGAAGAGGCTGAACCAATCCAAATAAAACTCAATAATAATATTAAAAAAAATCTTTTCATTTAAAAATTCTATTTTTGGGAAGATGTTTTTATTACCTAGGCATATCACCTAAAATTAACTTCTTCTCAATTATCTCCTTATCCCTTATAATTTTTAGAGTTATTTCATCACCTATTTTAGTATTAGATTTTATCCTATTTATATCATCAATATTTTTTACCTCTTCATTGTTAAATGCAATAATAATATCTTTTTTCATTATTCCAGATTTTTCAGCAGGACTACCTTTACTAACATCAGGAATGAAAACGCCCTGGTCATTATTTTGAATTCTAATTCCTATCCAAGGTTTACTAAGAGTACCTGGATTAAAATTTTGTATTTCTTCAATCTTGTTATCATCATTTATAAAGCGAATTCTATTTGGTGTTTTTATTTGGTTTTCAAATGCACTAGCTTCTTTTTGCCAAGTAAGAACTTCGTCAAAAAAGCTTTTTGGTAACTCTGAATAAGAATTAAAATATCTTGAAAAAAATACCCAATCCTCATTTTCATTAATATCTTTGGCTCTAATTAAGCCAATTGGATCTATATCAAATAGGAGGAACACTTTATTTGAGCAGTATTGATACATGCATCCTTGTAAAGAAGTTACCCAATAATCATCCACCATCTTTAATTGAAAGTTTTCTGGATGAGTAATTGAAGCTAAGACTTCTTCCTCAAGAGATATTTTTTCGCCTTCGTTCCATAGATCAATTTTTGCATTAGGAACCGCTAATCTAATAATATCTTCAAGGTCACTTTTATTCTTACCAAGAAGAAATTTGTTAGGATCTTCTAATTTAGCATACTGAGATAACCATCTTGTTGGCAGAATGGGTACTTCTGTAATCCAATCAGGAAGAATATAACAATTCTCTGCTATCTCAGATATAGAGGAAAAACTTTTTCCACTAAAACAAGTTTTTCTAACTTTTTTCAAGTCATCTTCATAATTAATTAGATCAAATCTTGAGGTTATATCTTTATGGATTTCTTCAAAATTATTTTTTGTAAATTTTTCAAGAGCTGTACGTTGTCTGTATTTAGCAAGTATAATAGCTGTTTCATGTGGGTTTAGTTTAGATATGTCCACCTTCTCAATTAATTTTTCGAACTGGATAATAAACTGTAATCCATCACTCTCAGTTAGTTCATAAAATTCATGATCTCTATAAAATCCTTCATTTCTATAACCCCAAAGTTTTTCAGCAGAAGAAATAACAAAATTATCAGAAGGTTTAAGTGAGGAAATAATTTTACTTGTATTTACAGCAAGAAGCTCTTGTTGAATTTCAATTTTGTTTTTTTTTAAAATAGGTGTGAAAACTCTTAGAACTGAAAAATCTACAAGATCCTCATAACCACCTTCGCCACAAAATTTGTTCCAACCAACTCCCCAAGCAACAACTTTGTCTTTATGTTTAATTTCATAAATGGAGCTTGCTCCAGTAATTTTTCTCTCAGCCAGAATTTCATTTCTTTCATTTTTAATAACCAAATCTCTAAAATTGGAAACAGTTATCTGATAATTTTTATCATTAAACCTTAGTGAAGAAGTCGCTAAAGTTTGAATGGGTCTATCATATTTGCTCTTTTCTAAACTAATTATTTTATTAGGAACCTCTATTATTACATTATGTATATTTAATGGATCTGTTTTATATTCTTGTGGATTGCTTCCGCATGCATTTAAATAAACTTTATCGTTAATAACAAATGCAGATACAGGCAAACTCCCCCCCAAACAACAATCCAAGAAACACAATAACTAAAAGTTTTTTCATTAATTCTTAAATAAATAAATAAAAGTTAAAATTATAAGCACTATGATAATCCAAATAGTAAGATTAGTTAATAATTGTTTTAATTTGGAATTAGACTGTAAAAAAGCAGGTAGAACCAACAATAGAACTCCTATCATATATACTACAGGTATTAGTTGATCCATCATCCAAGATTAACAAATCCTTAACCATGAGTCTGCCTCTATTTATTCATGATATCCAATAAAACTAAGTAGCTATAGCCTTCTTAGAGTTCTGAACATAGCAATCTCGACATACTGGTTTTTCTGCTATTTCAAACTCTGAAAAATATATTTTCATTCTTTTTCTGACTGGTTTTTCTTGTCCGCAGAAACCACACCTTTCGGTTCTAATTTTTTCTAAAGTTTCCGCAGTTACGCTATCCTGAGAATTTATATTATACCAAGCCATTGAATTATTTATGGTACCAAAAAGTTTTCAATTGTCCTGTACTCGTCGTTTAAAATGCATAACAATCTATTTTTGATCCAATAACTTTACAGTCTTCAACTATACTTATTACAGCATTCTTAAAATCAATATCCAACCTCAGCTCAACGAAATTCATTCCAGCAACTTTAGCATTAGCATTTGAAACAATATCATTTTTAAATAATTGTATATTAATAGCGATTATTCCTACCGCGATAATTGTAAGAATAAATTTTTTATATCTATCCATTTTTCCTCCTAAATAGTTCTATCAAATAAGAATGATATCGAGTCGATTTTCAATTGTCTTGTCTTTATTCGACTTGCTATACACCTAAATCAGTAGGATCCCTTTATGTGGTATGTGGTATGTGGGTATCTTTAAAATATTTTTTCCAGATTATTGAACTATTAGTTTTAATCACCATTTCTCCAATGTGTCTCCTGAAATCTATAACTACAATAATGATATTAAGTTCGATATTAACCTTTCATTATCAAGCCAGTCTCATCCTAATAGCTTTCTCTACAATTTGTCAGAAGAATTAGGTTTAATAGGTAATAAACATAAAAAATACTCAGATCATTTAGCCTGTATTTCAGCTAATTTAATGCTCTTATATTTAAACAAGAGAGGTGAATTTGTTTTTTATTCTAGGGATAACAATCTTTATAAAAGTATAGAAAGATATAATCCCCTTAAAATTTCAAATAGAAAGATAAAGAAAATAATAGAGCTATTGATAAAGCATGAATTCTTAGATCACAGAAAAGGACGTTATGTCAGACATGATAAAAACTTAAGTTATCGTTCAAGATTTAGACCAACACCTAAGTTTTTAAACTTCTTAAAGAAACACTATTTAAAAAAAGAGCATGTCTTGGAAAAAAATTCTGATGTCATAGTTCTTAGGAATTCCAATAAACAACTTAAAGATTATCCTGAGGATAGATTTACCAATAAAATTAGAAGAGAATGCTTAAGTTATAATAATATTTTAAGTTTTAATAAGATAAGCGTGTTAAAAAATAAGCAAGTCAAAGACTATCTTAAAGATCAAACTATTGATTTTAAAAATAAAAGTTACCAAAGAATATTCAATGGAGACTTTAAGCATGGAGGAAGATTTTATGGCCCTTGGTGGTTAAATATCCCTTCAGAGCTAAGACAGTTTATAACTATTAATAAGAATAAAACCGTTGAATATGATTACTCCTCCCTAATCATTCATCAAATTTATAGTGCAGAGAGTTTAAATTATTTTGAAGAGAATACCTATTCTGAGGATCCCTATTTATTGAGAGGAATTCAAGACACGGAAAGAAAGATTAATAAAGCAATAATACAAATAGCTTTGAATTGCAGGGATTTTGAAAATTTAAATCACGCATTAGTTTCAGAATATAAGAGAGGGAAGTTATCTGGTAAGAAACCAAGCAAAAAAGAGATACAGAAAAGATTAGATATATTTATGGAGATGAATCCTAAGATATCTAGTTATATTTACAAACAGATTGCTCTAAAATTTCAGTTTCAGGATAGTGAGTTAGCGAGCAATATTATTAGTAAGTGTAATAGGGAATTAATACCTGTATTAAGTATTCATGACTCATTTATTGTAGAGAGCAAGAATAAGAGCTTTATTAAGAATGTTATGAGTAAAGCTATTGAGGAAGCTAGGTTTACATCTATACCTTTAATTAAGTAGTATCTCTAGGCAATGTTATAGGGTGTATAAGGTACCCCTATCTATACTCAGAACAAAACTGTTAACTAGATTGTTATGGTTAACACTCCTGATATAAACCTAGGAATTTAGTTAGAATATAATCTGGTTAACATCTTGAATTACTAATTTAAAATTTAAGCACCTATAGTATACCTACACCCCCATGGTCACCTGCATACCCCTCAAACATAGTGTTTAAGATTCCATAGAGACTCGCAGAGAGTCATTTCAATGGAATATGATTTAAGGTACTACAGAATTAATTTTGGGAATCTCAGAGTCTTTAAATTAGAATTAATGATTTCTGCTCCACTATTGCTCCACTAAGAAGTAATAGACAGTTTAGAATCTCTTTGTTATGTTGTGGCA
>CABZRS010000021.1 GCA_902528135.1 uncultured Pelagibacteraceae bacterium | reverse complement strand
GGCACTACGCTAGGATTTTGGGAGGTTGCAACTAAACCTGAAAAGCCCATCATGAATACTATTGGTATAATAATTATAAAAGAAATTATTAAGCTATTTTTTAAAACTTTATTATTTTTAGCAGCATAAACTCTTTGCCAGTTACCTTGATGAAAAAGATTGGTTGCGGCAACAGCAATAAAAAAAGTTAGTCCTGCAGTGAAGTTAGGCAAATAACCTACACTTAACAAATAAGGTTTGTTCTGTTTTACAAATTCAAAACTAAAGTCATTAGAATTAAAAGAAATTAAACAAGAAAATGCAATTATTAAGAGCAAAACAAAAACAATAAATTGTATATTATCTGTAAATATTGAAGCTCTAAGCCCTCCATACAAAGTGTAGACAAGTGAGCTGACAATTACAATAGATGCCGTGATCCATAGATCAGTACCTGAAATGTAATTAATTAAAATTGAAACAGCGGTTACTTCTGCTATTAAAAAAATAGTCATATAAAAAATTGATAAAAATAAAATTAATTTAAATAATTGTGAACCAAATCTTGATCTAATTACCTCAATTAAAGATTTCCCTGTTGGGTATTTATCTCTAAATTTTTTTCCTAAATAAATTAATGCAAAAAGAGGAAATGCTGTCCCTAAAGAATATCCAATAACAGCACCTACTCCTCCCCAGGTTGCTGCTGATGCGGGGCCGAATAAAATCCATGCTCCTAAGGCAGATGCAACTAAACTAGTTGTTAGTGAAAAAGTCCCTACAGATCTACTTGCAACTAAATAATTGTTTAACCCTTGATATTTTTTTGAATATACAAGGCCAACTATTACAAAAATGATACTAATAATTAAGGTTAATAAAATTGCAGATGATTGATTTAAAATGTTTATTTGATCCATTTTTCCCTTTCTGAATTACCGGACAGGTTCCTTGGGTATTTCTCAGCCATATGGCACCCCATAAATAATTTTTATATCAAATGACGAATAAGTAAAGGGAGATGTTAAACAACTATATGAATTATACATAGCTATTATTCACTATTAGCGCTCCTAAAATCTGACTTATGCTGTATTTGTAAGTTTCTCTCTCTTATTATAAGTTAATTATAATACTAGGCTTCGTAGATTGAAGCCTAGAGAAGAAATTTTATTGAATTTCAGCCTAAATTGGAAACACATGTGTCATTATAAATTGTTTTCTTTAGTTGTCCAAAGGTGTAATTTTTAATTTCAATGAAAAATATTTATATTTTTATTTTCTGTTTTTTTGCATTTGCTGCAAATTCAATGGAAAAAAAAACAACATTTGATAAAAATTTGTTTAACAAAGCCCAATCTGAGGGCAAAATTATAGTTATCAGTTCTTGGATAGAATATTGTGGATCTTGTGCAAATCAAATGAAAGTTTTGCAAAAAGCAAAAAAAGAGGGTGAATTATTAGATATTAAATTTGATAACATCGAATATTTTGCATTTGATGTAACAAACAGAGATATAGCAAATTCGTTTGATGTGCTTTATCAAACTACTCTATTAATTTTCAAAGGTGATACAGAAGTTTATAGAAGTATTGGTGAAACTACAGAGGATTTAATTTATGAAGCTTTAAAAGCTTCTATTTAAAACCAAAATCTAAAAAATATTAAATCTTATTCATTTCTGACAAGTGGATAAACTTTTGGACTTAAATACTTAAGGTTTGTAAAAACTATCAATATCATTGTTACTAATCCAACTGCAATTGTTACATTTAAGAATATATCAAATTCAAATAACCATTTAAGTTGAAAAATATTTTCAATAATAAATTTTGATGAAATTATGGAAAAAATTGTAGAAAAAAGAATTATAGAAAAAAATGTAATTATAAATTCAATTAAAGATGAATAAATTATTTCTTTTTTTGAAAATCCCAAAATCTTAAAAACTAAATTTTGGAAAGTTTTTATTTTTCCTTGCACTATAATTGCACTGGATATAACAACCAATCCTATTATTACTGTTACAGTTGAAATTATAATGACCGCTATAAATACTTTATTAAGAACATCGGTAACTTTTTTTAAGTAATCAGAGATTTTTACAATAGAAACGCTGGGGAATTCATCTAGAAAATTAATATCATCGAATTTATTAATATTATTAAACTTCACTGTCGAAAGGTACTCATGTGGAATTTTATTTGCAAATTGAGGGTTTAGTAACATAGCAAAATTAATGCTCAGATCACTATAATCAACGAGTCTAAAATTCACTACCTCACCATCTATTTCTCTCCCATAAATGTTTAGAGTGAATATATCTCCAATTTTTACTCCAAAATCTTGTGCCACTTTGCTATCCAAAGAAATTTGTAATTTGTCTGGGCTTGATAAATCCCACCAGTTACCTTGTGTTAAAGAATTATCTTTTGGTATCTCATCTGACCAAGATATTCTTCTATCATTCATTATAACCCAATAACTGTCATTAGTATTTTTGATGTAAGAATTAGGATCTATCCCATTAATTTTTACAAGACCTGCTGAAACCATAGGAACTATCTCTAATTTTGACTTATTATCAGAATTAAATATTATTTTTTCGAATTTTTCTCGTTGATCATTTTGAATTCCTAAGAAAAAATAATCTGGTGCAATTTCTGGAATAGATTTGGAAATTTCTCTTTTAAAATTTGAGCCTACAAATGCCAGTGTTAACAAAAGCGTCATTCCAAGACCTAGAGACATTATTGTAATGGGTGTGATACTTTTTGATTGAGTTATATTTTTAACTGCTATTTTTACTGAAATCTTAGAATTTTTATATTTTTTTAATAAATAAATAATTGTTACAGAAAGATAATAAAAAATTAATAAACAAATAAAAAATGATACGAAATATGCAACACTATAAAATGGTATTGAAGACCTAATTGCAAAAAGACTAATTAATATTAGCAATAATACTATACTAATCATTACTGATTTCACTGAATAATTAAATTGCAGATTTTGAAATACATTTCTAAATAAATTTGATGCTTTAACTTGATCTATTGAATTAACAGTTGGTATAGAAAATATTATCATTACCAACATTCCAACTAAAAAAACTATAATTAAATTTATAATAGAAAAACTTGCTTCTATATTTAAGCCCAAACCATCTGAAATATATTTATCGACTATTGGAATTAAAAAAAAACTTAACCCATATGAAAATACGGTGATTAAAACTAATAAAATAGCTAATTGCAAATAATAGATTGTCTTTATATTTCCAGAAAATATACCTATTGCTTTTTGAACTGCAATTGATGAATTTTTTTGATTTATAAATGATAAAAGAGTATTCGCTATACCAATACCAGCAATTAACATAGCACTTATTGATACAAGTGATAAAAATTGAGAAAAATTATCAACAATCCGTCTAATGCCTCCTGCTGAGTTTTCAGGGTATCTTAATCTAACTCTATTTTGATCTTTAAATAAGCTCTCCACTCTTTTAATGCCCTCTTTAATGTTAACAGATTTGTTAAATTTTACTTTATATTCATAATTTAAAAAACTACCGAGGGTATTTAAATCTAACTTATCTAAGGTTTTTTTTCCTGTTAATGCAAAATCTCCAAATACAAATGCACCACCTATATCTGGTAAAACTTTAGCTATACCAACAACTTTGAACTCTTTGTCTTGAACTTTTACAATATCATTTATTTTTAAGTCTAAATTTTTAAAAATATTTTCATTTACTAATATTGAACTTTCTATCTGATTTAATTTTTCTAAAGCGTCATTGGGTTCATAGAGTGCTTTTCCATACAATGGATAAAATTGATCAACTGATTTTACTCTAGTAAATGAAGTTTTATTGATTTTTTTTTTAACAGTTGAAATCATTGTGCTGAATTCAACCATTTGAGAGACAGTAGCAAATTTAGTAATTTTATCTATTTTAGTTTGATCACCCTCTCTGTTGTTATAGTCAATTTCTATATCACCCCCTAATAATAATTTTGCATTTTCATTAAGTTCATTTTCTAAACTATCTTCAATTGTCATTATAGAACTTAAAATAAAGAGACTTATAAAAAGAGTAATAATTATACTTGAGATCTTATTATGACTTCTTGTTAAATCTCTAAGAGCATATTTAAAATAAAGACCAAAATTTTGATTTTTATTCAATTTTACCATCCTTTATTTTAATAATTCTCTTAGAAAGATTTGCCAATTTATTATCGTGCGTAACCATAATTAAACTTGCATTTTCTTCTTTCACATAATCAAAAAGAATGTTTGAGATTAGCTCAGAATTTTCACTATCTAAATTTCCAGTAGGCTCATCTGCTAAAATTAATTCAGGCTTCATAATAATTGAACGTGCAATTGCTACTCTCTGCTGTTCTCCTCCAGATAATTGACTGGGTAAATTATTTAACCTATTTCCAAGGCCAAATTTATCTAGAATTTCTTTTGCTTTATTAATTGGATCTTTAATTTTATTAATTTCTAATGCTAAACTCACATTTTCTATAGTTGTATAATTGGGTATTAAATAAAATGATTGAAAAACGATGCCAATGTCCTTTCGTCTTATTTCTGAAATCTCATCTTCTTTTAAACTTGAAATCTCAAAGTCTTTAAATTCAATTTTTCCTGAGGATGCTTTTTCCAAACCACCTATGAGCATTATTAAGCTTGTCTTTCCTGACCCACTTTCTCCTACTACAGATATTGTTTCCTTATAATCAACTTCAAAGCTTACATCTTGTAAAACATTTATAAGATTGTTATCAGTATTATAGTTTAAGTTCACATCTGTAAGTTTAAGAAGTTTAGTCATGTTTAAAAAATGTATTATTAAAATAATTATATTATGTCTAGTTGCATTTGGGGTAAATGCTGAGAATAAAGTTGTTTTATTTGGTGATAGTTTAATGGCTGGATATGGACTTAATAAAGAAGATCATTTGTCTACAGTGCTTCAAAAAAATTTAAATAATAATGGATTAGATGTCAGAATTATAAATGCGAGTGTCTCAGGTGATACAACTGCAGGAGGTTTAAATAGAATAAATTGGACTTTATCTGAAAAGAATATTGACATTTTGGTTTTGGGTCTAGGCGCAAATGATATGTTAAGAGGTATAAAGCCAAACGAGACAAAAGAAAATTTAGAGAAAATAATTAAAATTGTAATTAATAAAAATATTAAAATTATATTAGCAGGTATGGTTGCACCTGAAAGTCATGGTAAAGAATACAGGGATAAATTTAATATAATTTATTCTAGCCTCTCTGATAAATATAGCTTAACTTTTTTACCTTTTCTTCTGGAAGGTGTTGCCTTAAAGCCAGAACTAAATCTAGAGGATGGAATGCATCCAAATCCTAAAGGTGTTCAAATTATAAGTAAAAATATTGAAAAAAAGATAACTAGTTTGATTAATTAATTTAAAGCCTCACCAGCGCTTAAATAATTATATCCAAAAACATCTGCAACTGCTTTGTATGTTACTTCACCCTTATGGATATTTAAGCCAGCTAAGAAGTTTGGATCATCTTTTAAAGCTTTGTAATAACCATCACTAGCTAATCTATTTAAAAAAGGAAGCGTGGCATTATTTAATGCGATGGTTGATGTTCTAGGGACACCACCCGGCATATTTGCTACACAGTAATGAACAATATCATCAACAATATAAGTTGGTTCAGCATGAGTTGTAGGTTTACTGGTCTCTACACATCCACCTTGATCAATTGCAACATCAACTATTACTGATCCTCGTTTCATATTCTTAATCATATTTTTAGTAACTAATTTTGGTGCTTCTGCTCCTGGAATTAAAACTCCTCCAACTAATAAATCGCATTCTGAAATTAATTTTTCTAAATCAGTTTTATCACTTAGCTGGGGAATAATTTTATCACCAAACATTTCTGACAGTTGTTTTAGTCTTGCCTCTGACTTATCTACAACGTGAACTTTTGCTCTCATTCCAGTTGCAATAATTGCAGCATTTTCTCCAACAACTCCTCCACCAAGAATTACAACTTCCGCAGGCTCTCCACCTGGAGCACCTCCTAACAAAATACCTCTGCCTTTTTGATTTTTTTCTAAACAATGCGCACCTGCTTGAACTGACATTCTTCCAGCAACGGCACTCATAGGAGCTAATAATGGTAACCTGCCGTTGTTATCAGTTACTGTCTCATAAGCGATACAAACAGCTTTAGAGTCTACTAAACCTTTTGTTAATTCTTTGGCAGCAGCTAAATGCAGATAAGTAAAAACAATTTGATTTTCTCTTAACATTTTTACTTCATTTGAAAGAGGTTCTTTAACTTTTACAATTATCTCTGCATCATTAAAAATATCTTCTGCCTTATCAATTATTTTAGCTCCTGCAGATTTATATTGATTGTTGTCAAAGCCTGCCTCAAAACCACTGTCATTTTCAACTAAAACTTCATGACCATTTGAAGTAAGTGTCTTTACACTATCAGGTGTTAACCCAACTCTATTTTCTTGCGGTTTTAACTCTTTAGGAACACCTATTTTCATATAAGTGAATTAATTTTTTTTACTTTTAGAATAATTCGTAATTCCAGTTCTTAATTTATCAATTATTTCATCTATATGTTTTTTCTCGCAAATAAACATTGGAGCGATAATTAAACAATCACCTGTTGCTTTGAAGTTAACACCTACATCATAACAATGTTTAAAACATGTAAATCCAGCTGCTCCAGGTTTTTTATCCATTTTAATATCTATTCCACCCATCATTCCATATCCTCTGATGTTGTCTACAACATCAATATCCTTTAATGACATCAATCCTTCTTGGAAGTATGGAGCTAAATTTTTAGCTCTATTAAATATATCTTCTTTTTCAAATATATCTTGTACTGCTAATCCAGCTGCTACTGAAACTGGAATTCCAGAATATGTGTAGCCATGAAATAATTCAACTGACCCTTGAGGTGATGCATCCATTACTGCATCATAGATTTCTTCTTTACAAGCAACAGCGCCTAAAGGACTTATTCCATTTGTTGTTGCTTTAGCCATTGTAATAATGTCTGGGGTAACACCATATTCTTGTGATGCAAACGGAGAACCTGTTCTTCCCCATCCAGTAATTACTTCGTCAAAAATCAAAAGAATTCCGTGTTTGTCGCAAATTTCTCTTAATCTTTGTAAATATCCTTTTGGTGGAACAAGTGTTCCTGTTGATCCTGCAATCGGTTCTACAATACACGCAGCAATATTTTCTGATCCAAAGTTTGTACAAATTCTCTCTAGATCATCTGCAATTTCTGCTCCTGTTTCTGGTTGACCTGATACAAATTTATGTTCAGGTAAATGAGTATGTCTCATATGAACAACACCTGGCATTAAAACACTCGCAAATGTTTTAACATTGTTGATCATTCCACCAACTGATGTTGCTCCAATATTCATACCGTGGTAAGCTCTTTCTCTACCAACAAATCTAAATCTCTGTCCTTCTCCTCGAGCTTTGTGATAAGCAACTGAAATTTTTATTGCTGTCTCAACAGCTGTCGATCCACAAATAGTATAAAAAATTCTATTTAAATTTCCTGGTGTGTGTTTTGAAATTCTTGTTGCTAATTCAAATGAACCACCAAATCCTTGCTGGAATGGTTGAGCATAATCAACTGTTCTTAGCTGTGTTGTTATTGCCTCAATAATTTCTTCCCTACCATGTCCTAATGGATTACAAAATAATCCTGAACTTGCATCGATTTGTGTTTTTCCATGGTGGTTTTTTAAATAAACACCTTTTGCTTCAACTATTAATCTTGGATTTGCTTTAAAGTCTCTATTTGAAGAGAATGGCATCCAATGCTCATTTAAAGAATTTGGTATTTGTGGCTTTTCTGAACTCATAAAAAAATTTTTAAATTGTTATTATCACTCTCTCATAGACTAAATTAAAAAAATAGAAAATAATTTCTATGCATTATTAGTATGTCATTACGTAATATTAAATACAACCAAAAGTTGAACCCATTTTAGACATCTTCAAATCACCTATGATTAATATGCTTACAAAATACATTTACTTATAATCAAAATTGAACTTTAATAAGGGTAATTAAATTTAATTAAGGAGATAAAATGAAGAAACTAATTAGCTTTATTTTAGGAAGTTTATTCGCTCTTAACTTGTCAATTTCAGCTGCAAATGCTGCTGCAAATGAAGTAAGAGTTGCTTACTTTCTAGAATGGCCAAGTCCAAATTTAGAGGACATGCAAAAAAAGAATTTTGCTAAAGCACTAGGTGTTCCAGTAAAATGGACTAACTTCACTAACGGCGGAGCTATGACTGATGCAATGCTAGCTGGGGATATTGATATTTCATATTCTCAAGGTTTGGTACCTTTTATTAATGCTGTAAAATCTAATGCACCTATCAAATTAGTTGATATTGCAATGGAATACGGAATGGGTGGAACAACTTGTGTTACATCAAATGCTTCTGGAATTACAAAAGCAAACGGTTCTGAATTAGAAGGTAAAAAAGTTGCCGTTCCACTTGGAACTATGGCTGAGTACGTCTTTGACGAAAGTATGAAAGTTGTTGGAGCTGACAGAGGTAAAATGGATATAATTCAAATGGATCCTGAAGAAGGTGCTGCTGCATTAGTAAGTGGTGATGTTGTAATGGCATGTTTATTTGGTGGAAATTCTATCAAAGCTGCAGTTGCAGTTGGTTCTAGACTTTTAACAGTTCAAGAAGCAAGAGATGCTGGTATCTTAGGTATAGATATTACATCTGTAACTGACAAGTTTATGAAAGAAAATCCAGGTATGCTTAGAACTTTTATAGAAGTAACTCATGAAGCAAATGACAGATATAGAGCTGGTAAAAGTGATATGAATTCAATGTCTAAAGCTTCAGAAATGAAAGTTGCTGACATGAAAGAGACATTAGATGGATTTAAATTTCTTACTCCAGAAGAGACTAAACAGTCAATGGAGAGCGGTAATCTTGATGGATTCCTAAAAGGTATGGGAACTCCAGGCGGTGCCGTTGATACTAGTTTTTTACCTTTATAATATTAAAGAGTAAAACAAATTTAATAGGCGCTAATTATTTAGCGCCTATTTTTTTTAACATAAGTTTTATATAAAGTTTCTATGAGTGACTTAGTTTCCAAAGATCTAAATATGATTTTTAAAACTCCCAAAGGAGAAACTGTTCACGCATTAAAGGATGTAAATTTTACTTTAAAAAAAGGAGAACTTCTCACTGTTCTTGGTCCTTCAGGGTGTGGAAAAACAACCCTTTTAAATATTGCAGCAGGGTTTTTAAGACCTACCTCGGGCTCTATTGTTTTGGCTGACAATGAAATTAATGGTCCTGGAGTTGAAAGAGGAATGGTTTTCCAACAGGGAGCATTATTTGAGTGGTTAACAGTTGCTGAAAATGTTGATTTTGGACTTAGGATGAAAAAAGAAGATCCAATAAAAACTTCTAAAAGAGTTGAAGAGTGGCTAGAAATTGTTGGCTTAAAAGGGTTTGGTAATACTCCTACCTACCAATTATCAGGTGGAATGCAGCAAAGAGTGGCTCTTGCCAGATGTCTTATAAATGATCCTGATTTAATATTAATGGATGAGCCATTAGGTGCATTAGACGCATTAACTAGAGAAAAGATGCAATCTTTAGTTCTTAAAATTTGGAAAGAAACAGGAAAAACTATTATCTTAATTACTCACTCAGTTGAAGAAGCATTGTTACTTGGTGAAAGACTATACGTAATGGCACCCAGACCAGGCAGGATACATAAAGAATACAATCTGCCATTTGCAGAAATGGGCTTAAAGGAAGATTTGAGGGAAATTAAAAAAAATAAAGAATTTTCGTCTAAACGTGAAGAAATTTTATCCATGATTTGGAACATGGAAGAAGAAATTATGGGAAAAGAAAACTAAATGTTAACTCAAATAATAACCATACTTATATTTGTATCCATAATTGGATGCATTATGTACGGCAGAAGATTAATACAAACTGAGAAAGTTGATGCTGTATTTGGAAATCCTGAAAGAGCTAAAGGTGGAACCCATTGGGTTATTGTTGGAAGTGCTGCAATATTACTGGTATGGCTTTATTATTCTTGGGACATAGCAAAAGGATTTTATCCAAAGTCAGCAAATGAATTATGTCAAGTTGCTAAAATAAATGAATCACTGTTAGGATTAAAATATCAATTTCCAATAGAAGAACGTGAATTTAAAAGTACATCGATCATAAAGATTGAAAATAAAAATCTTCAAAAAATAACAGGTGAAATACAAAATTCTAAAGATCTTAGTAATCAACAAAAAATAATTTTAGTTGGATATATAAATAAAACAAAAAAATTAATTCCTTTATTAACTAAAGAGGACTTAATTGAAATGGATACTAAAATTAAAATAAGTGAAATGACAAATGAGATTAAACTATTAAGTTCAAATTTTAAAAAAGAGGATTATCCATTTGAAACAGAAGTTGGAAAAAGTGAACGGTTAAAAGCAATATCTGAACAAGGTAACTGGGGCATAACAACGGTTAGATCAGGAACTGGTACTATAGAAAATACTATTGAAGTTCCGTTTATTGCAGAAACTTCAAAAGGTTTAAAATTTCAAGCTGCTGCAGAGGAACTGAAAAAAATTAATGATAAATTTTTTAAATTAAGAAATCACAATCCACAGTTCAAAAGTTCAATTAAAGAACTGAAAGATGAAGTTAAAGCTTATAGAAAAAGTTTAGATGATAATGAGGAAATTGCCTCAGATTATGCTAAAAATATAGTCAAAATTGCAAGAAGAATTGAATTTGCAAGCATTTATCCGCCAAATGCACTAAATGAAATGCAAAATGCGATTATTGAATTTGATGACCTTCAGGAGAAAGAACAAGCTGGTCTTAGATTAATTGATATTGTTTTATTTCCAGCTGGAACAATTGTTGCGAGTGGTCCAAGTTGCTCGGAACAAGGCTCTGGTAGATGGTTACCTAAACCGTCAGATACATTAAATAAATTCATCCTAATGTCTAATCCAAGTGTTGGATACAAAAATATACCTCTTCTCTGGATAGAAATGATTGATGTTAGTTCGATAGTTGGATTTATTTTACCAGATTGGATTGCTGATATTTTGCCAGGCGAATACCCTGTTCATACAAACGAAGGGATAGTCAAAGAAAACTTTAAAGGTAAAGTTTTAAAAGTTGTTACGGGTGATTTTAAACTATTCAAGATACCTGTTCCTTATGGTCATATATGGGATTCATTCTTAAGAGTATTTTTAGGATTGGTTTTTGGAATAATAATAGGGGTTCCATTAGGTTTGTTTATGGGTCTAAACCGATTTGCTAAAGGTTTCTTTGATCCTTTGATTGAACTATATAGACCAGTACCTCCACTTGCTTGGGCTCCTCTTATAATTTCAGTACTTGGAATTGATAATACTGGAAAAGTATTTTTGTTATTCATGGTTTCACTATCAATTATGATTATTTCAGCAAGAGCTGGGGCATCAGGAACACAATTATCTAAAATTCACGCTGCCCATTCTTTAGGTGCTTCTAAAAGACAAATACTAAGACATGTTATATTTCCAAATTCTTTACCTGAAATATTGACTGGAATTAGAGTCGCTGTTGGAATGTGTTGGGGAACTTTGGTTGCTGCTGAATTTTTAGCTGGAACAACAGGTATTGGATTTGTTGAAAATGTTGCAAAAAAGTATTTTCAATATGAAGTAATTTGGATAACAATTTTTATTATGGGAATGTTAGGATTATTATTTGATATAACTTTAAGAAAAATAATTGATAGGACTATTCCTTGGCGAGGAAAAGGTTAATACAATAATTAATGATAAAAAAATTTAAGGTAAATGTTTCTAAAAAGACCTTAAATAATATCTATAAAAAAGTTAGGGAATTTCCATTTAATGACATCCAACAGATGAATGGATGGTTACATGGAACAAATCATGCTTATTTAAAAAAGATTTCTAAGTATTGGACATCAAAGTTTAATTGGAAGTTACAAGAAAAAAAAATCAATAAATTTAACAATTACATTACTAATGTAGATGGGATTAATATTCATTTTATTAAGCAAAATGGTAGTGGAAAAAAACCAAATCCATTGCTTATTCTTCATGGATGGCCTGGAAGTTTTGTAGAATTTTTATATATCGTGGAAAAACTAACTCATCCTGAAAAATTTGGAAGCAATAAGGAGGAGAGTTTTGATGTAATAATACCTTCTCTACCTGGATTTGGATTTTCTGCAACGCCTAAAAAACCAATTGGTCCAAAAAAAATTGCAAAAATTATGAATAAATTAATGACTAAAAAACTAGGTTATAAAAATTATTTTGCTCAGGGAGGAGACTGGGGGTCTGCTGTTTGCAATTGGCTAGGTCATGATCATTATAATAATTGTAAAGCTATTCATGTAAATTGTTTAAATATGAGACATCCAAAAGGAGCAATAAATACAAAAGAAAAAAAATGGGAACAAAGATTTGCTAAAGAGCAAATTATGCAAGAGGGGTATAGGACACAACAGGCAACCAAACCTCAGTCGTTAAGTTATGCAATGATAGATAGCCCTGTGGGTACTGCTGCATGGATATTAGAAAAATTTTATTCATGGTCAGACTTAAAAAAAGGTAATATTGAAAATGTTTACTCAAAGGATTTGTTACTAACTAATATTATGATTTATATATTAACAAAAACTTTTAATTCTGCAGCTTGGATTTATTTTGGCAGAAGAGAAGAAGGTGGGAGACCTTTCCCAAAAAATTTTAAAAAAATTAAAATACCTACTGCAATTGCAGAATTTCCAAAAGAAATGTTGAGCTGGCCACCTAAATCGTATGTAAAAAGGATTTTTAATGTTAAAAGATGGACAAAAATGAAAAAAGGTGGACACTTTGCGGCTCTTGAGGAGCCAGATTTATTAGTTAATGATATAAGGTCATTTTTTAATAAAGATTTAAATATTTAATATGAAAAAAAATAAACTTAAAAAGACTATAATTAAAATATTTTATAAGTTTAAACTTTCAAAAAAAAACGCAGGTATTTGTGCTGATGCAATAATTAATGCTGAATTAGTAGGCACTCCAACTCATGGATTATCTAGATTAAAAATGTATTGTGATCGGATCAAAAAAAAGCTGATCAATCCAAGACCTAAAATCAAACTAAGAAATATTTCCCAATCTGTTACTCATATAAATGCTGATGATAGCATTGGATTTGTTGCTGCAGATACAGCTATTAAAAAAGCCATAAAAAATGCTAAAAAAACAGGAATAGGACTTGTGGCAGTTAAAAATAGTGGCCATTACGGAATGTCGGGATACTACGCTGAGCAAGCTGTAAAAAAAAATATGATTGCCTTAGTATTTACTAATGCACCCCCTGCAATTGCCCCACATGGAGCTATAAAATCTTTATTTGGCACAAACCCAATTTGCTTTGGATCGCCAACTGGTTCTAAAATTCCATTTATATTGGATACATCTGTCTCAATGATTAATAGAGGCAAAATAAGAGTTGCATCAAGATCTAATTCAAAAATACCTGAGGGTGTTGCTTTGGATAAATTTGGTAATCCAACAACAGATGCTAAAAAAGCACTTGAGGGTGTTCAACTTCCTATAGCAGGATTTAGAGGATCAGGACTTGCGTGGATGGTCGATATATTAAGTGGTGTTTACACAGGAGGTAATCACGGTGGGAAAGTGAAAGATCCTTTTGATGATTTTTCAGGCCCTCAAAATATTGGTCATTTATTTATCGTTATGAAAGCTAATTTATTTCAATCAAATTATAAAAAAAGAATTAAAGAAAATATAAAAAGAATTAAAAAACTTCCTAAATTTAAAGGACTTAAAGAAATATTATACCCAGGAGAAAACAAATTAAGAAGATATAAAAAGAATTATAAATCTGAAATTAAAATTCCGGATAATATAATGGAAGATATTCGTATTTTATTGAAATAGGTTGAATTGTTAACCTGCTCGTCCTAGATAATTCACCATTATAACCCCAGTTACTATTAAGCAAATACCAATTAATCCATAAATATTAGGAACTTGATTATATTTTAATATCCCAAACAAAACTACACCCGCAACTGTTAGCCCGCTGTAAGTTGAATAACTAAATGCTACAGGTATCACTGACATTGCTTTTGCCAAAGAAAACATTGTAACACTCATTAAAAGCAAACAAACAATAGTTGGTGTCAGCTTTGTAAAACCATCTGAAATCTTTGCAAAGCTGTTTGCAGCTATGCCTGTAGTAATTCCTAAGGCTAAAATTAAATATCCAGCAAATGGTTTCATATCTTTATTATTTACTAATTATTATTTATTACAATAACTGATAATTGTTGAGAATGCCTAAATTTTTAGATTATTTATTTGATTATTAAAGTTAAATAGAAACAAAATATCCAAGTACTCCTAATCCAAAAAATAGTGACACTACAAAAGCTTTATTTTTAAAATTATCTTTTTTTTCTTGTTTAATCATTTTGAGTTTAAGAGCATCAATATTTACTTTTTGAGGGGTATCAATATTTAGGTTACCTGTTAATTGAGAAGAAATTTCAATATCAGATGCTCTTTTTAGACTATTCAAACTCATATTAATACTATTAAAACACATATAAATTTTGATGCTATTTCTCAAGTGTCCGAAATGGGTTATTAAAATTTTATTTGATGTCCAAAATGGGGTCAAAAGACTAAAATGGGTTTTCGAAAAATGATTAAAAACTCATCACAATTTAGTGAAAAAGTAATTCAAAAAGTTATTGTAGAAAATTTTGATGAAATAGCTCCCTTTTATTACAAGTTATTATCTGAATGGACCAATTCATCATATGAAACATTTCAAGACATAGATAAGTATTTGATAATTCTTTATCTTATAAAT
>CABZRS010000020.1 GCA_902528135.1 uncultured Pelagibacteraceae bacterium | reverse complement strand
AGCAGCTCTTATTAATTTAGCAGAAAGTTTATATCTTGATTTTCAAAGATATGATGTTCGCGTATGTCTAGTCAGCCCTGGATTTATCAAAACAAGACTTACGGATAAAAACACATTTAAAATGCCATTTTTAAAAACCACACAATATGCGGCTGAACAGATTTATGATGGTTTAATAAATAAAAATTCATTTGAAATAGCTTTTCCTAGAAGTTTATTTTTAATATTAAAATTTTTTAAGATTTTGCCAAATGGGATCTACTTATATTTGATAAGAAAAATGACGAAGCTTCAAAAAAAATAAATTTAATCTTTAACAAACATTACAGTTAATTCTGCAACTTTAATACCAAACTTTGTCATTTTTGCTCTATTAATTGCTACTCTCTCATCTTGCATGAAAATCCAATCATCAAAAGTTATTTTCATTTCCCTTCCCTTGACCGGGACTAATAGAACATATTCAAATTTAAATGCAGGACCATAAGAGAAACCTTTTGCAGTTCCAACTACATCTCCTGCTGTGCCTTCATAGTTGTGCTCGTCGATTTTATTGATTGTCCATTGCCTATTTTGAATTTCTCCATCGTTCCAAACAAATTTTTCATCAAGTATTAATTGTTTTCCATCCCACTTTCCATCTAGGTCTGCAGAAAATTGCCTTGTCACTTTACCTGATCTATTTTGTAAAATTCCCCATGCCTTTACATTTCCAGATAAATACTCTTCTATTATTAATCTAGGTTTTTGGTTTTTGAAATCTTCTGGTTTCATTGCTTGGTTTGATGAACAACTTGTAATCAATACTGTAATTATTATCAATAAGAAATATTTTATTTTCATAATATTATTTATTTTTGAAGAGCAAATTGGATTAAGTCTATATTTTTTGATTTAAATCCAGCTTCACAATAAGATAAATAAAAATTCCACATTCTTTTAAAAGTATTGTCAAAGCCTTGAGATGAAATTTGTTCCCATTTTTCTAAGAACTCTTCTCTCCAAATATTTAGTGTATTTGAGTAATGATCACCATATGAATTACAATTCTCAAACTTAAGTCCAGATTGGTTTGCAAGATTTACTAACTCATTTTTACTAGGTAAAAAACCACCAGGAAAAATATATTTTTGGATAAAATCAGTTTTACTTTTATATCTATCATAGATAGAGTCATCTATAGTAATTGATTGTATAGCTGCTGTTCCTCCATCAACTAAGTTTTCTTTGATAATATTAAAATATTTTTTTAAATAACTCTGCCCTACTGCTTCTATCATTTCTATTGAAGCTATTGAATTATAATTATTTTTAACATCTCTAAAATCTAACATTTGTATATTTATTTTTTCATTCAAACCCTCTTTATGAATTCTTTCTTTTGAATATTCGTATTGTTTTTTGGAGATTGTTATACAATCTAACTTTACGTCATAATTTTTTCCAATATATTCTGCAAATCCTCCCCAGCCACAGCCAATCTCAAGCATCTTGTCGCCTGATTTAGGCTTAACAAGATTTGATAGTTTTTTATATTTATTTAACTGGGCTTTTTCTAAATCATTACTATCGTCAAAAATTGCGCTTGAGTAAGTTAGGGTTTTATCAAGCCATAATGAGAAAAATTCATTCCCTAAATCATAATGTTTTCTAATGTTTTCTTTGCTCCTAGATTTATTATTTTTAATGAACAAACTTTTGATTTTGTTAAATATTGAAAGATCGAAAGAGCCAGAAAATTTATGAACTATTTTTATATTTTTTGCCGCTAGCTCTATAAGATTAGTTAAATTATTTGTCTCAAAATAATTATCCATATATGCTTCTGCCAGACCTACACTTCCATTTTTGATAATTTTAAAAGTTAACCCTGGTTTATTTATTTTTAGATCAGCATTTAATTTTTCATTACTCTTTCCGAAGGTATATTCTTTTCCATCATGGTTTATTATTTTTAAATTTCCATATTTAATAAATTTTAGTGAGTTAAAGACAATTTTATCTGATAATTTATTCAAATTCACTTTTTTCTACCGAACTATTATTTTTAATACTTATTTTTTTTTTAATTAACTTTATTCCTTTTAACCATAGTTTAAATGCCTCATAGTGGATTGCGACAATAACTTTAAATGTCATCAAGGGGTGAAAAATATAGGAAACGAATAGATTTTTATTACTAAATTCTTTTGCGGTACCGTCCTGGGATGCGAATAAAAGTTTACCATCATTATCAGATTGGTCAATTATAACTGAAATTTTGTCTGAGGGCTTATTTGCTCTAAATTTATAATTACACTCCATATCTATGAAGGGCGATACATGAAATTTTTTTACACAACTATTTCTTAAAGTTTCATTATCTTCAGCTTTGAAAATGTATGTGTGTTGTTCACCAAATGTATTTTTAACCTCATAAAATAAAGAGATTATCTTATCGTACTTATCATATATAAAGAAAACACTTAGAGGATTAAATACATAGCCTAATATTCTTGGATAACAGAATAATTTGATTTTAACCTCTTTATCGTCGATACCAATATTTTCTATTTTTTTTTTTACCCAATTTTTTAAAGAGGTACCATCTCTATCCCCATGGTCTTTATCAAAAAAACTAATGATATTGAATTTATTATATGAAAATATTTTAATTTTATTATCAATTTCATTTAATTCATCTAAGTCTATCAGTAATGAAAAAACCCTATATTTGAAATAATGATTTTTAGGTTTAAATCGTCTATGTATTACTTTTCCCACGTATATCTTAGAGTTTTTAAGCATTTATATACTTAATCATATCTATTGATGATTTTATACCATCTTCATGAAATCCATATCCAAAATAACTACCACAAAATAAAATATTATTTTTATTTTGAATTAGGTGAAGATCTTTCTGGCTATTGATTGCATTTTGATCAAAGTAAGGGTGTGTAAATATAACTTTTCGGATTATCTTATCTTCGGGTATCTCTAAATAAGGATTTAATGTTAAAAAAATATTTTTATTTATATTCAAATTTTGTAATAGGTTTAACCAATAAGTAATTGAATTTTTTTCACTATTCTCAGATTCGATCGAGGAATTCCACGAACACCAAGCACTTTTATTATTTGGCATATAACTTATATCCTCATGGACTACAGCCTCATTTGTTTTATATTTAAAATTACTTAAGATTTTATTTTCTATTTCTTCAGGATTTTCAATTAAAGAGAGAGCTTGATTAGCGTGAGTGGCCAATACGACTTTATCGTAAGTAAAATATTCATTTTTATTTCCATAATAAACCTGAACTCCTGATCCAATTCTTTTAATTTTATTAATATTGTAATTTTTATAATATTCTCCACTGATTTTACTAAGAATTTTATCTACATATGTTCTACTTCTTTTGGAAACTGTAAACCATTGTGGTCGATCTTTTAATTTAAATAATCCATGATTTTGAAAAAATTTAAAAAAAAATTTCAATGGCATTTGTTTTGCCTCGTAAGGGGGCATTGACCATATAGCTGATACCATAGGAATAATATGAAATTTGATAAAGTACTCTGACAATTTTAAATTATCTAAATAGCTGCCTAAAGTAACATTTTCGTTAATTGGATCTTGGTTTTCACTTTGCTTATAAAAACTGATTATAGTAAAAAACATCTTCAAAAATTTTATATTTAATAAGTTTGATTTATTACTAAAAATTCCGGAAAGACCTTTTCCACAATATTCTATATTTGAGTCTCTAACAGATACTGAGAATGACATATTGCTTCTTTCGATAGAAATATCATTTTCTTGAAAAAAATTTATTAAATTTGGATAAGTCTTTTTATTAAATACAATGAAGCCTATATCAACAGGAACTATATTATCTCCAACATTAACATCAATAGTATGAGAATGACCTCCAAAATGGTCTTCTTTCTCAAATAGATCTACTTTATATTTTTTAGATAAACTATACGCTGCACTTAGACCTGATATACCAGAGCCTATAATAGCAAATTTCATTATTGAGGATTATATTTATTTTCTTTTGTAAAGGATGAGACAAATTGTAGAAAAACTGCAAGAATTATAATACTTCCTCCTATTAATACGTAGAATGAAGGGTTTTCATTTACAAATAGCCAAGCCCAAAGAGGACCAAGTATCGCCTCTGTAAGCATTATTATGCCAACCATAGCTGATAGAGTTTTTCTCGCTCCAATTGTTATAAAAATAAAGCCAAGTCCTATTTGAAATGTCCCAGACAAAAATGCCAAAAACATATCATTTAGAGATATAGAAATTTTTGTTGAAGCTAAAAAACCTATTATCATTGCAACTATTCCTGCAACTAATTGTAGGGGCACCATATCAACATGAGGATATCTTCTTACAATTAAAATTAGAGATGCAAAGGTAATTGGCATTACAAAGGCAACGATATTTCCAGACATTTGTCCACTTGAGAGAGTATTTCCTAGCATTAAAATTAATCCAGAGATTGCTAAAATGATAGAAGCTAAAGTAATTTTTGAAATTTTTTCTTTTAAAAAAAAATATCCAAATATCGCTAAGAAAATTGTTTGTGTTTGTATTATGAAATTTGTATTTGCAACAGTAGTATTATACATAGCAAAAACATAACTGCTAAATCCAATACCTAAAATAATTCCACCAATTAAGCCAGGAATTCCCGATACATAAATTTTTTTAAATACCTCTTTTTTGTAAGTTACAATTAAAAAAATAGTTACAACAATTATAAAAAAAACCTGTCTCCAAAATAAGATTTGCCATAAAGTTGATCCTTCAAATGATTTAACAATCAACCCACCAAAACTAAGACAAAATGCGCCAAAAAAGATTAATAATGGACCTGGTATCTTTGAAATAAAATTCATTTAATATTGGAAATCAAATTTTGAGTTTCCATCTCATACAACTTAAAAATAGTTTCTGCATCTTTTAAATTAATTTCTTTAAATTTAATTTTTGATCCTGGAGGTATTTGTACTAGTTTGTCATAATCAGCACTTATTACAACTCCGATCTTAGGGTAACCCCCTATGGTTCCATGATCAGATAGCATAATTATTGGATCCCCATCTGCTGTGATTTGGATAACACCCTTCACTAATCCTTCTGACTTTATATTTGTATTTTTAATATTACTAATCTTTGGTCCTTTAAGTCTTATTCCCATACGGTCACTTAATTTGGTTACATTAAATTCATCATTAAAAAATGAATCTATTGCATTCTTTGAAAAATAATCAAAATGAGGTCCTTTTATTATTCTAATATTTTCAATTTTAGAATTTAGGTATTCTATTTTATTTTTTGGCAGGATTTTTTTTATATTTTTTAAATGAATTATTTGTCCTTTCTCAAGTTTTTCCCCACTATTAGCGCCAATTTTAGCCTTAGTATTTGTAGAACAACTATTTAAATAATAATCTACCTCAAATGTGCCTCCAATAGATAAATAACCATATACTGATCGATTGGTAGACAGTATATCTAAGCAATCATTATTCTCTAAAATAATATTTTCGTAACAACTAAATTCTAAATTTTTTTTTTTTCTTATAATTTTAAAATTAACATTTCCAGTAACATTGATGGAGATATTTTCTCCTATATATTTCAATTTTGGACCTTGATATGCAAATTCAAGAACTGGATTATTTATTTCATTGTTTGAAATGGTATTTGCTAATAAAAAATTCCTATTATCCATTGCTCCACTAAAAGGTATGCCTATATGATAAAAATTATTTCTACCATTATCTTGAAATGTAGAATTGATACCTGGTCGTAATACCTCAAAATAATTTTTATTCATATTTTTTTTCATACTCTAGTTTAGAAATTGGATAAAATGATATTGTATCACCTGGATTAATTAGATTTGGTTCAATATTTTTTTTATTATCAAAAATATTAACTGGTGTTTTGCCAATTATATTCCAACCACCTGGACTTTCAAAAGTATAAATATTACAAAATTGCTCTGTTATACCTATGGAATTTTTTGGGACCTTAACTCTTGGTGTTTCTAAACGCTTTGCAAAAAGAGATTTATCCATATCTCCTAAGAATGGCATTCCCGCAATAAAACCTGTCATATAACAATAATAATTTTTTGAAAAGAATTTTTCATAAATTTTTGCTTCATTTATCTTTAATAATTCCTGTAAACGTTTTATATCTAGTGCAAATTCCTCTGCACAACAAACTGGGATTTCAATAAGATTATTTTTTGAATTATTAATTTTTTTTAACTCTAGATTTTCAATTTGTTTTTTTAATTTAGCAAAACTCGTAAGTTTTAAATCGAAACTAATTACTAGTTTATTATAACTAGGTGTAATATTTGTAATACCTAAAAAATTACTATCTCTTAAATTATTAAAATAATTTATAACATTTCTGTTGATTTCTTTATTTACCTCAGTACCAAAGTCACAGTACAATGCTGCGTCACCAAGATTTGATATATTTTTAATCATGTCATGTTATACTTTAAGCTTTAAAGTATGGAAATTAATTTAAATTGTGATTTAGGTGAAAAATCAAAGCATCATTCAAATGAAAATGATCCCGATTTACTCAAAATAGTAAACTCTGCAAATGTGGCTTGTGGGTACCACGCTGGAGATGAGGAAACTATGAGAGAAGTTGTAGAGATTTCAAAGCAAAATAATGTAAGTATTGGTGCACATCCATCTTTCAATGATCCAGAAAACTTTGGAAGAAAACGGATTGATCTTGGTGCTGATGAGATTTCTAAGCTTTTAATAGATCAATATGAAATTTTGCAAAATATTGCCATTAAATTAGATGAAAAGGTTTCTCATATTAAACCACATGGAGCCTTAAATAATATGGCTTGTGAGGACCTTGAACTAGCAACAATTTTGGCAAAAACTATTTATAGTATTGATAAAGATATAATTTATTTAGTACCAACAGGTTCAAAAATGGAAATTGCAGCTAAAAAATTAAATATGAAAATTGCATGTGAAATTTTTGCAGATAGAAATTATGAAGACGATGGAACACTTGTGTCAAGAGCTAAGGAACATGCCCTAATAACCGATCCTGAGCGAGCTAAAGAGCATGTATTCAATATGGTGAAAAACCAAACTCTTAATTGTCACAGTGGAAAACAAATACCTTGTGAAATTGATTCAATTTGCATACATGGAGATAACGCAAGTTCTCTCTCGACTGCAAGACAGGTAAGAGAAAACTTGATAACAAATAATTTAGAATTAAAGCCTCTAAATAAAATGAAAAAATTTATATAATTATGATTAAAAAACTATCTATTCTTCTAATATTCTTTTTTTTGACTGTTGAAACTTTTGCTGCTGGAACAAGTTCATCAGATAAAAAACCGAGCTATAAAAATGCTGTAAAAATAATTGAAGCAGCTAAGAAATATGAATCCAAAAATAAAATGGATAAAGCATTAAAAAGATATGAAAAAGCTCAAAAAATTTTATTAAAACTCGATAAAGAAAAGCCCTTACAAGCTGATACACTAAACTACCTGGGTTTTACAACTAGAAAACTTGGTGACTTTGAAGCAGGTGAAAAATATTATTTGTTAGGTTTACAAGTCGATCCAAAGCATGTTGGTATAAATGAATACTTAGGTGAATTATATGTTGTGACCAACAGAATTGATTTAGCAAAAGAAAGATTGGAAATTTTAAAAAGCTGTAATTGTGAAGAGTATCAAGAGTTAAAAGAAATTATTGAAGGAACCAAAAAATCAAAATACTAATTGATATTTTGAATCATTTGTTCGGGCATCCATAAAGCGATTTGAGGGAACAGTACAATCAATAGAACTGCAAAAATCATTAATAGAAATAATGGAAAGGCACTTTTTGCTATAAACCCCATATCTTTGTTTGCCATTCCTTGGAGAACAAATAGATTAAAACCAACAGGTGGTGTAATTTGAGCCATTTCTACAACAATAACTAAAAATATTCCAAACCAAATCATATCAAAACCTGCCTGCCTTATCATTGGTTCAATTATTGCCATTGTAAGAACAACTGCAGAAATTCCATCAAGAAACATCCCAAGTATTATGTAAAAAATCATTAATACAAATATTAATACATACGGTGATAATTCCATATTCTGTATCCACAATGCTAGATTTCTAGGTAAACCTGTAAACCCCATTGCAAGTGATAAGAAAGTTGCCCCAGCTAAAATAAATGCAATCATGCAAGAAGTTTTAGTTGCTCCAAGCAATGAGTCTTTAAATGTTTTTAAGGTTAAACTCTTTTGAAAATAAGAGAGAATTAAAGCTCCAACAACACCTAAAGATGCAGCCTCAGTAGCTGTTGCTATACCAGTATATATTGAACCTATTACTCCAAGTATTAATAAAATAACTGGAATTAATTGTTTGGATTTACCTAGTTTATGTAAAAATGAAAAATTTTCATAATTACTTGGCATTTTATTTTTATTTAATAAAGACCACACAATTACATAGCCCATAAAGATTAAAGCAATCATTATACCTGGAATTATTCCGGCTATAAAAAGTTTAGCAATTGATTCTTGAACAGTTACACCATAAATAATTAAAATTATTGAGGGTGGAATTAAAAGACCTAGTGTTCCTGAACCAGCCAAACTTCCAAGCAAAATTTTTTCAGGATAATTTCTTTTTCTTAGTTCTGGAATTGACATTTTTCCTACTGTAGCAACTGTAGCAGCAGATGATCCAGAGATAGCGGCAAATAAGGCACAACCAACAACATTAACGTGTATCAAACCTCCTGGTAACTTCTGAAGCCATGGTGCCAAACCCTCAAATAAATTTTCTGATAATTTAGTTCTAAAAAGAATTTCACCCATCCAAACAAATAATGGTAATGCTGTTAGTGTCCACGATGATGAAGCTCCCCAGATAGTTGTGGCCATCGCATCTCCTACTGGTCTAGAAGTAAACAAAATCATGCCTATTGAAGATACCCCAACCATACTGATAGCTACCCATATCCCAGATCCTAAAAAAAACAGTAAAACACTAATAAAAAAAAATGCTAATAAAATTTCAATCATGCTTGTTAACTATTCTTAAAATTAATTGATGAAAGACACATATAAAAAATAATAATGAACCAATTGCTACGCTTGATTGAGGTATCCAAATTAGAATTTCGTCGGCACCTTCACTTCTTTCTTGAAATTCATAAGATATCTTTAACATTTTAAGAAAATAAAAGACCATATATCCTGAAAAAATAGATGCAATGATTAAACTCCAAATTTCTAGAAATTTTTTTCTTAGATCAGTGGCTTTTTCTAAAAATAACGTGATCCTTATATGACCACCATTTACAAAAGTGTATGAAAGTGCAAAAAATGAGGAAGCGGCCATACAGTAACCAGAATATTCAGCTAAACCTCTTACATAAAAACCAAACATTCTTGAAGCAATTCCAGTTAAAATAAAAGCTGCTATCAAAATTAAAAAAAGCGCTGCGATATATCCTGAGAAATTATAAAGATTATTTAAAGATTTATTAATTTTTTTTAACATAAAAAAGGCCGTTTTTTTAAACGGCCTTTCTCATTATATTAATTTTATTTGTAAGCAGCAAGTACGCTAGCTCCTGTTTTGCCAGCTTTTTTCTTCCATTCCTTTGCCATTTTCTTTCCAACTTTTTGGAAATGTTTTTCTAAATCAGCGTTTACTTTGCCTACTGTCATTCCTGCAGCAGCTAAAGCTTTTTTATCCTCAATATTTCCAACTCTAGAAAGCATCCAACCTTTTTCCTCTGCAGCAGTTGCTTCTTTCATTATTAGTTTTTGAGTATCTGCATCTAGCTTGTTCCAAGATCCTCTATGAGCAACTACCATATTTTTTGGGAACCAAGCAGCTATATCATAGAAATATTTTACTCCGTTCTCCCAAATTTTACTATTTTTTCCAGTAGTTGGTGAGGTTATCATACTCTCAACTGCTCCAGTTGAAAATGCTTGACTTATTTCTGCAGCTTCAATTTTTGTTGGAGCCATACCAGTAAGTTCAGCAATTCTAATTGTTGCTGAATTATAAGCTCTAAATTTTAAACCTTGTAAATCTGAAACACTATTAATCTCGTTTTTACTATACAAACCTTGTGCAGGCCATGGCACAGCATACAAGAATACCAATCCTTTTTGACTTAAGCTTTCTATGATTGCTGGTTTTGATGCTTGGTAAAGTTTCATAGCATCGTCATAAGATGTTGCTAAGAATGGTTGTGAATCAATCTCAAGAATAGGATCTACTTTTCCAAGAGCCGACATAAATCTCTCTCCCATTTGGGCTTGACCAGTTCTTACAGCTCTAAAGATTTCCCCGCCTTTAAATAATGATCCTCCAGGATGAGTTACAATTGTTAATTTACCTCCACTTTTTTCTGAAACATTTTTAGCAAATTCTGCAGCATTAGCTGAATGAAAATTGCTTGCACCGTAAGCTAAAGCCATATCCCACTTTTCAGCAGCATTTACGTTCGCGGTTAACAAAACAGAAAATAAAATAGAAATTAAAGTTTTTAAATTTTTCATTAATCCTCCTTAATTTTTAAAAAATACATCTGATTATGTATTATTTATTAAATCAATAGAAAATTTTCTATGTTTTATTGAAAAATATGAAAATACTACTATTATACAGTCACCTTGATCGAAGAAGCCCTTATTTTACTACAAATTATATTTATAAATATAATTTTAACTGCTGATAATGCGATAATAATTGGCCTTATCGCATCTAATTTTGTCCCTAAAAATAGGAAAAAAATTATATTTTGGGGAGTAGTCGGGGCTTTAGTCTTTAAAGTTTTATTTGCAGTATTTGCTACATATTTATTCAAATTTTACTTTATAAAAATTCTAGGAGGTTTGTTGTTAATTTGGATAGTTAACGATTTAAGAAAAGATCTTTTACAAGTTCAAAAGCAAACTAAATCACCTACAAAAAAATCTTTAGAACCATCATTTGCTAAGGGTATGTATAAAGTACTTTTTGCAGATATTACAATCAGTTTCGATAATGTTATAGGTGTTGTTGGGGCTTCTAAGGGTAACTTTGGATTCATGATTTTTGGTTTAATTTTATCTGTAGTACTTACAGGTGCAATGGCCACTTATCTAGCTAATTACGTACAGAAACATTTATGGGTCGTCTATGTTGGAATGGCATTTATTCTTATATTAGCAATACAACTTATTATTGGAGGACTTGTAGACCTAGAAATTTTAAATATAAACGAAGAGTTTAAAAAATATTTTTAATAAGAATATTTAATTGATGGGTATGACCCTTTCTTAACATCTAATTTAAATTTTTTAACTGCTGTCCTTACATTACTTTTCATATCAGCATATTTTTTTACAAATTTTATTTTATTATCTGTTAGTCCCAATAAATCATCTGTAACTAAAATCTGACCATCACAAAAATTTGATGAACCTATTCCTATTGTAGGAATGTTAACTGAATCCGTAATTTTTTTTGAAACTTTTTTTTCAATACATTCCAAAACAATTGCAAATACTCCAGCATCTTCTAAAGATTTTGAATCTTTTAATAAATTTTTTTTTTCTATATCTGTTTTACCTTTATATCTAAATTTTCCTCTTACAGATTGTGGTGTTATACCTATGTGGCCCATTACAGGAATTTTATATTTTATTAAATGTTTGACGATTTCTATAATTTTTTTCCCTCCTTCTAATTTTATGCCATCACATTTTGTTTCTTTCATTACTTTTTTACAATTCTTAAGTGCTTGAGATTTATTTTTGTATGTATTGAAAGGCATGTCGACAATCAATAAACTTTTTTTAACTCCTTTTCTTACACTCTTGGAGTGCTCAATCATCATTGATAAATTTACTTTTCTTGTGGTTTCAAAATTATATAAAACTGAACCCAAAGAGTCCCCAACAAGTATTAAATCTGTAAAGTTATCAATCTCTTCAGCTATATTTTTCGAATAAGCTGTTAAACAAACAATTTTTGACTTATTTTTTTTTTTAAGAACCAGCCTACTCGTTTTTGTAAGCATAAATACCTGCTTACCAAATGCCCGTATTTTCCATAGATTTCCAAGGTTCTATAGGTTCTAAGTTTCCTTCTTGGAGAATTTCAACTGATATTTTATCTGGAGATCTAACAAAAGCCATATGACCATCTCTAGGAGGTCTGTTTATTGTATAACCCATATCTTTTAATCTCTGACAAGTTTCATAAATATTATCAACTCTGTAAGCCAAATGTCCAAAATTTCTAGATCCATCACCTAAATTATCTCCGTCCCAGTTATAAGTTAATTCAATTTCAGCATTTTCGTCATTTGGAGCTGCAAGGAAAACTAATGTGTATCTTCCCTTTTCATTTTCCATTCTTTTTGTTTCTTTAAGTCCTAAACCATCACAAAAAAATTTTAGTGAATCTTCAATATTTGAAACTCTAATCATTGTGTGTAAATATTTCATATAGCTTAGTTATATAGTCTTATTATTCCAATTCAATAGTACTTGGTGGCTTTGAAGTAACATCATAAACTACTCTATTAATACCTCTTATATTATTTACTATTTGATTGGATATTGACTGCATGAAAGATTTATTAAATTGAAAAAAATCTGCTGTCATTCCGTCTTCTGAGGTGATTGCCCTCAGTAAACAAAGATATTCATAAGTTCTATTATCTCCCATAACGCCAACAGTCTTAACTGGAAGTAAGGCAGCATAGGCCTGCCAAATCTTATGATATAGATTATTATCTTTCAAAGATTTGACAAAGTAATCATCTGCCTCTTTTAAAATTTTTATTTTTTCTTTGGTGATAGTGCCAGGCATTCTTATTGCGAGACCTGGGCCAGGAAATGGATGCCTAGATATAATTTCATTACTTAATCCAAGTTCTAATCCAAGTTTTCTAACTTCGTCTTTAAAAAGATATTTTAATGGCTCTACTAATTTAAGTTTCATTTTTTTTGGCAAACCACCTACATTATGATGCGATTTAATTTTTGATGTTTGGCTACCTGTAACAGATTTACTTTCAATTAAATCAGGATATAAAGTTCCTTGGGCTAAGAATTTTACATTTTTAATTTTATGTGCATATTTTTCAAAAATTTTAATAAAAAGATTTCCTATTATTTTTCTTTTTTTTTCTGGATCAGAAACATTTCTTAATTTTGACAAAAATAAGTTTTCTGCATTTACGTAAATAAGATTCATTTTAAATCTTTTTTTAAATGTATTTACAACTTGCTTTTCTTCATATTTTCTAAGTAAACCAGTATTAACAAATATACATGTTAATTTCTTTCCTATTGCATTTGATAGTAATTTAGCAACTACACTGCTATCAACACCACCAGATAATGCACAAATAACCTTTGAATTTCCAACACTATTTCTTACTTCATTTATTAATTTTTTTTTCTGATCTCTTGAGGACCAATTTTTAGTTAATTTACATATAGAAAATATAAAATTTTTTAGTATTAGTTTTCCTTTGATTGTATGACTTACTTCTGGATGAAATTGGATACCAAACATTTTTTTTTCAAAATTTTCAATAACGCACATCTTAGAATTTTCACTTTGTGCAATTATTTTGAAATTTTTTGGTAATTTTATTACTTGATCAGCATGGCTCATCCATACATTATTTTTTCCCTTAGAAAAAAAATTTTTAGTTAACTTGCTTTTTCTAGTTTCTTTTACCTCTGCAAGCCCAAATTCTCTATGTTTAGAGCTTCTTACACTTCCTCCCATTGCTTTTGAAATAATTTGATGCCCAAAACATATACCTAGTAAAGGTACTCCTAGTTTAAGAATTTTATTATTAAATTTTACTTTTTTACTCTCATAGACATTTAAAGGACCGCCAGATAAAACTATTCCTTTAATATTTTTTTCAAACTTTGTGAATTTTTCTATTTTTTTGTGACTTACTATCTCACAATAAATACCCAGTTCTCTGATTTTTCTTGCAATTAGCTGTGTAAATTGGGAACCAAAGTCTACAATTAGTATTTTATCGAGAGTGTCCTCAAGACGCATCTTTTCTCTCAAAATCTTTTAAACGACTTTCAATTGAAGCAATTTTTTCACACATATCTACACAAATTTTCTTAAAATCTTTACTCAATTCATCTGCTTTTGAAAAATTTGATCTTTCTAATTCCATATCAATTAAAAGGAACATTGCCTCTTCATTCTTAGGATCTAAAAGTAAAGTAGTATTTATATTTTTTTCTTCTTGTCTTTTATCTTCTTCAATTTTAAAAATTTTAGCTAAATAAAGGTAAGATGCTGAGTCTTTCGGGTTATAGACTATATTTCTATAAAATAAAAACTTTGAATCTTCATATTTTTTCTTGTCAAATAAATCCTTTGCTTCATCAAAAAAATTATTTTCATTCGCCTTAGCAAAAAGACTAAATGAAATAAATGTAAAAATTAAAATTAAGTATTTCATATTTATTTTTTAACAACATCTATATTATGTACCATACTTTCATAAAAACCTGCTTTAGTAATTTTAAGAAATTTTGGTTTTTTTCTCAGGTCAATTACTTTCTTAGCTCCCATGTAACCCATTGAAGATTTCAAACCTCCAACTAAGTTGTATATTATTTTATCAACTTTACCTTTGTATTTAATGTATCCCTCTACACCTTCCGCTACATATTTTGATGAATCTTTTTGTTTCGTTTGAAAATATCGATCTGCTGAACCTTTGTTCATTGCACCTATTGAGCCCATACCCCTAAAATATTTATATAATTTACCATTTTTCTTTATTTTTTTTCCTGGTGCTTCATCTGTACCTGCAAATAATGAACCAATCATAACTGCATCTGCACCAGCTGCTAATGCTTTAGCAATATCACCAGAAAATTTTATTCCTCCATCAGCAATTAATCTTGTTTTACTTTTCCCAATTCCTTTTTTAACATTTAATATAGCACTTAGTTGTGGAACTCCTATTCCTGCTACAAGTCTTGTTGTGCAAATAGAACCTGGGCCTATTCCTACTTTTATAATATCAACACCTAATCCAACCAAAAACTTTGCAGCTTCCGCTGTAGCTATATTTCCAGCACAAATTGCTGTTTTTTTGGAACATATATTTTTTATTTTTTTAATTATCTCT
>CABZRS010000019.1 GCA_902528135.1 uncultured Pelagibacteraceae bacterium | reverse complement strand
TATTGACTGGACTTGACCAATTCCCCAACTTTTATTTGCTGGATTAATAACTTTGTCACCTGGCTCAAAATCTAAAATCATTTAATTTAACTTATAATAGAAATAAGTATAAATACCATCAAATGAATTTACAAACTAACTCATTGGGATTTAATAAAAAACCATCAGAAACAACTGTTGTAGTTGCAATGTCAGGGGGTGTTGACTCGTCTACAGTGGCAGGAATGATGAAACAAGAAGGCTATAAAGTTATTGGAATTACTTTGAAACTATATAACGATGGCAAAGAAGTTGCTGCATCAAAACAATGCTGTTCTGGTCAAGATATAATGGATGCAAAAAGAGTCGCTCACAAATTAGATATTGAACATAAGATATTATATTATCAAGATAAGTTTAAACAAGGTGTGATTGATAATTTTGTAGATAGTTATCTAAAGGGAGAAACACCGATACCATGTGTACAATGCAATCAAACAGTAAAATTTAAAGATCTGTTTGAATTTTCTAAAGATTTAAATGCAGATGCACTAATTACTGGTCATTATGTAAAAAGTTTAACAGAGAACAATTTAACTAATATGTATAGAGCTATTGATGAAAACAGAGATCAAAGTTATTTTTTATTTAATACAACAAGAGAACAATTAAATTATATAAGATTTCCATTAGGTGGCTTAATTAAAGACAAAACAAGAGAAATAGCTAAAAACTTGAATTTAAATGTTGCAGATAAGCCGGATAGCCAAGATATTTGTTTTGTTCCAAATGGTGATTATGCATCGGTAATTAAAAAGTTTAAACCAGAGTCATACAAAAAAGGAAATATAAAAAATTTGGATGGTAAAGTGGTCGGTGTGCACGATGGAATAGTTAATTTTACTATTGGACAAAGAAAAGGTATTAAAATTTCAAACGAAGAACCATTTTATGTTATAAAAATTGATGCTAATAAAAATGAAATATTTATTGGTCCGAAAGAAGAATTATCAAAAACAAGTATTAATTTAAGAGATTTAAATTTATTAGTTGAAAGAGAAGAGTTTAGTGAGAATATTTTAGTAAAAGTTAGATCGACTGGAAAACTTTTAGATGCAAAAATACATATCCAAAATGAAAATTCTGCAAATGTTGATTTATTAAATCCCGAATATGGTATTTCACCTGGTCAAGCTTGTGTATTTTACAAGAAAGACCAATTTGGTCATAAAGTTTTAGGTGGTGGTTGGATTAAAGATTAAAAATTTCTATTTCTTTTTATTTTTTTTTCTAGCTCTTCTCTTTTTTGAGCCCATTTTTCTTCGGCCTCTGTGCTTTTTTGGGTATCCCATAAACTCCTTAATTTTACTATTTTATTGACTTATTTGGTGGATATAGCATTGTCCTAACTACATATCAAATTTTTTATGGACTATTCCTTTAAAACTTTTTTAAAGCATACTGCTAAAGATTTTCATAACCAATCAGTAAATCCACCAGTTGTGAGGGCATCCACTATAATTTTTAAATCTATGCAAGATTTAAGAAGAACTCAAACAATGGCTTTAAAGAAACCATTAGGAGGACATCATGACTATGGCAGAAAAGGTACATCAACAACTTTCATATTACAAAAAATACTCACAAAACTAGAAGAGTCTTACAATGTATTCTTAACACCAACTGGATTTGGTTCTGTTTTTCTTTCTATCTTTAGCGTGACTAGACCAGGAGATGAGATATTAATCTCAGATCCATTATACAATCCAACCAGAAATTTAAGCAAAAACTATCTTAAAGAGTTTGGTATCAAAACAAAATTTTATAACCCACATGACTTAAAGTCACTAGAAAAAAGTGTAACGAAAAAAACAAAATTAATTTATGTTGAGTGCCCAGGTAGTAACACCTTTGAGTTTCAGGATCTTTCTAAGATTATTTCTATTGCAAAAAAAAATAATATATTTACAGCAATTGATAACACATGGGCCACTCCTTACTTTTTAAAACCTATCAAATTAGGATTTGACATGTCTATTGTATCAGCAACAAAATATTATTCAGGCCATTCTGACGTAATGGGTGGTAGCTTAGCAGTTAATAAAAAAGTTTATAAACACGTAAAAAAAGCAGATGATATTTTAGGATTGAGACTTGGACCAGATGATGCTTACTTAATCACAAGAGGTCTGAGAACTTTGGATATAAGATTAGATAAACATGAGTCTAATGCTAAAAAAGTTTGCGAGTTCCTTTCAAAAAGTAAAAAAGTAAAACTTTTATACCCTTATAAAAAGAGTTCATTTAATTTTAAAATGTGGAAAAAATATTATTCAGGATCTTCAGGTCTTATGGGTTTAATCATAAAATCAAAAAGTAGAAAATCAGTTTTAAAATTTGTAAATTCGTTAAAATTGTTTGGTCATGGATATAGTTGGGGAGGCTTTGAAAGTTTAGCATTGCTGCAAAGTGATATTGAGATGGGAGACAGAAAATTCCTTAATTTAAACAAAAATGAACACTTAGTAAGATTACATATAGGACTAGAAGACCCAAAAGATTTAATTGCAGATATTAGAAAAAGCCTTATGCTCGTCAAATGAGCGCAGAAAAATTTTTTACTAGTAAAAAAGCATTAATCACACTTGTAGCAGCTTCATTAACAGTTATTTTTGCAATGGGTATTAGGCAAACATTTGGTCTTTTTTTTTTTGATTTCAATGCAGATCTAAATATTTCTATTTCACATTTTGGTTTTGTAATTGGATTGCAGCTTTTAATGTGGGGGATTTTTAGCCCAGTTTTTGGCTTCATCACTGATAAATATGGAGGAGCAACAGCTATTTTTGTTGGTTTTTTATTTTTTTTAGCGGGACTATTACTTTTTTACTCAGGTCTTAACACGGGGCACTATTTTACGCTTACAATTGGAGTGTTAATAGGTATTGGACTAGGTGGCACCGCTATTAGTATTCCTGTATCTGTTGTAGCGAAACATTTTCCAGCTTCCAATAGAACAATTGCTACAGGCATTGTTACTTGCGCAGGATCTTTTGGTTTTTTTGTTTCACCTTTATTGGTTAGATATTCTCTAATTGAAATGGGTTGGGAAATTACAATCTTATACTTTTGCTTTCTTTTGGGCATTGGATTAATTGTTGCTTTATTTGTCAATACACCCAAAGTTCCTGTAGGTAGTAGTAATCTAGATAATAATCAAACAGCATCGGAAGCTCTTAAAGAAGCTTTTGGAAATAAAAGCTTTATTTTTTTAACTCTTGGATTTTTTGTTTGTGGTTGGCACATTGCTTTAGTTGCAACACATATCCCAACTTATATGATGGATAGAGGCTTGCCTGATTGGACGGCAGCAATGATTTTGGCATTAGTAGGTGTTTTTAATATGATAGGAACAATTGGGGCAGGATTTTTGGCCACTAGATATAGTAAAAAAAAAGTACTAAGTGCGATCTATTTTTTAAGAGGTGTATCATTAATTTATTTTATATTTTTACCGCCAAGCGTATTTAATTGTGTTGTCTTTGGAGTTACTTTTGGACTTCTATGGCTTTCTACAGTACCTCCAACAAATGGAATAGTTGGGCATATATTTGGAACAAAACATCTGGGCCTTTTATATGGTATAGTTTTTGTTAGTCATCAAGTTGGATCTTTTCTTGGAGCATATTTAGGGGGAGTTTTTTATGAGATGCATGGTAATTTTGATTATGCCTGGTACGCATCTATCGCATTATCAATTTTTGCAGGTGTGATACACTTACCTATTATAGAGAAAACAATTGAAAGAGTTCAGCCAGCATAAATTTCAGCATAATAAATATTTAGAAAAACTTTATCAGTCTAATAAGCCCCTTATTATCTATAAAGTTGATGGGGGGTATAATATTTATACGGATTTTTCAAAGAAGATAACGCTTAACAAAAATAATATTGCAACATTTTTAGATAGCTTTTCTTCAAAAAAATATAGAAAAGAAACAGACTTATATGTGGGATTCTTTGGTTATGAGATTTTATGTAGTCTCCTAAATTTATCTCTAAAAAATCAAAAAAAAATGAATTTTTACAAAGGTATTTTTTATAAGCCTGAAACTTTAATCAAAATAAGAAACAAAATTATAATTCATTCAAATTTAAAAAAAGATAAATTCAAAGAAGTTTTTCAAAAAACTAAAATTCTTAGCCCTTTCAAACTAAATATAGAATTTAATAAATATCAAAAAATATTTAATGCATTTTCTAGAAAAATTAGAGAAGGAGAAACTTATCAAATAAAAATATGTACAAAATATAAGAATAAATCGACTATAAATTCAGTAAATTTCTTTTGGAAGTTAATGAAGATTAACTCATCGCCTGAGTCGTTTATGATCAGAGATAAAGATTACTCGATAGTTAGTTGTTCGCCCGAGACTTTAATCGATAGAGTTGGCAATTTAATTAATACTAAACCCATTGCTGGAACCTTAAAAAAAAATAAATATACAACAAAATCTAAAGCCCTCAGATTCTTTAGAAATAACAACAAAGAAACTAAAGAACATAATATGATTGTAGATCTTGAGAGAAACGATCTATCTAGAATATGCAAACCAGGTACAGTAAAAATTAAAAAGCAAAAATACGTAGAAGAATATAAACACTTATATCACTACGTGACTAGTATTATTGGAAAATTAAATGGTAACATTTCAATTAAAGAAATAATTAAATCTATGATGCCAGGTGGATCTGTCATTGGTTGTCCTAAAATAAGAACATTAGAATTACTTAATTCGCAAGAAAAGGAAGATAGAAATATTTTTACTGGGAGTTTTGGGTATATAAAATTTAATGAAGATATGAGGTTTAATATAATTATTAGATCAATTTTAAATTTTAAAAATAGATCAGAAATATCTGCAGCCTCTGGAGTTGTGTTGGATAGTAATTCAAAGAAAGAATTCAATGAAAACTTTATAAAAGCAAAATCACTTTTGGAATTATTTAAATGATTTATATTATTGATCATCAAGATTCATTTACTTGGAATGTAGTTCATCAATTTTCTGAATTTGACGAAGTATATTGCTCAAATTACTTTGATATAAATAAAAAATTATTGGATAAATCTAAAACAATAGTATTTTCTCCTGGACCAGGATCACCAAAAGATTACCCAACATCTATAAAGATTTATAATAAATATAAAGGAACAAAAAAAATTATTGGTATTTGTCTTGGTTATCAATTGATCTTATACAGTGAAAATGGAAAAATTATTCAACAAAAAAATATTTATCATGGTTTCCAATCGACTGTAAAAGTTACGAGCAATCATTCTATTTTTAAAAAAAATTCAATTTTTAAAGTTGGCAGGTATCACTCACTTAAGCTAAAAGAACCTTTTATTAACGAAAACTTTAATATCACTATGAGATGTACTAAATCTGATATAGCAATGGGTTTCGAAAATAATCAAGATGATGTATATGGATTTCAATTTCACCCAGAATCTTTTTTGACAAATAATGGTAAAATACTTATTAAAAAAATCTTATCAGCGTAAAAACTTTAAAGAAATTGAGTTTGATGATCTATGGAATAAGGATGGAGTTTTTACAACAATGTGGATCTATAATAAGCCACCTAAAATTCTTTTTTTTAAAACACACATTGACAATTTAATAAAATCATTAAAGGCCTATAAGATCTATGAAAAAGGAATAAAAAGTAAAATATTAAAATTAATAAATGAAAATATAGATAAAACAAAATCTTACAATCATTTACTTAGAGTTGCTTTAAATAAAAAAACTATTTCAATATCACTTAGAGACAGAGTTAAACCTAAGCAAAAATTTGGTATTAAATTAGTCCACTATGAAAGAGTGAAACCTGAATATAAAAATTTAAAATACAAAAAAATACTAGGTCACTTATCAAAAATGAATACTTCAAAAGAAGACATTGCTTTATGTGTAAAAGATAAAATATTTGAAACTGGAACTTCAAATT
The DNA here is from genome assembly GCA_902528135.1 of uncultured Pelagibacteraceae bacterium. Taxonomy (GTDB): domain Bacteria; phylum Pseudomonadota; class Alphaproteobacteria; order Pelagibacterales; family Pelagibacteraceae; genus Pelagibacter. The sequence goes on along the minus strand of CABZRS010000019.1, from coordinate 9,214 downwards.
TATTATTTGTTAAAAAAAATAAAATTTATTCAGCAAAAAATAAATATTATAGAGGAACAAACCTTAAATTTTATGAAAAAAAATTTAATATTATAAAAAAAAATATTTATCTAAAAGAATTAAATCAATTTGATGAAATCTTGCTTGTTGGTTCTGGTAAAGGAGTAGTTTCCACAAGTTATATTGTAGATAACAATTGGAAGAAAAGGAAAAACAAAATATTTAATTTAATGTATAAAACTTTTGAAAAAGAATTTAAAAAAGAAAAATATATTTTTAATTAAAAATGAGAGATCCCAATAACCCATGTTTATTTTGTAATATATCCAACAATGATTTTGAACTAGAAAATGAATTGGCTTACGCTAGTTATGATACTTACCCTGTTTCAAAGTATCATGCTTTAATTGTTCCAAAGAGACATGTAGAAAATTATTTTGAACTAAACAACAGGGAAGTTCTAGCTTGTGACGCTCTTCTAAAAGAACTTAAAAAAAAACTTGAATATAAAGATAATACAATCGAAGGATTTAATGTTGGATCAAACTCTGGTAAAACTGCAGGACAATCAATTAATCATTGTCATATTCATCTGATTCCAAGAAGATCGGGAGACGTTGATAATCCCCAAGGTGGTGTTAGAAGTGTAATTACCTCGAAACAACATTATGTACGTAAAACTAAATAATAATTACCTTTATTAGCTGTTGAAATGTCATTATATCGCGGTTGATCTATTTAAATAAGTGTACTAAAAATCTTAAGCGGAAGGAACAAATTCACTATGATAACATCTAATCCATTTTTAATACTTGCTGAGACTGTACCACCATTTTTGATGCAATCTTTTGTTATTTTAATGGGTTTACTAATTCTAGTTGGAACAGTTATGGATATTATTCATAAAAAAAATGTGAAGTATTTCTTTAATAATGCAAAAAAAGCAAAATTATCAGCTACAAAAACATTATCAACAGGAGAGAGAATATCTGTAATTTCAAAAACTATAGCAAGCGACATTGCTACTACATCAGAACTTGGAGCTGGCAAAAGAAGAGTGGCGCATGTAATGGGAATGTATGGAACTATACTTTTTTGGGTAGGTTCAGTTGTAATGATCTTCTTTTATACATCTCCAGGGTCTACTACTCCAACAGTGTGGCCAATGATATGGCATATTGGAGCAGCACTAACTGTATTAGGAGGATCTTGGTTTTGGTTCTTTCTAAGAGTTGATGTTTATTCTGAGGCACAACCTTGGTTTAGAATGATTAAAGCTGACTTATTTGTTTTAGCATTAATAGCATCATCATTATTTGGTTTGATATGGTCTTACCTACAATCACTAAATCTTATTGGAAGATATGATGATATGGTTTTCTTAGCATTATTTATTGTAGCAAATTTGGTTTTATTTGGTGGAGTATATTGGTCAAAATTTGCTCATATGTTTTATAAACCTGGTGCAGCACTACAAAAAAATTTAGCAGAAGCTGATGGTTCTAGAGATAATCTACCACCAGAAGCAGATGCACCTGAGCAATTTGGCTTAGGTATAAAAAGAGAAGAGCCAAAACACTATTAATATGATAAAAATTAAAAAGGAGAAAAATTAAATTATGTCAACTTTTGTATATATGACTAGATGCGATGGCTGTGGTCACTGTGTAGATATTTGTCCATCAGATATAATGCATATCGATGAAACAATAAGAAGAGCTAAGAATATTGAACCAAACTTTTGTTGGGAGTGCTATTCGTGTGTCAAAGCATGCCCTAATCATGCAATCGATGTAAGAGGTTATGCAGATTTCGCACCAATGGGACACAGCGTTAGAGTAAGAAGAGAAGAAGAAAAAGGAACTATCTCATGGAAAATCAAGTTCAGAAATGGAACTACAAAAGATTTTGTATCTCCAATCACTACTAAACCTTGGGGAAAGTTTATTCCTAAACTTGCGGAAGGAGACAAACCAAATCAAGGAGAGATAAATTCTCAAAGATTATATACTGAGCCAGAAGGTTTAAATATTGATGGAGAACTACCATCAGTTCCGAAAGAAACTTTCAAAAAGGGAGTTTATTATTAATGGCTAAACATAAAACACATTACGAAGATTGTGACGTTCTAGTAGTTGGAGGTGGAATGGCTGGAACAGGTGCTGCTTTTGAGGCAAGGCACTGGGGAAGAGATTTGAAAATTGTTTGTGTTGAAAAAGCAAATATAGATAGAAGTGGTGCGGTTGCTCAAGGATTGTACGCAATTAACTGCTATATGGGTATGCAATGGGGAGAGAACCAACCTGAAGATCATGTTAGATACGCACGTAATGACTTAATGGGAATGGTAAGAGAAGATTTAGGTTATGACATGGCACGACACGTAGATTCAACAGTTCACATGTTTGATGAGTGGGGCCTACCAATGATGAAAAATGAAAAAACTGGTCGTTACTTAAGAGAAGGTAAATGGCAAATTATGATTCATGGTGAAAGTTATAAACCGATAGTTGCTGAGGCTGCCAAGAAATCAGCTGACAAGATTTACAATAGAATAATGATCACTCATCTTTTAATGGATGAAGAAAAAGAAAATAGAGTAGGTGGAGCTGTAGGGTTTAATATGAGAACAGGTGATTTTCATGTTTTCAGAGCAAAGACAGTTATAGTTGCTGCAGGTGGAGCATCTCACATATTTAAGCCAAGAGCTGTTGGAGAGGGTATGGGGAGAACTTGGTATGCTCCTTGGAGTAATGGTTCAGCATATGCACTTCCAATTGCAGCAGGAGCTAAAATGACTCAAATGGAGAACAGAATTGTATTATGTAGATTTAAAGACGGATACGGTCCTGTTGGCGCATATTTCTTACATTTAAAAACTTATACCCAAAATGCTAATGGTGAGAATTATGAAAAGAAATGGTATGAACAAACTAAAGAATTGGTTGGTGAATATATAGACCATCACCCAACCCCTACATGTTTAAGAAATCATGCATTTATACAAGAAACTATGTCAGGTGGAGGCCCAATTCATATGGTCACAACAGAAGCCTTCCAAGATCCACATTTAGAAACTGTTGGTTGGGAAAACTTCTTAGGAATGACAGTTGGTCAAGCGGTTGTTTGGGCATCACAAAATATTGATCCAAAATACACAAATCCAGAATTAACAACATCTGAACCCTACGTTATGGGTTCTCATGCTACATGTTCAGGTGCATGGGTAAGCGGACCAGAAGATTTATCGCCGCCAGAATATTTCTGGGGTTACAATAGGATGTTAACGATCGAAGGACTTTTTGGAGCTGGAGATACTGTTGGAGGAAGTGCACATAAATTTTCTTCTGGCTCATTCACAGAGGGTCGTTTAGCTGCAAAAGCTGCAGTTAAATATATTGAAGATCAAAAAGCCAATGACATTAAAGTTAGCGATAAACAATGTGAGGACTTTAAAACTGCTGTTTATAAACCACTTGAAAATTATACTGTTGGAAGAAATGAGATAACTGGAGGAACTGTTTCTCCTAGTTATATCTCTCCAATTCAGGGACTTCAAAGACTTCAAAGAATCATGGATGAGTACGTTGGAGGAATAGCAACAAATTACATGACTAACGCAAATATGCTTAAAAAAGGTCTAGAATTGCTCAAATGGCTTGAAGAGGATTTAGAAAATGTTGGAGCGGAAGACTACCATCAATTGATGAGAGCTTGGGAACTTAAACATAGAGCTTTAACTTCTCAGTGTGTAACAGAACACACTATGTTTAGAGAGGAAACTAGATGGCCAGGTTATTATTATAGAGGTGATCATATGAAGCTTGATGATGATAATTGGCACTGTCTGACAGTTTCTAGACGTGATCCTAAAACTGGAAAGTTTACTTTGGAGAAAGTGCCCGTTTACCATATCGTAGATGAGAACGAAAAGAAAAAAGAAGCTTCTTAATTGATTTAAAACAGAAATGGCTCTTTTAGATAAATCCGACGAGGAAATTATTAAAATTGCTGAACCAATGTGGGCTAACTTAGTTAAGTCCTCTAATATCAAAGATTACGGTGGCTTTACTCGAGATTTGTCATCTCAAATGATGTATGGAGCTAATGAGGTAGAACTTGGAAAACAATGGGCAAATAACGATTTGATTTCAAGTTTAGCTGAAGGATGTAAAGCTATAGGCTGTCTAAGAAGAGGTCTTTACATAACTGTTTTATATAAACAGACTAGCACGAAGATACCCGGGGACTTTTTAGGAAGACTAGTTCTCGGAGAAGAGGGAGATGAAATTAAAGTCTTTGGAGCAACTATTTTTTAAATATAATTTGCATTTATTGCAACTTATGGTATTCCGCGAATATGTTTCAAATAATAAATCATAATTTAAAAAAACTTCCTTTATTCTTTGAAAATCAACTAAGTAAAATAATTAAATCATTTTTATACCTGTTTATCTTCTTTGCTTGGGGCATCATTCTTCTTAGTACTGCTCAGAATTTTATCTAAAAACATTCATATTTATTGACTTTATATTCTTAGAGGAATAATTACTTTAAATGGAGTATTTTCTTCCAATTGCACAAGTTGAAATAAATTTACTTTTTATATTTGGTCTAAGTTTAGTTGTAGGAATTTTATCTGGTTTATTTGGAGTAGGTGGAGGATTTTTGATGACACCTTTTTTAATTTTTTTTAGGTGTGCCTCCTATTTATGCAGTTCCTAATGAAGCCAGTAATATCTTAGGAACCTCAGTCTCTGGATCTACAACTCATTATCTAAAAGGAACACTCGATTACAAAATGGGACTAATGATTGTCATAGGAGGAACTGTCGGAACAATACTTGGAATTATAACTTTTTCATATTTCAAAGATATTGGAAAAATCAATGTAGTTATCTCTTTAGCTTATATGTACATACTTGCAATTTTAGGAACCTTTATGCTTATTCAAGGTGTATCAGAAATTGATAAAGCAAGAAAAAAAATAACTGAAAAAAAGAAACTACATAAACATTATTGGATACACGGTCTTCCTTTAAGAATGCGTTTTAAAAAGTCGCAACTTTATGAAAGTGCATTTACACCAATAATGATCGGTCTGATAGTTGGTTTCATCGCCGCAATTATGGGGATAGGCGGTGCTTTCATTTTAGTACCAGCAATGATTTATATTATTGGGATGCCAACAAGATTAATTCCAGGTACTTCCCTTTTTGTAACTATATTTATCAGTGCGATAGTTACAATTTTGCACGCGTTGAATTATGGAACCATAGATTTAATATTAGTTACTGTTTTAATTTTAGGTTCGATAATCGGTGTTCAGTTTGGACAAAAAATTGGAGAAAAGATTGATAGCTCAGAATTTAAAACTATTTTAGCAATATTATTATTATTAGTTGGTATAGCAATTGCTTATGATACTTTTATTAAAGATGAAAAGACAGTAAACACTATAATCAATGGTACTAATAATTTAGGACCATTAAGTGAATTTATATTAAATTTTTCTAAAGATTTGCCGGTATTTTATGGACTAACTTCCGTACTTCTTGCTGTAGTGCTTGGAGTAGGAGCTGCAATGATTAGAAGAGTTTACTCTAATTGGGATGACAAAAGACTAGCAAAACTAAAAAAATAATTAAGCGCTTCTGTATAATTTAGTCATAACAAACTCTTTATGACCAAGGGACTCAGCACAAGTTAACCTTCCATTTGCAACCCTTAGGGTTGATTTGATTAACTCATCTCCAGCTTGACTTAAATTCATTTCTCTAGATAAAATTTTAGAAACATCTACATCAATATGTTCACTCATAGTTTTTGCTGTAAGAGGATTTGCTGTCAATTTAATTACAGGTTCAATAGGATTACCTATAATATTACCTTGTCCTGTTGGGAATAAATGAATATTAAAACCCCCTGCAGCTTGTAAAGTAACACATTCAGCAGCAGCTGAAGATGTATCCATGAAGTATAAACCCGCTCCTTTCGTTGGTTCCTCGGCTGGCTCTAGAACATCAATAAACTGACATCCGCCAATTTTCTGAAAATTACCAAATGCTTTTTCTTCAATAGTAGTTAATCCACCAGCAATGTTACCTGCAGTTGGTTGACTTTCTGATAAATCATCTGTTGCTTCTTTAAGAATAAAATCATTATAATCATTCCACGTCTTTTTAAACTTTGCTTGAGCCTCCGGTGTTTTGCCTCGTTTTTCACAAACTATTTCAGCTCCTGTAAGCTCAGAAGTCTCACCAAAACATAAATGAACACCAAGTGGTTCTAACTTATCCATAAGATTTCCAACAGTAGGATTAGATGCTAATCCTGATGTTGTATCAGACTCTCCACATTTTACTGAAATCCATAAATCACTCATTGGACACTCTTCTCTTTGTTTTTCTGATGCCCACATTGAAAACTCTTGTGCTTTTTTTGAAACTTTAGCAATAGTATCTATATCTCCAACTCCTTCTATACTAAATCCTTCAACTGGTTTGCCAGTTGTTGCAATTGCATCAACGATCCTTTTTGTCCATTTAGGTTCAATACCTACAACTATAACAGCTGCAACATTAGGATTTTTTCCTGTACCAATCATTGTTCTAAAATGAAGTTCTAAATCTGCACCAAACTGCAGTCGCCCATAAGAGTGAGGTAGAGCTATTGTACCTTTAATATTGTTTGCAACAGCTTCTGCACATGCATTTGAAATGTCGTCTACAGGAAGAATTATAACGTGATTACGTGTTCCAGCACGGCCATTTTCTCTTTTATATCCTAAAAAACTATTTGGAATTTCCATTAATTACCATTTTTTTGTTTTTACGTTATGAACATGAACATGTTCACCTTTTTTAATATTTTTTACTACTTCCCCAATATCATGACCATATTTCATAATAGTGTCACCCTCATTTAGATCTACCATTGCAATCTTATGACCCAATGGAATTTCATCTTTTGATTGTATTGAAACAGACTTATCATTTTCCATTATCCAACAATTACAATCTTGTTTAGGGTTTATTTTTTCTATAACAACTACGCCAACGTTGTCTTTTTCATCATGTATTATTATATCAGTATTTGACATTGTGACGATTTCTTTATTTGAAATTCGCTCAATCTTATATATTAATCGGGCACTTTGACAAATAAAAAAAAGAATTAGAAAGGCTGAACTATGACTAAAATGACAACAGAAGAAGCATTTATAAAAGTTCTTCAAATGCATGGAATTGAACACTCGTTTGGAATAATAGGATCAGCTTTTATGGCAATATCCGATTTATTTCCTAAGGCAGGAATTACTTTTTGGGATGTTGCTCATGAAACTAATGGTGGCTTAATTGCGGATGGTTACACAAGAGCAACAGGAAAAATGTCAATGGTTATTGCTCAAAATGGGCCAGGAATAACTGGATTAGTTACACCGATTAAAACAGCTTACTGGAACCATACACCTTTATTACTAGTTACACCTCAAGCAGCAAATAAAACTATGGGTCAAGGTGGTTTTCAAGAAGTAGAACAGATGAATTTATTTAAAGATATGGTTTGCTATCAAGAAGAGGTGAGAGATCCCTCAAGAATGGCAGAGGTATTAAATAGAGTAATAGAAAAAGCATTTAGAGGTTCAGCACCAGCCCAAATAAATGTCCCAAGAGATTATTGGACCCAGGTAATTGATATTGAATTACCACCAATTGTAAGATTTGAAAGACAAGGTGGAGGAAAAGAAGCAATTGAAAAAGCAGCAAAACTTTTATCTGATGCAAAATTCCCGGTTATATTGTCTGGAGCGGGTGTGGTAATTGGTAATGCAATAGAGGATTGTAAAAGAATTGCAGAAAAATTAGATGCTCCTGTATGTAATGGCTATCAACACAATGACAGTTTCCCAGGAAGTCATCCTTTAGCGGTTGGTCCATTAGGATATAATGGATCTAAGGCTGGAATGGAATTAATTTCAAAAGCTGACGTAGTTTTAGCATTAGGGACAAGACTTAATCCATTTTCAACACTACCTGGATATGGAATTGATTATTGGCCAAAAGATGCAACAATTATTCAGGTTGATATGAACCCAGATAGAATCGGTCTTACTAAAAAAGTGACAGTTGGTATATGTGGTGACGCTAAAATGGTTTCTCAGCAAATTTTGGAAAAACTTTCATCAACAGCTGGAGATAATGGAAGAGAAGAAAGAAAAAATATAATTCATAAAACAAAGTCAGCTTGGTTGCAAACACTAACAAGTTTAGATCATGAAGATGATGACCCGGGCACTGTTTGGAATAAAGAAGCAAGAGAAAGAGATTCAGATAGAATGTCACCTAGACAGGCTTGGAGAGCAATTCAAGCTGGAATGCCTGATGACGTAATTATATCAAGCGATATTGGGAATAATTGTGCAATAGGTAATGCATATCCAACTTTCGAGAAACCAAGAAAATATCTTGCACCAGGTTTATTCGGACCATGCGGATACGGTTTTCCATCAATATTGGGTGCTAAAATTGGATGTCCTGACACACCTGTAATCGGTTTTGCTGGTGACGGTGCATTTGGAATAAGTATGAATGAAATGAGTTCTTGTGCAAGAGAAGAATGGCCGGCAATTACAATGGTTATATTTAGAAATTATCAATGGGGAGCAGAAAAGAGAAACTCTATTTTATGGTTTGATGACAATTTTATTGGAACAGAATTAGACCCTGAATTAAGTTATGCCAAAGTTGCTAACGCATGTGGATTAAAAGGAGTTGCTGTTAAAACTATGGAAGAGACAACTGCAGCAATTAAACAATCATGTGAGGATCAAAAAAAAGGAATTACTACATTTATAGAGGTAATTTTAAATCAAGAATTAGGTGAACCATTTAGAAGAGATGCAATGAAAAAGCCCGTTCAAATTGCTGGAATTAGTAAAGAAGATATGAAGCCTCAGAAATCTGTTGTATAATCAATCTAATGAGTAAAATTATAGTTGGTTCAAATAAAAGTTTTGGTATAGTTTTTTGTATTTTCTTTTTAATCGTTAGTCTTTATCCATTAATAAACGACCAGGGTATCAGAATATGGTCATTAATTTTATCAAGTATTTTTTTTATTTTAGGAATACAGAACTCAAGATTATTAACTCCTCTTAATATATTGTGGTTTAAATTTGGAATACTTCTTGGAAAATTTGTTTCTCCAATTG
>CABZRS010000018.1 GCA_902528135.1 uncultured Pelagibacteraceae bacterium | reverse complement strand
AAAGAGTTAACTCCTGAAATAACTGAACGTGCTGCTGTGTTAGCTAGGTTAAAAAAACAGATTGCAACAGCTAAAGTAAATGCTCAGCGAGCTGCAACAATTAAAGCACAAGAAAAAGTTGAGGAAGCTTCTAAATGATTATAAAAATTTTAATTAAATCTTTTTTTCTATTTTTATTATTTTTTAACTTATTTGCAAAAGCAAATGATATTTCATCAATGGCTAATATTTCTGAGGCAGCGGGTAGTTCTGCTCAAGCTGCAGCAGATCAATTGGCAGCAGATGCTAATAAAGTTGCAGAAAATATTTTTGGTGCAACAGAAGCGCTAGGAGAAGCAGAAAGTGATATAGGTAAAGCTTTAGATGTATCAATTGCACAGGCTGAAAATGCAATGGCGTTTGCGACTGAAAGTTTGGCAAAAGGAGATATTACTTCTGCTGTTCAAGCAATGTCTCTCGTTGAAGGAGTTGCTGACATGGCTCTAGGAGCTATTCCAGATCCAGCAGCTTTAGATATGTCAGGAATTGATTTTTCAAAAGATTTTTCCCCAGATGAAATGGCAGCACTATCTAGTATAGCTGGACAAATGGGAGCAGGAAAAGTTGTTTCTCTTCAAAAAATGGCTGGACAAATGAATGCTCTTGATGCTGCTGGATTTGACGCGAAAGGAATGATGGGATCTCTTGATAGTCAAGGAATTGGAATGGGAGTTGCTATGGAAGGTTTAGCCAAATCGGGTTTAGTCAGCATGGAAGCTATCACAGGTACAGCAAATTTTGATATGGAAAATTTTAGTCCAGGAAATTTTGCTTCAATGAATGTAGCAGAAATGGGAATGGATCCAGCAATGATGGCAGGAGCTTTGGATGCTTTGCCTGTAGGTGCTGCAACAGCTGCACTCGAGACATTAGCTGCTAATCCTGAAGCGATGGGTGAAATGGGCAAAACAATGACAGGTGCATTAGTAGCAACCATGAGCGCAAAAGGCATGGGCGAAGATATGATGAAAAGTATGGAGGCTAATATAGGAATTGAAGGCATGGTAGATATGGCAAAAGGTATGGATGGCATAGAGGGAATGCAGGAAATTGGAAAAGCAATGGCAGATATGGGAATGGAACAAATGGCTCAATCATTAGCAACAGCATTTTCAAATCCTGAAGTTGGAATTACTTCTGCAATGTCGGGAACAGTTGGAATGATAAGTCAGGCAATATCTGGAAAAGCACCCAAAGAACAAAATGCAATTCAAAAAGGAATGGCAATGGAAAATTCATTTGCAAATAATATGGCTTCTCCAGAAGCTTTAAAAATGCCAGAAAATATAAGTGAGACAGGGATGATGATGGGCGCAATGGTAATGGCCAAACCATCTTTAGCTGGGGGATTACCTGGTGCAATGGCGCCACCTGAGGGAATGACAGCTATAGGTATGGGTTTAGCATTAGATCCAAGTAATCCAGCAGGTACAATGATGGTTGGAGTTATGGAAAACATGACTAAAGCAGATATGGGCGAAGCTATGGCAAGCATGACTGGAATGGAAGTTGGAGAAATGGATAAACTAGGAATGGCAGATATGGCTTTACAGACAGGATTAACTCCTGGAATGGTTGCGAGTATGGGAGCTGCTGGAATGTCTGGAATGGATTTGACTGCTGTAATGTCAACTAACGTTGCTGGACTTGGAAGCAAAGCTGTTCAAGGTGTTGCTGATTTAGCAAAAACAGGAAATTTATCTGCTGGTCAAATGGGAGACATGATGGAAGTTGGATTAGTTAACCAAGGAACTATGGCTGCAATGGGAGCTGAGGGAATGAAAGGTTTGAGTGGCGCCATGGGAATGGAAGGTGGAGACATGGGCCTTGCAGCGATGAGTGGTGGAATGGTTGGTATGGGAGAAATGAATTTAGATGCACAAATGAACCCCGAAATGGCAGCTAGCATGGGTTTAGCAGCTGGACCAGAAGGAGCAAAGCTTGGAGATATCATGGGAAACTCTAAAGGTATGGAGGGCGCAATGGACTCTGCCATGATGAAAGGTGGAATGAATTTAGGACAAGTATCTGCAGCGATGGGAACAGGAATAGATCCTGGAAAAGCGATGGGTTCAGTAGCAGGAGCTGCTATGTCAGCTAACGAAGCAGGATCAGGCTTGGCAGGTGCTGCAATGGGGGCAGCGATGTCTGCTCAAGGAGCTGCTGCTTCAGCAATGGGTTCTCATGCTATGGGAGCTGCAATGGGAATGGAAGGTATGGGCGACGGAGCTATGGGTGAAGCCATGGGCGGAGCTATGAAAGAAGGAATGGGCGGTGTAATGGGTGGCTCAATGGCTGGAGCTATGGCTGGTCAAGCAGGAGGACAAATGGCAGGAACCATGGGCGACATGGGAGGAGCTATGGGTAATCCAGGAGCAATGGGTGATCCAGGTGGAGCCATGGGCGACATGAGTGGCATGGGTGGTGCTATGGGAGATATTGGTGGAGCTGTTGAAGGAGCAATGGGAGGTCCAGGTGCTCCGGGTGATCCAGGTCCAGGTCAACCAGGAGCTCCTCCTCCAGGTGATCCGGGTCCAAATCCAGGTGGTCAAGGAGATCCAAAATAAAAATAAAAATGTTTATTAAATTTATTTTATTCATTATTTTTTTTAATCTGATTCCAAATTCATCTTTTGCAAACTCAAGATTTGGAGAGTTAACTGAAATACGTGATAAAAAAATGCGAGGTAAAGATGGTCAATGGGTTAGACCTCATCCGGGACCTTTTATTTGGAACCATATTGAAAAAGAAAAAGGAAAGTTTACTTGGGGAGAGGCAGACAAATATGTTGTTTATGCTCAAGATCACAATCAAACAATTTTAGCAACCATCTGGCCTCATACAAATTGGGATCAAAAATCTTGTAAAAGAAAAAAAGCCAGAAGTCCATTTGGAAAACATTTTACCAAATATTTGAGTAAACCATGTTCAATGGAAGATTATAAAACTTTTCTTATAAAATTGGTGGATCGATATGATGGAGATGGTTCAAATGATATGCCTGGATTAACAAAACCAATTATATATTGGGATGTAATGAATGAACCTGAGTTTGATATGTTTTTTAAAGGAAGTGAGGAAGATTTTGTTGAAATTTTTAATTTTTCTTCAAAAGTAATTAAAGAACAGCAACCAGATGCAGTTATTGTTATGGCTGGTGCTGCAGGAATGTTTCCAGAAAATAAAAAATACTGGAAATCAGCTTTGCCAAAAATTAAGGATCATTTTGATATTGCAAACATTCACCATATAAGTGGTCCAGATGGTCAGTGTGATAAACAGCTTTGGATTGATGAATTTGCAGATTTGTTAAAAAGCGTTGATATTGATAAGCCAATTTGGTTGACAGAGGCTATGACCTGTGGTCCTCCAATAAAAGCTTATGTAAATGCTTTTCTAAATGGTGCTGAATTAATCATTGATGTAGGTGTAAACGCACCAGGTAAAAAAATGTCAAAGAAAAGTAGAAAAAAATTAAACGAATTTATAACTGAATATGATGGTTTTACATCAATAAAGTCTATTTCAAAAGAAGAGGTAGAGTTTACTTATAAAGATGGTTCAATAAAAAATTTAAAACTTAACTAAAATATTCAAATGAAAAAAATCAGTTTAATATTTTTTTTAATCTTATTTTTAGCGTCATCAAATTCTTATGCAGAAAAGTGGCATATTAATATGAAGAAAAAAGAAAAAAGGAGCTAAAAGATGGCACCGATGATCTTATTGGTTTTAATCCGAATTGTTTAAAAAAATGAAGATAATCCTAACTTCTATATTTTTATGTTTAGTATTTGTTAACTATGGGTACTCAAGTGATATTCCAAAAAAATATCTTGAAAAGAATTACGTTTTTAAGCATGAAAAAAAATTAAAATGGCTTGAAAAAACAGGCAATTGGGGAAAACCAGAAACCCATGGTCTAATTTCACAAAATCCTTGGAATTTAAGATACGAGAATAAAATCGTACGGGATGGTAAATATTCATTGAGATTTGAAATGAGAGACGGAGACTGTTCAAAAGAGGATTGTCCGAGAGGAAAAAAGATAGGCTCTATGGGAAGATCTGAAGTAGGTTTTTTTAAACCTTTAAATAAAAAATATAAAGGAGATCATGGAGAGGTTTGGTATGCATGGTCAATGTATTTGCCTAAAGATACAAATCATATTGACGAAGCATGGACTTTAACTGGTCAATTCAAAGAATTAGGAGGTTCTAAATATAGAAATAAAAAATATCCGTCATGTAAAGATCCTGGTGAAGAAGTTGGTCTAAGATTAGGATTTAGAATTAAAGAGGAGGGTTTAACATTATTTAGAGAAACTTGTTATATAAGAGAAAACGGTACAGTTCCAGAATACAGTGTTGAAGAACAAATTATTATACCTACTATTGAATTAAATAAAAAAAGAAATAATTGGCTTGATTTTTTAATGCATGTTAACTGGTCATTTGCGGAAGATGGGTTTATAAATTTATGGGTAAACGAAGACAAATTATATGAACATAAAGGAATTAATTCTTCAATACCCGTAGCTCATAAGGGTAAAAATCCTGGAGTTGCTTTTAGATTTGGAATTTACAATGGAAATAGATTTGATCCTATTAAGCCCCAAGTACTTTATTACGATTCTTTTAAGAGAGGTTTGACATGTAAAAAAACTGCATTGTGGCATGATTGCAATAATTTACCTTCATATAAACTTAAGATTGAAGGAAAATATTTACTTAGTTGGTACTGGTTAAATATTGAAAAAAAAACAAATAAAATTATATATGATCAATTCATAGTTTCTGATTTAATAAACTTTCAAAAAGGTAAATATTTTTATGATAAAGTTGGACTTAGTAATATTATATCTGACAAGCACCGCAAAAAAATTAAAATTCAACAACGTAGAGATGATTTAATAGTAATTGATGGAAAATTAGATTTAGATACCGATGATACTTCGCATGTTACCATTATTTTAAAAGCTAATGGCGGTTTATTTGAGGGTATGGGGATATTTGACAGTTCCGATAAAAAAGTAGAGAATATTAAGATTGTTTTAGCACCTTTAAATTAAGTCCTGATTGTTGGTAGTAGGTAGAAATCAGCTGTATCTATTTTAGAAGAATGCTCTCTTCTCATGTTCCATCTTTTTTGAACACCAGCACTTGCAAGACTTAATGTGGATCTTCCATACCGATAGTTCGTATTATCAATAGACTTCATTAAACCCTTTATTTTCTCGTCTTTTTCAGAATAAAATAGGTTCTTACTACGATCTTCATTAGATAAACCAGTAAGCATCACACCTGCTTTTTGATAACGGTAACCATTTTTAAAAATAGAGTCTAAAGCAACTAAAGCAGTTTTAACTATTTCAATACTATTGTTTGTAGAAATTGCAAAATCTATTGTCTTTGAGTTTGAATAATATCCAAATCTACTTTGAAAAGGACTAGTTCTAACAAAAACTGTAATTGACTTTGCAATTAAAGATTCAGATCTAATTTTTTCTGACGCATTCAAACAATAATTTGCAACTGCTTCTTTCAATTCTTGGTATTTCTCAATTCTTTGACCAAAAGAACGAGATACTACGCAGCTTTTTCTTTTTGTTTGTGTTGTTTCTAAATCAATACAAGGAACTCCCCTTAACTCCATTGCAGTTCTTGACCCTAAAACATTGGAGTTTTTCTTTATCCAGGTATTTGACTTATTCTTTAATTGTTTTGCGTTATAAATTCCATTTTTATGATAAAACTTTGTTAACTGTCTTCCCACACCCCATACATCATTAATCTCAACTTTTTCTAATATAGGATCAATATTTTCAATTCCTATTAAACTTGTTACACCTGACTTTTTTTTCTTTGCAATATGATTTGCAACTTTACTTAAAGTTTTTGTTTTAGCAATTCCAATACTAGTTGGAATACCTGTCCACTTTAAAACTGTTTCTCTAATTTCTTTTCCAACTCTTTCAACCTCACTATCTGGAAAATTTGATAAATCTAAAAATGCTTCATCAATAGAATAAACTTCAATAGCAGAGTTAAATCTTTTTAGCGTTCTCATTACTCTTCTAGATAAATCTCCATATAAAGAATAATTAGATGAAAAAACTTCAACTTTATTTTTAACAATAATATTTTTTGCTTTAAAGTAAGGCTCTCCCATTTTAATACCTAAAGCCTTTGCTTCAGTTGATCTTGAAATTATACAACCATCATTATTAGATAAAACTACAACAGGTTTTTTTCTTATTTTAGGATTGAATAATCTTTCACAAGAAACATAAAAAGAATTACAATCAATAAGTGCTATTTTTTTAGTATACTGAATGGATGACATAAGTTACAACTCCCCAAATAAATATATCTTCATCTTCATTAATTAAAATTCGATCTGTAAATTCTTTAGAACCTGATGTTAAAAATTTTTTATCTCTTTCTTGAACTAAACTTTTAACAACTAGTTCATCATGAACATTTGCAATAACTGTTGAGAAATTTTTTGGTGTTAAACTTTTATCAACAACTAATAGATCTCCATCATTAATTCCAACATCCACCATTGATTTCCCTTGAACTCTTATGATGAAAGTTGCTGGAACATTTTTGATTAAATGAACATTTAAATCGATATCTTCCTCAATATAGTCTGTAGCAGGGGACGGAAAACCCGCGCCAGCTTTATGTAAATAGTAAGGTATAGTTAGCTTCATAAATGTTCTTATTTTGTTCTAATTAATATCTAAGTTATTCAATAGTGTCAATCAGGTTGTATTTTGAGTCTGTAACTGAATCAAAAGTGAATCAAAACGTGAACATCGAAACCACATGTTGTATACATGTGGATAACTTTAACTACAAATAGTTTGAAAATAATAAATGGAAAAAAAAGAAAGTTTAACAGGAAGATGTATTTGTGGTCAGGTTAAATATAGAATTACTGAGAAGCCTCTATTCACCCAAGCTTGCCATTGCAAAGATTGTAAAATTATAACTGGATCTTCTTATGTTATTAATACGAGTGTTCTAGATAATACTTTAATTATAGAGGGCAATATTTCGTCAACTGAACTTAAAACAGGTAGTGGAGCTACCTCAAGAGCTTATTTTTGTAACAAATGTGGTACTTATATTTATACAGATTATGCTACTGCAGTTGGTCGATCAACAGTTAGAACTAAAACTTTAGATAATTCCGAAAACTTTCCTCCTGAAGCGCATATATTTACAAAAGATAAAGATCCATGGTTAAAACTTACCGATGATGCAAATTGTTTTGAAAAAATGTATGATTTAAAAAATACTTGGCCAAAAGAAAGTTACGAAAGATATAAAAATTATTTAAAAGATAATAAAAGATAAATTTTTAGGAGATTAAAATATGAAAAAATTATCCTGTCATTGTGGTGCAATAGAAGCAGAAGTTAAGATGCCTTTGAGTGGTATTGAAAAAATCATGCGTTGCAATTGTTCAATATGCAAAAAAAAAGGTTATATTATTGGAGTACTTGGTCCTGATGATTTTAAACTTACTAAAGGGGAAGATAAGTTATCACTTTATCAGTTTTATACTAATACTGCCAAACATTACTTTTGCTCTATTTGTGGAATTCACACTCATAATAGACCTAGAAGCAATCCAAAAATATTTGGTGTAAATATTGCTTGTATAGAAGGTGTGGAGCCTTTTGAAATTGAAGATGTACCAGTGAATGATGGTAAAAATCATCCTTTAGATCAAAAACAATAAATTTTTTATGCAATCAATTACTGAGTGTTATAAAAAAGTTAGTAAAGACTGTTTTAAGTTTATAAGATTTCAAGAAACAACAAAGGAAAAATTTAAAAATAAAGAAAAGATGATTAAATCTTTTCTAATTCCAATTAGTTTCTGGATAAATAATAGAACAAATAAATCTAAACCTTACTTAATAGGCTTAGCAGGAGGTCAAGGAACTGGTAAAACAACAATTAGTTCTATTCTAAGAATCATTTTAACAAAATATTTTAAGTTAAATGTTTTTAAAATATCAATTGATGATTTGTATAAAACACGAAAAGATAGAATAAAATTATCTAAAAAAATTCATCCCTTATTAATGACCAGAGGTGTTCCAGGTACCCACGACATAAATTTTATTTTTAATCTTCTAAAAAAAACAAAGGGAAAGCAATTCAATCAACAGAGACTTCCTAAGTTTAATAAGGCAATAGATGATAGATTAAAAAGAAAGTCCTGGTATCTAGTTAAAAAGGTACCAGATGTTATAATCTTTGAAGGATGGTGTGTAGGAGCTAGAGCAGAAAAAAATTCAACTTTAAAAAAATCGATTAATTCTCTTGAAAGAACAGCAGATAAAAATTTAAGATGGAGGAAATATGTAAATGCTCAACTACAAACAAAATATAAAAAATTATTTTCTAAATTAGACTGTTTGTTATTTTTAAAAGCTGGAAATTTCAAATTATTGCAGACTTGGAGACTTAAACAGGAGGCGTTACTAAAATTAAACTCAAAAAATAAAGCAAATAGTAAAGTTATGAGCAAAAACGAGGTATTAACTTTTATGCAAACTTACCAAAGGGTCACACAAAATATGTTTAAATTTGCTCCAAAATATTCTTCAATTGTATTAAATTTAAATAGAAATCATCAAATTAAATCAATAAAATATAATCAATGAAAATAATCACTTTAATCACTTTTTGCTTAATAGCTTTTATACTACCAGTAAATGCTGCAACTTTAAGTGATGCATTAAAACAGACCTACCAGAACAATTTAGAGCTCAAAGCTGAGAGAAAAAATTTAGAAGTTCAAAAGGAAGTCTTAAATATTTCTAAAAGTGATTTTTTTCCAACTTTAACTCTTTCAGGCACTAAAAGTTTTGAAGATACCAATAAATTAACAAATCAAGATGGTACTGATGCTTCTATAACTAATACAAATCCAATGACATCTTCTGTAAAGTTAGAACAAACACTTTTAGATGGTAGTGAACGTGGTACAAAATACGAAAAAAGTAAATTAGGACTAAACTTATCTGAAGCACAACTTATTAAAAAAGAGCAAGATGTTTTTATGAAAGCAATTGAGGCTTATACAGGTTTAATCCTTGCTTATGAAAAACTAAGTATTAATGAAGAAAATGTTAACCTTCTCCAAAGACAATTCGAAATAGATAATGCAAGACTATCTAGAGCTCAAATAACTGCAACTGACTTAGCACAGTCCCAATCTTCTTTATCAGGGGCACAAGCAGGTTATATTGGAGCACAAAATTATATAGTAACCAGCAAATTAGCTTACGAAAATATAATTGGACCAATCAACAGCAATGAAAAATTAAAAAAAATTTATAATTCTGAAGTTCCATTACCTTCAAGTTTAGTTGATGCAAAAAAAATTTCTGAACAAAAAAGTCCCGATCTTATTATTGCTGAAATAGAATATGGACAGTCTGAATTAGATGTTAAAATTGCAAGATCAGATTTATCTCCGACAGCAAAACTTTCACTTGAAAGATCATATACTGATGATCTAAGCGCAACTTATGATGAAAGAGAAAAAGATGTACTACAAGCAACAGTAAGTTGGCCATTTCAATTCGGAGGAAAAAATAAATCTAATATAAATAAAAATCTTCAAGTTAAAGGAATGAAAAAATTACTGTTAGAGAATGCTTTTAGAAATAATACTCAAGGTGTTACTGCAGCTTGGTCCACTTTAGAGTCTTCTAAAAGTCTACTTAGAGCTGTACAATCACAAGTTAAAGCTGCAGAAATAGCAAACGAGGGAATTAGCTTTGAATATGAGAGTGGGCTGAACAGATCTACGTTTGATGTTCTGCAATCAAGATCAAATCTAATAAATGCTAAAATAAATCTTGCTGAAGCTGAAAGAAATTATTTATTAGCTCAATATAAACTCTTAAAGTCTGCAGGTTTATTAAATAGTGAATATCTAAAACTTAGATAAATAGCGACTTCTAGCCCTAAATTTAAAAAAATATTGCTAATGAGAACAAAATGTGTACATTTATTTTCATGATTCGAATGTTAATAAATGAAAAAAACGAGGCAAAAAATGACTAAAAATAACTTAAAAGTGGTGAAATCCACAAAAGATAAAGAATTGGAAGATAAAGAAAAAAATAAAGCACTAGATGCAGCAATTAGCCAGATAACAGATAGCTTTGGAAAAGGCTCTGTGATGAAGCTTGGAGAACAAAAAGCAATGGATATTGAGTCCATTTCTACTGGATCTTTGAGCTTAGACTTGGCACTTGGAATAGGTGGATTACCAAAAGGCAGAATTGTTGAAATTTATGGACCAGAGTCATCTGGTAAAACTACATTAGCATTACAAGTTGTTGCTGAAGCGCAAAAAGCAGGTGGAATTTGTGGATTTGTTGATGCAGAACATGCATTAGATCCAGTTTATGCAAAAAAATTAGGAGTTAACACAGAGGAGTTGCTTATTTCACAACCGGACACTGGTGAACAAGCATTAGAAATAACTGATACTTTAATCAAATCTGGCTCAATGTCAGTTTTAGTAGTCGACTCAGTTGCAGCATTAACTCCAAGAGCAGAAATTGAAGGAGATATGGGAGATCACCATGTTGGTCTTCAAGCAAGACTAATGTCTCAAGCTCTTAGAAAATTAACAGGATCAATTTCAAGAACTAATACAATGGTTATATTTATTAACCAAATAAGAATGAAAATTGGTGTAATGTTTGGAAGTCCAGAAACAACTTCTGGAGGTAATTCTTTGAAATTTTACTCTTCAGTAAGAATGGACATTAGAAGAATTGGAGCAATAAAAGATAAAGAGCAAATTGTTGGAAACACAACAAGAGTAAAAGTTGTTAAAAATAAAGTTGCACCACCATTTAAAGTCGTTGAGTTTGACTTAATGTATGGAAAAGGAATTAGTAAAGTAGGGGAACTAATCGACCTTGGTGCCAAAGCCGAGATTGTTGAAAAATCTGGAGCTTGGTACGCTTACAAAGGTGAAAAAATTGGTCAAGGTAGAGAGAATGCTAAACTTTACCTTGAACAAAATCCAAAAGCTGCTGCTGAAATTGAAATGGCTATCAGAGAAAAAGCTGGCGTTATTTCAAAGAAGATTGAAGGTAATCCCTTAAGTGAAGAAAAACTTGAGGCGCAGAAAAAAGAGGAAGAAGTTCCTACTAAAAAGAATTAGCAGATAACTTTTAGTTATTAAAAAAAGGCGCTCTATTGGGCGCCTTTTTTCCCTTCAGAAGTGTAGACATCACACAAAAATGCTGTATTTTGTTTAAATATGGCTAAAACATTAAATGAAATTAGGTCAGCATTTCTATATTATTTTGAAAAAAATGATCATAAAATAGTTGAATCTAGCAATTTAGTTCCAAACAATGACCCAACATTGATGTTTGCTAATTCTGGAATGGTCCAATTTAAAAATGTGTTTACTGGACTAGAAAAGAGAGACTATCAAAGAGCTACAACATCTCAAAAATGTGTAAGAGCAGGCGGCAAGCATAACGATCTTGAAAATGTTGGCTATACTCCAAGACATCATACTTTTTTTGAAATGTTGGGAAACTTTTCTTTTGGCGATTATTTTAAAGAAAGAGCTATAGAACTTGCATGGAATTTAATAACAAAAGAATTTGGTTTAGATAAGAACAGGCTTTATGTAACTGTATACCATGACGATGACGAAGCCTTTAATTACTGGAAAAAAATTGCTGGGTTAAGCGAAGATAAAATCATAAGGATAGCAACATCTGATAATTTTTGGTCTATGGGTGAAACAGGACCTTGTGGTCCTTGTTCAGAAATATTTTATGATCACGGAGTCCATTTAGAAGGTGGATTACCAGGAACTAAAAATGAGGATGGGGACAGATTTATAGAAATTTGGAATTTGGTCTTTATGCAGTATGAGCAAATTTCAAAAGATAAGCGAATTAATCTACCAAAACCATCAGTTGATACTGGAATGGGTTTAGAAAGAATTGCTGCATTACTTCAAGGAACACACGATAACTATGAAACTGATCACTTCAAAAAAATAATAAATTCTACTGCAGAAATTTTAAAAGTAGAGCCTCATAACGATAATTTAGCAAGTTTTAGAGTAATAGCAGATCACTTACGAGCAAGTTCTTTTTTAATTGCTGAGGGAGTTTTGCCATCAAATGAAGGAAGAGGTTATGTCCTGAGAAGAATTATGAGAAGAGGAATGAGGCATTCTCATCTTCTTGGTTCTAAAGAACCTATTTTTTATAATATTTTTAAAACTTTAAAAGATGAGATGAAAGGTAATTATTCAGAAATAGAAAGAGCAGAGTCTCTCATAAAAGAAACATTAAGAATGGAAGAAGAAAAATTCTTAGTACTTTTAGATAGAGGTATCAGAATATTAAATGAAGAAATAACTAAAATAGACAAGATATTATCTGGGGAAGTAGCTTTTAAACTCTATGATACCTACGGTTTTCCATTGGATCTTACGCAAGATATTTTAAAAAATAAATCTTTGACAATTGATATTGATAAATTTCAAAGTTTAATGAAAGAAAGTAAAGAACTTGCTAAAAAAAATTGGAAAGGCTCAGGTGATAGTGCGGTAGATGATATTTGGTTCTCGATAAAAGATCGATTGGGTCCTTCAGAATTCCTAGGATATGAGACTGATCAAGCAGAAGGTATTATTTTATCATTATTAAAGGATAACAAAGAAGTAAATGAATTGAATGAAAACGATGAAGGAATTATTATTTTAAATCAAACCCCTTTTTATGGAGAGTCTGGGGGACAGGTAGGAGATACTGGTGAAATAATATCTGGAGACTTCAAGTTTGAGATCACAGATGTCCAAAAAAAATTAGGTGATCTATTTGTACATTACGGCAAAGTTAAATCAGGAAGTATAAAAATCAAAGACAATGTTGAGATGAAAATTGATATTGATAGACGTAATAATATAAGAGCTTATCACTCAGCAACACACCTTTTGCATGAGTCTTTAAGAAGAGTATTAGGTACTCATGTTACACAAAAAGGATCATTAGTAGCGCCAGATAGACTAAGATTTGATTTTAGTCATATGAAACCAATTTCAGACCTGGAAATTGAAAAAATAGAAAATCACGTTAATTCTGTGGTGCAAAAAAAATCTGAAGTTAAAACAAGGATCATGACTCCTAAAGAAGCAGTAAATAATGGAGCTCTCGCACTCTTTGGAGAGAAATATGGAGAAGAAGTTAGAGTATTATCTATGGGAGATGAGAAAGATAAGTATTTTTCCACTGAATTATGTGGAGGTACGCATGTACGAAACACTGGTGACATTGGTAAATTCAAAATTATTAATCAGTCATCAATTGCAGCAGGTGTGAGAAGAGTAGAAGCTCTTAGGGAAAATCAATTAAATAGTTTTTTACAAAATAAAGAGAAATTATCTGACTTATCCACACAAAAAGATGAAGAAATGATTAATGACTTATCAAAACATATAATTAAATTAGGCGGCAAACCAAATCTAGAAAATGAAGATAATAAGATTTTAATTAAAGAATTATCAAAACAATTAGAGCAATTAAAATTTAGTTCAATTTTAAAAAATAATTCAAAAAATATAATTCAAGATGTTAAAATCAATAATATAAGTGTGAGATTTCAAAAAGTTAGTGATCTTCCACCTAAAGAGTTAAGAAAATTGGTTGACATTGGAAAAAAAGATTTAAAAACAGGGATTGTAGTAGTTTTTGCTAGTTTAGAAGACAAAGTAAGTCTTGCAGTTGGGATTACAGATGAGCTTATTGATAAGTATGATGCAGTAACACTTGCTAAAACAGGATCTGAAATTATTGGTGGAAAAGGTGGAGGTGGTAGAAAAGATTTTGCACAAGCTGGAGGCCAATTTGAAGGTAAAATTGATGAGGCTTTTGAAAAAATTAAGAATTTAATTTAGTTTTTGTCTAAACTTACCATCTAAAGTATCTAAAAATTGATTAGTTGTTAAATACTTTGTCGAAGGTCCTATCAAAATAGCTAAGTCCTTAGTCATTGAGCCTTCTTCAACACAATCAACACATACCTTTTCAAGTGTTTCTGCAAATTTTATTAATTCCTCATTTCCATCTAATTTTCCTCTATGAGCCAACCCCCTTGTCCATGCAAAAATAGATGCAATAGGATTTGTTGATGTCTCTTTGCCTTGTTGATGCATTCTAAAGTGTCTAGTTACAGTTCCATGTGCTGCTTCAGCTTCCATCGTTTTACCATCTGGAGCAAGCAAAACACTTGTCATTAAACCTAAAGATCCATATCCTTGAGCAACGGTATCTGATTGTACGTCACCATCATAATTTTTGCACGCCCAAATATATTTACCATGCCATTTCATTGCACATGCTACCATGTCATCTATTAATCTATGCTCATAAGTAATTTTATTTTCATCAAATCTATCTCTAAATTCCTTTTCAAAAACTTCTTCAAAAATATCTTTAAATCTTCCGTCATATCTTTTTAAAATTGTATTTTTAGTAGAAAGATAAACTGGCCATTTTTTTATTAATCCGTAGTTAAAACAAGATCTTGCAAAGTCTTCTATTGATTTATCCAAATTATACATTGATAGCGCAATTCCAGGACCTGGAAAATTAAAGACTTCATACTTTCTCTCATCAGAACCATCTTCAGCAGTCCATTTGATTTCTAACTTACCTTTACCGGGTACTGTAAAGTCTGTTGCCCTGTATTGATCACCAAATGCATGTCTACCTATGATCAATGGATCTGTCCATGAGGGCACAAGTTTTGGAATATTTTTACAAATTATGGGTTCTCTAAAAACAGTTCCTCCAATTATGTTTCGTATTGTACCATTTGGAGATCTCCACATTTTTTTAAGATTAAATTCTCTTACTCTAGCTTCATCGGGTGTGATGGTTGCACATTTAATACCGACTCCATTTCTTTTAATTGCATTAGCACATTCAATTGTTATTTTGTCCTCAGTTTTATCTCTGCTTTCCATTCCTAAATCGTAGTACTCAATTTTGAGATCAAGGTAAGTTAAAATGAGCTTATTTTTAATGAAGTCCCATATAACTCTGGTCATTTCATCGCCATCTAACTCTACAATGGGGTTTTTAACCTTTATTTTACTCATTTTTTCGATATATCTTAATAGTTGAATTTATTCTTTTTGTATACATATTAATCCAAAATTATCAATTATAGGATTGTCATGAGCAAAATATTTCCAAAAATACACAATGAAGGATACAAATTTATTATTATTTTTGCAATCGTAACTATAATTCTCTATTTCCTAAACGGATTTCTTGGTTTTATAGGATTGGTATTAACTATTTGGTGTTATTATTTTTTTAGAGACCCTGAAAGAACTTCAATAGGTGATGATAACTATCTTACAAGTCCAGCTGATGGAGTTGTACTACAAGTAATGAATACTAATGGTCCAAAAGAATTAGGTTTAGAAAATAAACAAATGAAAAAAATTAGTATTTTTATGGATGTCTTTGATTGCCATGTAAATAGGTCTCCATGTTCTGGAGCAATATCTGAGATACTTTATAAACCAGGAAAGTTTTTTAATGCATCTTTAGATAAGGCAAGTGAAGATAATGAAAGAAATTATTATAAAATAAAAAATTCTGATGGAGAAGATATAATTGTTGTCCAAATAGCAGGACTCATTGCAAGACGGATTATAACAGAGGTTTCTAAAGATGAGCTTGTAGAACAAGGCTCAAGAATAGGAATGATTAGATTTGGAAGTAGAGCTGATATGTATTTTGAAAATTACACGCCTTTGGTAAAAGTTGATCAAAAAACTATTGCTGGTGAAACTTTAATCGCGAAAAAATGATTTAATGGAGTCTCAAAATAAAAATATTAAATTAGTTTCTAATAAAAAAACAAGAGTTATTCTACCAAATATTTTAACACTATTTGGAGTATGTATTGGACTGACTTCAATAAAGTTTGCATTTGATGGTAAATTTGAACTATCAATTATCGCAGTCATAGTGGCTGCTATTATTGATGGGTTAGATGGTAGAATTGCAAGGTTAATTAAAGGAACTTCTAAAGTTGGAAAAGAATTAGACTCTCTTACTGATGTTATAAGTTTTGGTGTTGCTCCAGCTTTTATAATGTATTTTTGGGCTTTGTCTGAAACTGGAAGAGTAGGTTGGTTAATTTCGTTAATATATGTTGTTTGTGTTGCACTTAGGCTTGCAAGGTTTAATGTTTCATCAAACGAAGAGAGTTCTTGGAAAGATAATTTTTTTGAAGGTATTCCTTCTCCAGCAGGTGGAGTTCTTGTTTTAATGCCTTTGATATTAAGTATTAGTGAATTTCAGATATCAAACTTAAATTATCAAATTATCGTACCTGTTATGTTTATAATTATTTCAATATTGTTAATTAGCAAAATACCAACTTATTCTTTTAAAAGGATTGCTGTCCCAAGAAGTACATCAATATTTTTATTATTTGGAATAATATTATATTTTGGTTTAATTCTTGTTTATACATTTAATGCTATTGTTATTTCAGGTGTAATTTATTTGTTAATGGTACCAATAAGTTCAATGCATTATCTTATGATTAAAAAGAATGCGAAAGCCATCGCAGATGACGCTGATCATCATGAAGATGTGTTATAAATGAGGGAAAATACGATAATTTCATTAGCTGACTCAAATTATTTCGATCTTCTTAATGAATTAATTGATTCGATTAATAGATTTGAACAAAGCAAAACAATAGATATTTGCATCATGGATGCAGGATTAACTGATGAGCAAATTAAAATATTAGAAAAAAAAGTATTTCAAATCAAAAAGGCAGAGTGGGATATAGAAGTTCCAAATTTTAAGATAAAAGGAAGAGAGTGGTTGAAAAGTCAGGTATCCAGAGCATTCTTGCCAAATTATTTTCCAGGATATAAAAAATATTTATGGATAGATGCTGATGCATGGGTAAACTCTTGGTATGCAATTGATCTTTATTTTAAAGGATGTGAGAATAATAAATTATCAATAGCAACATCAGCAGATAGATCCTATGGAAGAGTTTTGAGGGCAGAATGGTTATTTGGAAGTTTTGCAAGAATAAAATCACAAAATTACAAACACGCTAAATCATCTGGATTTTCAGAAAAAGTTTCAAGAGAAGTTGCACTTAAACCCCATTTAAATATTGGATTATTTTGCTTGGAGGAAAGTGCACCTCATTGGGAAATATGGCAAAAAAATTTAAAAAAAGCATTGTCCTCAGGAAAAATTTGGGGTTCAGAGCAAATAGCAATGAATATTACAATATACTCAGATAATTTAGACGTAGAAATTCTACCTGCTTATTGTAACTGGACTCTAATAGAAGCAATTAAATTTGACAAAAAACAAAATACTTTTGTTGAACCTTATCTACCAAACCATGAAATAGGAATAATTCATTTAGCCGGAAAACATAATGATAATATAAGAAATAACAAAAATTATATTTCCAAAATTAAAACATTAGATGGAGATATAATTGAAAAATCATTAAGGTTTGAGAATTAGTTGAGAAAAAATAAATTTTCTAAGAATTGGATCATTAAGCAAAAAAGAGATATTTACGTCAAAAAATCAAAATTAGAGGGTTATAGGTCAAGAGCTGTATATAAATTGCAAGAAATAAACGATAAATTTAAAATAATAAAAAATAATATTTTAGTTATAGATCTTGGCGCAGCCCCGGGAAGCTGGTCTCAATATATATCAAGAAATTTCATTAATTCTAAAATAATTTCAATTGATTTAAAGGATATTGAGCCAATTAAAAATTTAGTACATATAAAAGGGGATTTTACTGAAGAGCAGCAAAAAAAAAATATCAAAAATTATTTTGGTAAGAAAGTAGATCTTATAGTTTCCGATATGGCAGTTAACACCACAGGTAATAAAAGTGTAGACTCAATAGTGACAGGAGAATTATGTATTGAAGCAATGAATTTTGCTATTGAATTACTTAATAAAAAGGGAAATTTTATTTCTAAACTTTTTATGGGATCGTCTTTTAACGAGATTGTCGCATTAGGTAAAAAATCTTTTAAAGATGTTGATATTTTCAAGCCACCTTCAAGCAGAAAAGACTCTAAAGAAAATTTTATAATTTGTAGAAATTTGAGATAGTTATCCTTTTATTTTTTTAAGAATCATTTATATAAGGACATGGAAAGTATTAAAGAAGCTTTAACATTTGATGATGTTACATTAGCTCCAAATTACTCAGCAATTCTACCAAATGAAGTAAGTACCTCTATAAATTTAACTGAAAGTTTAAAGTTAAAAATACCACTTTTGTCATCAGCAATGGACACTGTCACAGAGTCCTCAATGGGGATTGCTATGGGAAGAGCT
>CABZRS010000017.1 GCA_902528135.1 uncultured Pelagibacteraceae bacterium | reverse complement strand
ATGGATAGCTTTTTCAGGTGATACAGCTTTGAAGCAAAGTGATGTAAACCCAAGAGGTCATGCCATTGAATGTAGAATTAATGCCGAAGATCCAAGCAATAACTTTCAACCTTCGCCCGGTAAAATAGGCATGTGTCACCAGCCATCTGGCTTTAGAACAAGAGTTGATGGATCTATCTACCAAGGATATAAAATAACACCTTATTATGACAGTATGGTTTGTAAAGTGATAACGCATGGTAGAAATAGAGAAGAAGCAATTCAAAGAATGTTAAGATCTCTTGATGAGTTTGTAATTGATGGGATAACAACTACAATTGATCTACATAAAGTATTACTTAAGAATAAAAAATTTATAACATCCAACTTCAATGTAAGTTGGTTAGATAAAGAAAAGGTTGTCTAGCTGTAACATTTTTTTAACCAAACATCATAAACAGGATGATCAAATGGTCTAATCGATGGACTTGACGCAAATGTCCAATCGTTAAAAACAAATACTTTATCATTATTATTCATTGTTTTATCTTTTACTTGCATATATGCTGTAACCTCTGGATCATCATCAAATTCTGAATTATAACATTTTAAAACTTTTATACTTAGATTTTGGAAAGAAAATTCTTCTCCAACTTGAATTTGAATATTTGTATTTTTTGAACTTACTTTATCAAGAACACTTAACTCAACAGTTGTCTCACTTTTTTTAAGGATTTCAGCTAATATGTTGTTTGTTATAAGTATACTAAAAAATGTTACTAATAAAAAATTAACTTTTCCAGCTTTTATATTTTTTTTTAACAGCATTATTATACTTTTTTGGATGATAAGAATTTTCTGATCCTGTTTGGTTAGGCAAATGTTCTTTTTGCCAATCATACTTTTTTAAATTGTGATCATTTTGTATTTTATTATTCATATAATGCATCCAAGAATACCATTCATTAGGTATTTTTGATGCCTCAACTTCACCATTATAAATTACCCACCTTCTTCCAGATTTACTTTCATAATATTTATTTCCATTTTTATCTTGTCCAACTAATTTTCCTGAAACAAATATTTGCAATCTCGTCCCAAAGGTCTGTTGATTCCACCAAGTAAAAATTTGCTTGAATACTGTCAACATAAAAATTTATTTTTTTTCAATTTAAAATTGTAAAAATTCAATTAGATAAAATTCTTAAAATTCTATATACATTAAATCTTTAAGATTCAATATTATAAATAAATAAGGAAACTAAATGGCAAAATTTTTGGTCGAGACATATTACACTTGTAGCTTTAAAGTAAGTCATTATCTAGATGATATTGATGAAAAAAATATTCAAAATATAGAGAAAAGAGATGATGGTAAATTTGAGATACTAGATGTTAAATTAGATAACAGAAAAACAAAAAATTTAGAAAAAATTGAGAAAAATAACATAAATGTTGTAGAAAAGGAGCTTCCTCAAGCTGAAAAAAGAAATACCTTAAAAATTGAAGGGGAAATGTTATCGAAAAATATTAAAGACAGCAATAGCAGAAGGTTTAGCATGCCAGATAGAAGAAAAGGATATATTCAAAAAGCATCAATTGGAGATCATAAAGTATACCTTCATACTGGAGAATATGAAGACGGTAAAATAGGAGAAATATTTATAGACACCAGTAAAGAAGGTGAACTAGTAAAAGCCACAATGAATAACTTTGCCATAGCAGTATCTCTTGGATTGCAATATGGGGTCCCTTTAGACGAGTTCGTGAACGCTTTTGTTGATACTAAATTCGAGCCTTCTGGAAAAGTTTTTGGAAATGACAGAATATTAAGCGCAACATCTATTTTAGATTATATATTTAGAGAATTGGCAATATCTTATTTAAATAGAGAAGATCTAGCTCATACTCCTTCTATAGGTGGATCCGAACATTTAGACGAAACTGATACAGATGAAAATAGTGAAGATAAAACTCAATTCTTAAAATTAGTGAAAGATATTACTAGTAAAGGTTTTGTAAGAAGTAATTACAAAAAGAAACTAGTGGATTTGTCAGATATTAAGATGAATCTCAAAGGTAAGAAATGATTAATTTTTATTTTTCATAATTAAATTAAGCTCTTTTAATTGTTCATCAGAAATTTCAGATGGTGCATTCATCATTAAATCCTGTGCATTTTGATTCATTGGAAACATTGTAACCTCTCTAATATTTTTTTCATTAGCTAAGAGCATGACAATTCTGTCGATACCTGGAGCTATACCTCCATGAGGAGGTGCTCCGTAACTCAATGCATTTATCATTCCACTAAATTTACTGTTTACCTCATTTTTTGAATACCCAGCAATTTCAAATAATTTATACATTAATTCAGGAACATGGTTTCTTATGGCACCAGATGATAATTCAATTCCATTACAAACAATATCATATTGATAAGCTTTAATTTTTAAAGGATTAGAAAAGTCTAATTTATTTACTTCTCCTTGTGGCATAGAAAATGGATTATGACTAAATCTAACTTTTTTTGTTGTTTCATCGATCTCATACATTGGATAATCAACAATCCAACAAAACGAAAATATTTCATTATCAATTAAATCTAAATCTTCAGCTATCTTATTTCTTGCAACACTTAATAATTTCTCTACATCTTCTTTTTTTCCACAAGAGAGAAAAACAGTATCTCCAATATTTGCTTTTGTTTGACTAATAATTTCCATCAATGAGGTTTCAGAAAAAAATTTGCCAATCGGTCCCTTCGCATTAATCTTGTCCTCTTTATCCAATGTAAAATAAGCAAGACCAGACGAACCTTGGTCTTTTGCCCATTTATCAATCCCATCGAAGAAACTTCTGGGTTTATCTTTTGTATTTTTGGTAACTAACCCTCTAACTATTGAGCCATTTTTGACTAATTTCTTAAATATTTCAAATTTTACATCATCTCTCTCAAAGATATTTGTCAAATCTGAAATTTCTAATGGATTTCTTAAATCAGGTTTGTCTGATCCATATTTAAGCATTGCATCTTCATAAGTAATCCTTGGAAAATTTTCATGAAGAATTTTTTTATTGCTGAATGTTTTAAATAATTTTAAAAATAAAGTTTCTATTACTCCAAAAACATCTTCTTGTTCTACAAAAGACATTTCGATATCTAGTTGATAAAATTCTCCAGGACTTCTATCTGCTCTTGCATCCTCGTCTCTGAAACATGGCGCTATTTGAAAATATTTGTCAAACCCAGAAACCATTATGAGTTGCTTAAATTGTTGGGGTGCTTGTGGTAAGGCATAAAATTTCCCAGGATTTAATCTACTTGGAACAAGAAAATCTCTTGCACCTTCTGGGCTAGATGAAGTTAAAATAGGAGTTTGAAATTCTAAAAAACCAAGTTTTTGCATCTCATTTCTAATAAATGAGATTACCTTTGATCTTAAGATAATATTTTGATGTATTTTTTTTCTTCTTAAATCTAAAAATCTATACTTAAGTCTTATTTCCTCGGCATATTCTTGATCTGAAAAAACCGGCATTGGCAATTCTTTAGTTTCTCCAAGAATATCGATATTATTAATTTTGACTTCTATTTCGCCAGTAGAAATATTTTTGTTCATTGTTTCATTTGATCTCTCGATAACCATTCCCGTAACTTTAATTACTGTTTCCAAAGAAAGTTTTTCAATTTTCCTAAAAATTTCATTACTTTTGTCTATAACGCACTGAGTAATTCCAAAATTATCTCTTAAATCTATGAATAAAAGATTGCCATGATCTCTTTTTTTGTTAATCCAGCCTGATAAAGAAATTTCCTTTTCTTTATCTAACTTAGTTAAATCCCCGCAAGTATGAGTTCTATATTTATTCAATTTACAAAATCTCTTTTATGGTTTTTAAATTAATCGGTTTTTTTTTTTTTAAACTTAATTCGTCAATCTTATATATAAATTCATCAATTTTTCTATAAGATCTATCAATTCTACTACTTATGAAATTTATTATTTTTTTTTCAATTTTAATCTGGCGATCAGAAAAATTCTTTAAAATTATAGCAAAAAGTAATTCATCATCTGGATTTTCAATTACAGCGTAAAGACAATTTTTTGATCTTGAGGTTAAATCAGGCAGTCTATATTTAATTTCATTTATTGGTTTTAATGAATTTATCAACAAATACTTACTATCTTGATCTATTAGATTAAAAATTGAATAAAGTATTTCTTCCTCGTTACACTCTTCGAAATCATCAATAATTATACTTTCATGTAATTTAATACTTTTAAAAATTGAATTATCAATCTTATTTCCCTTAATTAAAAAGGCTTTAGATTTTAATTTAAAAATATTTGCTAGGTGACTTTTCCCAGAGAATTTTTCACCCGATATATTTAATATTTTTTTATCCCAGTCAGGCCATCTATTAATCAAATTAAATGCTTTAGAATTACTTTTTGATAAATAAAAATCATGTTCATTAAAATTAGTTTTATAATCAAAGTCTAGAAGTAGTTGATTTAATTCACTCATTTTATTTTCCAGTTGCTTGAGGATGTGTCAATACTAATATCGTAAGATAAAATATCTTTTAAAAATCTTTTTGGACTACTGCTGTAATAAATTTTATATATAATCATTTTACTATCAAACTTTTCAATGTTATAGCTATTTACAAAATCTAAATTTCTCAAAGCATTTTCTAATTTTAATGTTTTTTCTGTATTATTTGATTCTAATGACAATCGAATTGGAAGAGATGTAGACGGACTCATTTTATTAATAGATTTCCAATTATCTTCATATTCGTTTTTGATGTTAAGTATCATTGAATTTAGGTCTGTTTGATTATTTATATTTTTATCTTTAAAATTTTTACTTAATATTTCAAACTTATCATCAAAATTGATTTTTGAATAAAATTTAATATTATTTTTTCTTTTGAAAATTATCATTATTATAAAGTTTTCAGAATAATATTTATTCAATATTTTTTTGAAATTGTAATTTTCAATATCTTCTAAGTTATTTTTTATACTTAAATAATCCTCTGCATCCTCATTTGGTATAACATAAGAAATTTGAAAATAATTTTTTTTAATACTTTCCCAATTTTCTGCAAAAATATTTTCATTTAAATAGTTAAAATTATTTGTCTCTAAATCAATCATAATTGGGATAAAAAAAACGTTAATTTTTTTTGGTAATGAAATAGTTATATTTTTGGAACCTAAGAATTTAATTAATTTTTTTCTATTAAATTCTACCTCCATAATACTTTTATATTTTTGGTTTATGAATTTTTCATCCAATATTGAAAAATTTTCGATTAATTTTTTTATATCATTTATTGGCATGTTTCTGATTTTATCAAGATCTTTTCTCTCAAGTATCATTTGAGAAATATCTTGAAATGCTTTTTTAAAGCCCCTATCCATAACTTTTAGTTTATTAAAATTAATATTATATTTTTCCTCAACCTCAATTTTTGAAACAACAAAAGTTTTAGCAAGTACTTCCTTTGTGGAAAACTCTATAAAATTAAAGGTTAAAAATATGAAAAATATATATAAACAAGTTAATATATTTTTTTTAAAAAAATACATAACTTTGTTATATGGCATCGAATAAATTAACATACAGTGAGAGCGGAGTTAATATTCCAAAAGCAGATAGTTTTGTTAAGTTCATAAGTTCTCTAGCAAGGAAATCAGGCAAAAGTGGTGATTTTAAGAATATAGGAGGCTTTGGAGCAATCTCTCCAATACCTAGACAACTTAAAAACCCTCACATTGTTACTAGCACAGATGGAGTTGGAACAAAAATTGAAATTGCAAATGATCTAAATAAATTTGATACCATTGGAATAGATCTTGTAGCGATGTGTGTAAATGATTTGGTCGTTCAAGGAGCTAAGCCTTATTTATTCTTAGACTACATTTCTATTAGTAAAATTAATTTGAAAAAATTAAAACATTTAGTTAGAGGAATTGTTAAAGGATGTGATATTTCTGGTTGCAAATTAGTTGGTGGCGAAACTGCTGAAATGCCGGGAACGTATACTAAAGGGAAATTTGATATAGCAGGTTTTGCTGTTGGTCTTGTTGAAAAAAAAAAAATACTAAATAAGAAAATTAAAAATAATGATCTTATTTTAGCTGTACCTTCTAATGGACTTCATTCTAACGGTTATTCCTTGGTGAGATATCTCTTAAAAAAAAAAAAAATAAATTTAAAAACAAGCAAATTTCTCAAAGACGAATTAATTAGACCAACTAAAATTTATGTAAAAGAATTATCACTAATTAATGAAAAAAATTTAATAAATGGATGTGCAAACATAACTGGTGGAGGTCTAGTGGATAATATTCAAAGAGTAATACCAAAAAATTTATGTGCTGAAATAGATTTAAATAGAGTAAAAACATTAAAAATTTTTAAATGGTTATATAAAATGGGTGTAAGTGAAAAAGAAATGTTAAAGACCTTTAATTGTGGAGTAGGTTTTTGTTTAGTGACAAATCCTAGAAATTTAAATTCAGTAAGTAAATATTTCGAAAAAAAATTTAAACCCTATACAATTGGAAAAATAGTTAAAAATTCAAAAAAAGTAAAATTAAGTGGAAAAATATCTTGGTAAAAAAAATACCGCTGTCTTTATTAGTGGTAGAGGAAGTAACTTAAAATCTTTAATAAAACACTCAAAAAAAAAAAATTCTTTAATCAAAATTATATTAGTTATTTCAGATAATCCAGATGCTAAGGGGTTAAAGTTTGCATCTAAATCAAAAATAAAAATATATGGAATTAAGTTTAAAAATAAATCAAATTTTGAAAATGACTCACTTAAATTACTAAAAAAATATAATATAGATATAATTTGTTTGGCTGGATTTATGAAAATATTGTCAGGAAATTTTATAAAAAAGTTTTCTAAGCCAATATTAAATGTTCACCCATCAATTTTGCCTAAGTATAAAGGATTAAACACACATGAAAGAGCAATTAAAAATAAAGATAAATTTGCTGGTGCTTCAATTCACAAAGTAACAAAAAAATTAGATTCAGGTAAGATTATTTTGCAAAAGAAAGTAAAAATTCTTAAATCAGATAATGTAAGAAGTTTGGAAAAGAAAGTGCTTAAAATTGAACATGAAATTTATCCAAAAGCTATTGATAAGTTTTTAACTAATCTTTAAAAAAAAAGTCTAATTCTATCTTGGCGTTTTCAACACTATCTGATCCATGAACAGAATTTTTATCAATTGATATACCATATTTTTTTCTAAGTGTTCCCTCGTCTGCATCTTTGGGATTAGTTGCTCCCATCAATTTTCTATTTTCTAAAACCGCATTCTCTTTTTTAAGACTCATTACAACAATTGGTCCTGAAGATAAATAAGTACATAAATCGTTATAAAATGGTTTAGACTCATGGACTTTATAAAATTTTTCTGCCTCATCTTTAGAAATATGAATTTTTTTTTCCTTTAAAATTTCAAATCCTTTATTTCTAAATTCATTTTTAATCTGATCTTGCAAATTTCTTTCAACTGCATCTGGTTTAATTATAGATAATGTTTGTTCAATATTACTCATAATTCTCCTCAATAAATTTATTTAATAATCTAACACCATATCCAGTTGCACCACCAGAATTTAATGCTCCAGCATATTTAGAAAATGCCATTCCAGCAATATCTAAATGCGCCCAAGGTGTTTTATTAATTATAAATCTTTGTAAAAATTGAGCTGCAGTTGTTGACCCTGCTCCTCCAACATAATTAATATTCTGCATATCAGCGTTATTTGAATTCATTAATTTATTATAATTTTCGTGAAGAGGCATTTCCCATACCTTTTCCTCTACTTGTTCTCCAGCATCAAAAAGTTGTTTTGATAATTTTTTATTATTTGACCATAGTCCAGCATATTCAGAGCCAAGTGCAACAATTATTGCTCCAGTTAATGTCGCTAAGTCAATAATTAAACTAGGTTTAAATTTCTCTTCAGTGTAAGTAAGCGCGTCTGCTAAAACTAGTCTTCCCTCAGCATCAGTATTTAAAACTTCAATTGTTTGTCCACTGTAAGATTTTACAATATCTCCAGGTCTTTGTGCATTTGATCCAGGCATATTTTCAACCAATCCTACAACTCCAACTGCGTTAATTTTAGATTTTCTTAAAGCCAAAGTTTTCATAAGACCAACTACTGTAGCTGAACCTGCCATATCATATGTCATGTCTTCCATAAATTTTGCAGGCTTAAGTGAGATTCCTCCAGTGTCAAAACAGACACCTTTTCCAACGAATGCTAAAGGTTTTGATTTATTTTTATTTCCATTCCACTCTATCGTCACCATATAAGAACCTCTGATACTTCCTTGTCCGACACCAAGTAATGCATTAAAACCTAATTTTTTTAATCTTTTTTGATTGTAGACTGTAACTTTTAATCCATATTTTCTTAATTTAACAATTCTCTTTGCGTATTCATCTGGATGTAGAATGTTACCTGGTTCAGAAACTAAATCTCTTGTAAGAAAAACTCCTTGCAAAAGGGCATTTAACTTATTTCTTAATAAATTTTTTTGTTTTTCGCTACTACCAACAACACTTAAATTTATACTAACATTTTTTTTTTTATCTGTTTTATAAAGATTAAAATTATAAGATTTAAGCTGTACTCCATGAAGAAGCTTTTCTAATTGCACATTAGTAAAAGAATTGTTAGCCAAATTAATAAATGAATTCTCTTTTTTATTTTCCTTTAAAAAAGCATATAATTTCGAACCAAGTTTTTCAAAATCTAATGAAACTTTTGACTTAGTACAATTTACAAATATGTAACTTTTGTCCTTGTAATCTTTTGTGAGGAAATTCTGTTCAGAGAAAAGTTTATTAGAAAATATGGATTTCATTAAATGTTTAATCTCTTTACTTTTTGTAACTTTTTGAGAAAGCAGGATAATCTCATTATCCTTTGCTATTTTAGGGACTTTATTTACAAAATTTAAATTTAGCTTCATTTTTTTGAAATTTTAATTAGATAATGTTGTATATTTAATAAAATATAAATTTCAATGAATAAATTAATATTTCGCAAATTTTCCTTAGATATACTTATTTTTTTTTTAATAGCTTCATTTAGTGTTACTTTTATAGTTTGGATCATTCAAGCTGTTAATTTTCTAGATTTAGTATCTGATGATGGCCATAGTCTAAATATTTATTTTTATTATGTCTCATTAAATTTCCCAAAAATATTTAGTAAAACAATAATCTTTGTATTTTTCATTTCAATTTTTTATGTAATTAATAAATACAATAATTCTAATGAGCTTATAGTATTTTGGAGTAATGGAATAAAAAAAATTGAATTGATAAACTTTCTACTAAAATTTTCTATATTTTTTTTAGTTTTACAATTAATATTTAATATATTCATTGTTCCTAAATCTCAAAACTTAGGAAGAGAATTTATAAAAGAATCTAACATCGATTTTTTACCTAAGTTAATTTCTGAAAAAAAATTTATAAATGTTGTTAAAAATTTAACTATTTTTGTAGAGGAGTATAAAAAAGATGGTAACCTAAATAAAGTTTATATTAACGAGAAAATTGATGCAGATAAATCAAAAATTATAGTAGCTGACCGTGGAAGAATAATAAAAAAAAAAAATAATTATATTTTGAGACTTTATGATGGTGGTATAACAAATATTAATATTGGTAATACGCTTGCAATAAATTTTGCTGAAACAGACTATGATCTGTCTAATTTTTCAACAAAAACAGTTACCAGATCTAAAATACAAGAACTAGATACTTTTAAGTTATTTAATTGTATTAATAATTATCTCCATATAATTAATTTTGATAAAAATAAAATTATTAATGATCCAAAAAACCAAACATGTCACACACGAGAAGTAAAATCTATTATTGAAGAACTGTATAAAAGAATTATTTTACCGTTTTATACTCTTGTAATTTCTTTAATTGGTGCAAGTTTAGTGATTGAACCAAAATCAAAATATTTTTATAAATCGCATAAATTAAATATTTTTTTAATTGGGAGCTTTTTAATTATTATATCTCAAATAAGTTTAAAATATTTTTTTATTTCAACATATTTAAACTTTTTCATTTTGTCATTACCTATAATTCTCGTGGTAATCTATTATCTATATTTAAATTTATTTACAAAATTTAGAACAAATTTACTATGATTATAAAAAAATATCACAGCTATTTAACAAAATTATTATTAAAAAATATATTTGTAATATTGCTAGTATTTATCTTTTTAAGTTTTTTCTTGAATATATTTGAAGAAATAAAATATTACGAAAATAAAGAAAGTGGAATTTATTATCCTATTATTCTAACTGTTCTAAATATCCCTTCGATAGTTTTTGAGATACTTCCTTTTATATTTTTACTAAGCGTAATGTTTTTTTTTATTAATCTTTTTGATAAAGATGAAATTCAGCTATTAAGAAGTAATGGAATTAATAATTTTAAAATAACAGCTATAATTACTCTTGTTTCTCTATTTATGGGAATAATATTAATATTTGTATATTATACATTCTCTGCAAACTTAAAGAGTTTATATCTAAATATTAAATATCAATATTCTAATTCTAGTGATCATTTAGCAGTTGTAAATGAAGGTGGATTGTGGATTAAAGAAAAAAGTAAAGATGGAAGCAAAATATTTATCATAAATGCAAGCACATATAAAAAAGATATTTTAGAAAACTTAAAAATAACTCAGTTAGATAAAAATTATAAACTCATAAATACAATAATATCTGACAAAGCAGATATTAGAAAAAAAAATTGGACTTTAGAAAATGTTAAAATTTATTCTAATGAAAAAAAAACAGAAATAATGATAAACTATAAATATTTATCATCATTCGATGGTAAAATTATATCTAATTTGTATTCAAATCTAAATTCACTCAATATTTTTCAACTTATTAAGTTAGAAAAAAATTATGAGTCTATTGGATACTCTGCTACAGATGTAAAATTGCACTTAAATAAAATTTTTAGTTTACCAATATATCTAGCTTTAACTACAATAATTGGTACATTATTAATGTTTAAATTTAACTTTATTAAATCAAAATTTTTCCTGGTAGTAATTGGAGTTATTGTATCTGTAGTATTTTATTATATTAATTATTTCTCTATTTTATTTGGAAAAAATGAAACATTACCTGTTTTAATATCAGTATGGTTGCCACAAGTAGTAATGTTTCTTATATGTACATTGGGATTAACTAAATTAAATGAAAATTAAATTTACTGGATTTATCTTATTTTTCTTTACTTTTTGTATCAACATGGAAATTAAAGCCGATACAATTTTTTTTGACTCTAAAAATATTCAAATAGAAGAAAATGGTAATATAATTTACTCTTTAAAGGGAACTGCTCAAATTCCAAATCAAAAAATTATGGTTGAAGGCGATAGATCTAAATATAATAAATTAATTTCAGAATTAGTTATAGTAGGTAATGTTAAATTTTTTGATGATCTTAATGATGTTTATATTGAAAGTGAAAGAGCAATATATAATGAAATTGAAAATACGATACTAACAAAAGGGGAAACATTTATCAAAGTTGAAAATAAATATGAAGTTTTCTCCAAAGATGTTTTGTATGATAGAAATTTAATGGAAGTAATTTCTAAATCAGATACGAAAGTATATGATGACATGGATAATATTTATAATTTTAAAGATGGGTTTTTATTCAATACTTTTAAACAGATAATATCGTCAAAAAGAACAAATATTATAGATAGTGAGAATAATAGTTATTTATTTGAAAAAGCAAAGATTAATCTTAAAACAAAAGAATTAGCAGGAAAAGAGATAAGAGTTGATTTTATTGATGATTTTTTTGGAAACGAAAATAACGATCCAATATTAAAAGGGAAATCTACTACGTCAAATGATGAAAATACGATAATACATAAGGCGGTTTTTAGCACTTGTAATATTGAAAACAAAAAATGTAGAGGTTGGGAATTACAAAGTGATGAATTTATTCACAATAAAGTAGATAAATTATTTGAATACAAAAATTCATGGCTTAAAGTATTCGATCAAAGAGTTTTTTTCCTTCCATACTTTAATCATCCCGATCCATCAGTAAAAAGAAAATCGGGTTTTCTTACACCCGTATATTCTAGCTCAGACAGTCTAGGAAAGTCTGTAAATATTCCTTATTTTTTAGCGATTTCTGAGTCTAAAGATATGACCTTAAATCCAAGATTATATTCTGACAACGATTTCATTCTACAATCAGAGTACAGAGAAAGTTTTAAAAACTCAGAATTAGTAGCAGACTTCAGTTACAACAGGGATGAAAAAAATACAAATACTCATACATTTATAGACTTATCTGGAAAAATTAACGACACAACATCTTATGATCTTGAACTTCAAAATGTAACAAATGACAATTATTTAAAAATTCACGATTTTAAAGGAATACAAGATACCAATATATTGATGCAAAATATAAATCCAAGTTCATTAACCTCATTTTTTAAATTAAATAAAGAAATCGATGAAAATACTCAATTGAAGACATCAGTAAGAATGTATGAGAGTTTAAGTGAGACAAAAGATAGTGATAAATACCAGTATATATTTCCTGATTTTGAGTTTAACAAATACATTGAGTTAGATGAGAGTTACAATGGACAGTTTAGGTTTTCCTCAAGTGGTTATCAGAAAAATTATGATACAAATATATATGAGGCTCAAGTAAACAACGACTTTAATTTTTCATCTTTTAATTATTTTACAGATGGTGGTGTTTTATCAAATTATAGCCTATCGTTAAAAAATTTTAATACTTACTCAGAAAATTCATCAACATTTGACGAAAATAATGATCACGAATTATTCAGCTTAATGTTGATTGGATCAGAGTTACCCATGAAAAAAAAAATATCTGATGATGAAACTAGTTATTTAAAGCCTAAAATTCAATTAAAGTTTAGCCCTTCAAATGGTAAAGATATATCATCAAGTGGAACTAGATTGAGTTATGACAATGTATTTTCATCAAATAGAATAGGTAGAGGAGATATGTTTGAAGAAGGAAAATCCTTAACAGTTGGAGTAGAATATGAGAGACAAAACTTATTAAATGAAAAAGTTTTAGGTTTTAATCTTGGAAATGTAATAAAGGATAAAAAAAATAACTCTATGCCGTCACGTGCAAAACTTGACCAAACAAGATCGGATATTGTTGGTAATTTTTTTTATGAACCAAATGACTACTTAAAATTTAATTACAATTTTTCATATGATAGAGATTTAAAATTTTCAAATTATGATGAAATTTCTGCAGAATTTGGAGCAAATAAATTTGTTACAACTTTTAATTATACAACGGAAAATCATGAGATGGGTAATAGTGAGACTATTTCTAATGACACAAAATTTAAACTAAATAATGAAAACTCATTTAAATTTAATACAACCAAAAATTTAAAAGATGATTTTACGGAACATTATAATTTATCTTATGAGTATGAAACAGATTGTCTTTTTGCTACATTTCAATATCATAAAAAATTCTTTAGAGATGGTAATTTAGTTCCTGATGAAAGTTTATATTTTTTAATTAAATTTATTCCTTTTACAGAGTTACGTGGATCTGCAAATACTATTTTTGAAAAATAATGATTAAGAATAAATTTATAGGTTTTTTTTTAATTTTTATTATCTACGCAACTCCAACAGTTAGCACTGATGTTAGAATTAAAGTCAAAGTTCATAATCAAATCATTACTAATATTGATATAGAACAAGAGAGAAAATATTTAATATTTTTAAACCCTAAACTAAAAAATTTAACTAAAAAAAAATCAAATGAAATTGCAAAAAACTCTCTTATTACCGAAATAATTAAGAAAGAAGAACTAAAAAAATTTATTAAATTTAATGAAAATAGTAATTTAATTAACATTATTGAAAAAAATTTAATTAAAAATAAAAACATAAAAAATAAATCAGAGTTATTAGAAATCTTAAAACAGAAAAAGCTAAATTACGAAATGATTAGAGAAAAATTATATATTGAGGGATTATGGAACCAATATATATACAATAAATACATTAAAAATGTAAAAATTGATAAACCGAGACTAAGAAGTAATATTTTAGATCAATCTAAAAATAAAAAAGATAAGTTTAAATATAATTTATCAGAAATAGTTATTTCAGATAATTCTTCTGAGAGTATCGACGAAATACTATTAAAAGTTAAAAAAAGTATTAAAGATGTGGGTTTTGAAAATACTGCAAATATTTTTAGTATTTCTAATACCTCTAAAAATGGAGGATTAATTGGATGGATAAATGAATTACAAATATCTGAAAAGATTATAAAAAGTATAGAAAAAATTAAAATAAACGAAACAAGTGAACCAATACAAATCCCAAATGGTTTTCTTTTGATTAAAATTAATAATAAAAAGAAGTTTAACGAAGAAATTGACGTTGAAGAACAACTCAAACAGCTAATTAACCAAGAGACTAACCGACAACTTAATAACTTTTCAATAATATATTTTAAAAGATTAAAAAAAAATATGGAGATAAATGAATTCTAAAATTATTATAATAGTCTTAGGTGAGCCTAATAGCACCTTTTCAGAAATACTATTTAAGTATTTTAAATCTTTAAAATTCAAAAAAAATAAAAATAAATTAATTCTAATTGGTAGTAAAGAACTGCTCTTAAAACAAATGAAAAAACTTAATTATAAACTTTATATAAATGAAATTAATGATGTTAAATATGCAAGAGTTAATTTTATTAATTTGATTAATGTTGCATATAGCTTTAACAAAGCTTTTTCTAAAATATCTAGCTCTTCTAATGAATACATAGAAAAATGTTTCGAACTAGCTATAAAATTAATTAAATTAAACAAATTAAATAAATTAATAAATGGACCAATATCTAAAACTCATTTTTTAAAAAAAAAATTTCCAGGAATCACAGAATATATTGGTTTTAAAACTAAGAGTAAAAATCAAGTTATGCTTATTTATAATAAAGAACTATCAGTCTCACCATTAACTACACATATTCCAATTAAATATGTAGCAAAATATGTAAAAAGAAAAAAAATTGTTGATATGACGACTAAAATTAATGAGTTTTATAATTCGAAATTAAGAAGATTGCCAAAAATTGCAATACTAGGCTTAAATCCTCATTGTGAATCAATTGATAATATAAGTGAAGAAAAAAAAGAGATTATTCCCGCAATAAATTATTTATTAAAAAAAAAAATAAGAGTATCTGGTCCATATTCTGCTGATACTTTCTTTTTAAAGAAAAATATAAAAAATTTTGATGTAGTGATTGGGATGTATCATGATCAGGTGTTAACACCGATTAAAACTTTATTTAAATTTGATGCAATAAATTTAACAATTGGTCTTCCTTTTGTTAAAGTAACACCTGATCATGGACCAAACTCAGAAATGCTCGGAAAGAATAAATCTGATCCAACTTCAATTTTTTGTGCCTTGGATTTTCTGGCAAAAATCAAATGAGTCCTTTTCCAAAGAAAAGTTTAGGACAAAATTTTTTAATTGATGAAGATATCATTAATCTAATTATAGAAATTGGTAAGATTAA
Organism: uncultured Pelagibacteraceae bacterium; assembly: GCA_902528135.1. Taxonomy (GTDB): domain Bacteria; phylum Pseudomonadota; class Alphaproteobacteria; order Pelagibacterales; family Pelagibacteraceae; genus Pelagibacter. The sequence continues at coordinate 4,036 of CABZRS010000017.1, read as the reverse complement.
TAAGAAAATTTCTGTTATTGAAGTAGGACCAGGAAATGGATCCCTGACTGAAAAAATATTAGAAAAAGAGCCAAAAGATTTTACTGTAATTGAGAAAGATGAGAGATTAGTTGATATTTTAAATGAAAAGTTTGGAAGTAAGATAAAAATAATTAATAAAGATATGATGAAAATCGAATATAGCGACCATCTAAAAAAAAATTTGATTATATTTGGAAACCTTCCTTACAATATTTCTACACAAATTTTAGTGAAATGGATCAAAATACAGAATTTAAGTACTTTTTGTAATAAATTGATACTTATGTTTCAAAAAGAAGTAGCAGATCGGATAATTGCTGCGCCAAATACAAAAAATTATGGAAGACTATCAATATTATCAAATTGGAGAATGGAAATAAAAAAAATAATTGATATTGAACCCAGAAGTTTTAATCCTTCACCTAAAGTAAGAAGCACACTATTAACATTTGTTCCAAAAAATGAATTTTTTGAATTAAATGATCCTAAAAACTTAGAATATATAACCAATATTTTTTTTAATCAGAGACGTAAAATGATAAAAAAGCCAATGAAATTTTTATTTAGAAATTTTGAGGAAGTTGCTAAAGAATTGTCAATCGATTTAAACTTGAGACCTCAAAATCTTGAAATTCTAACTTACTTTAAAATTTGCAAATATTACGAAAATTTAATCTAATAAATTATTGATATGTTTTTGTATTACTTTCCTGTTATATTTAAATTTTGACTTTCCAACTTTATTTGAATTTATAAAATTAACTATTCTAGAATAACATTTTTCTATTTTATCATTTATCACAGTAAAATCATAATCTTTCCAATGCAAAACATCTTCTTTGAAATGTTTCATTCTCTCTTGTGCAATTTTTTTATCTTTTTTATCTCTTTTTAATAATCTTTTAAATAATTCTTTTTTTGAAGGTGGGAGTATAAATATTGTAATAATTTTATACCTTAATTTTTTTTTTTTTATTTGATTAGTACCTTGCCAATCAATATCAAAAATTATATTTTCACCTTTTTTCAATGTATTGATTACAGTTTCTTTTAATGAACCATAATAATTTTTAAAAACTTTTGCATATTCCAAGAATTTTTTAGCTCTAATTAATTTTCTAAATTCTTTGCTATTAACAAAAAAATAATCTTGACCATTTTTTTCATTAGCTCTTGGCTTCCGTGTAGTATGAGAAATTGAAATTTTATAGCTTTTTCTTGCTGAAATTTTTTTTACTAAAGTAGTTTTGCCTGCACCAGACGGAGAAGATAGTATAACTATTACCCCTTCTTTTTTTTCGGCCATCTATGTAAAAAATTAGTTAGCTTTATTTTCTATAAATTTAACCGCATCGCCGACTGTTAAAATTTTTTCTGCATCACTATCAGATATCTCAGATCCAAATTCTTCTTCAAAAGCCATAACTAGCTCGACTGTATCTAAACTATCCGCACCTAAGTCATCGATAAAGCTTGATTCTTCATTTACTTTAGCCTCGTCTATACCTAAATGATCTGCAACTATTTTTTTTACTTTATTTGAAATATCATCTGACATTATGTTCCTTATAGTTAATTCGTTAATAAATATTTTATTAATTTTGTCAACTAAAATACATGCCTCCATTAACATGTATGGTTTCTCCTGTTATGTAATCAGATAAATTTGAACTTAAAAATGCAATTGTATTTGCCACATCCTCTGGATTACCAAATTTATTAAGAGAAATTCTTGATTTTAATATTTCAGTGTGCTCTGGACTAATTTTATCTGTCATTTCTGACATTATGAAGCCCGGGGACACACAATTTACCTTAATATTTTTTTTTCCATATTCTAAAGCTAAACTTTTTGACATTGCTACAACACCAGCTTTGGACGCTGCATAATTTGCTTGTCCGATATTACCTGAATGGCCAACGACTGAGGTAATATTAATTATTTTTCCATTTTTAAATTTAAGCATTTTTTTTATAACATTTTTGGTAATAAGAAATGTAGAGGAAAGATTAATATCTATTACTTTCTTCCACTCTTCTTCCTTCATTCTTATTGATAAATTATCCTGAGTAATACCTGCATTATTTATTAAAATATCTATCTTATTAGAAAAGATTTTACTGCACTCATCAACAAAACTCTCAATTTCTTTATGATTAGATATATCAAACCTTACAACATTTATGTTTTTGTATTTATCTTGAATTTGTTTTAATTTTTCTTTGTTAGTTCCAGTTGCTAATATATTTGAACCTCCTAGAACCAACTTATTTAATATTGAGTTTCCTATCACTCCTGTTGCACCAGTCAAAATTATATTTAAATTTTTTAAATTAATCATAGGTTATTTAGATCACTTATATTATTTACTTGAATAAGTTCAATATTTCTATCAATTCTTTTTACCAAACCAGATAATACTTTGCCTGGGCCAATCTCTATAAATTTACGATTACCTGCGTTTATCATATTAATAACACTTTCTCTCCAACGTACTGGATTTTCTATTTGATCTATTAATAAATTTTTGATCTTATCGGAGTCATTTAAAGGTTTAGCGGTTACATTTGAAACTATTTTATTATTAGGTGTAGAAAAACTTATGTTCATAATTTCTTTTCTCATAATGTTTGTTGCAGTTTCCATCAAAGGACAATGGAAAGGAGCTGAAACTGGTAATTTTACATTTTTAATTTTAAATTTTTTTAGTTCTATAATAAATTGATCAAGATCATTTGTTTTTCCACTTATTACAACTTGGCCGTTAGAATTATCATTTGCTAAAAAGCAATTAAACTTATTTTTATTGGTATCAATTATTTCCTCAATTTTGTTTATTTTTTCTCCCAATACAGCAACCATTCCGCCCTTGTTTTTAGGCACAGCATTTTGCATTGCATTTCCTCTAATTTTTAGAAGTTTGATTGTATCAACAAAATCTATTGCTCCTGAGCAAGCTAAAGCTGTATATTCTCCTAAAGAATGCCCTGCAAAAAAATTTGCCTCATCAATTTTAAAAGTTGTCTCTTTTTTTATTACATTATAGATCGCATAGCCCACTAAAAAAATTGCAGGTTGTGTATTTTCTGTCTCATCTAATAACTCCTTTGGTCCTTCAAATATAATTTTACTTAGAGACAAACCTAGTTCATTATCAGCCTGATTGAAAAGATCTTTTACATAATCAAATTTTTCATAAATATCTTTGATCATTCCTACAGATTGTGAACCTTGACCAGGAAATAAAACAGAAAACATAGAAAATATAAGTAAAAACCTTATTTTTTATATTGTAATTAAAAAATTATAATAGTATATCCTCTTTTTTTTAAAAGAATTATTATGAACTTATACGAGCATACAATTATAGCAAGACAAGACGTAAGTCCTACCCAAATAAAACAGATTCAAGATAAATATTCAAAAATTGTAGAAAAGCTTGAAGGTGATATAGTTAAATTAGAAAGTTGGGGTTTAATGAACTTATCTTATCTTATCAAAAAAAATAAAAAAGGTAATTACATACATTTTAAGATTAAGGGAAATGGTAAAATAATTTTGGAGTTAGAAAAAAATGAAAAGATAGATAAAAACTTATTAAGATATCTGACTGTTAAAGTAAAAAAATTTGATCTAGATACAGATTATTTTAAAAAATATGATGAAAAAGAAATTGATAAAAAATAAGTATATATGAAAAAGAGAAATAATAAGAAAAAAACTAAGCAAAGCAATTTTGCAAAATTAAGTATATTTCAAAATCAAAAATACAAATTTAAAAAAAAATGCCCTCTTTCTGGTAAAGGTGCTCCGGTAGTAGACTACAAGAATATAAAGCTTCTAAAAAGATATATATCAGAAAATGGGAAAATTTTGCCCTCAAGAATCACATCTGTTAGTCAGAAAAAACAAAGAGAGCTATCATTGTCTATAAAAAGAGCAAGAAATTTAGCATTATTATAAAATGAGAGTAATATTATTAGAAAATGTAAGAAAGGTAGGAGCAATAGGAGA
>CABZRS010000016.1 GCA_902528135.1 uncultured Pelagibacteraceae bacterium | reverse complement strand
TTTTTTCGGAAAGGATATTTTCTTTATAGTTAAAAGAAAAAATTTTATTTTTTGTTATTATTTTAAAGATTTTATTATTTAAAGTATTTCTATCCTCAATTAATAAACTACTACTGTTTATATTAAATTTTAAAGTTCCCTTAAATTCCATATAACCTTTTCTCTTAGATCTATAAACTTTTTTATCTAAATTATTTTTAGTTATATTAATTTTAGAAGAACCTGTTAAAAAACTAAGTAAATCTAAAAAATGAATTGCATTACAAGCCATTCCCCAATTTTGATGTTGGAAAATTAATTCAAATTTCTTCGGTAATTTTTTTTTTAATTCACTAAATATAAAAATTTCTCTTCTGATACAATTTACCCATCCATTAATTTTTTTTTTCTTAAGTATTTCAATAGTTTGCCTAAATTGGTTTATTTTAAAATAAACCAATTTCTCAAAAAGAATATTCTTAACAATATTATTTTTTACCAGCTCAAGAAATACGGAAAATCTTTCTTCTGAATTAGTTGATATTATTGCTATATCATATGTATTGTTACTTTTTAGATCACTTAGTATTTCAACATGGCTCTTTTTTAAAATATCTTTATAAATTATTTTTTTGTCAAAAAGATAAATCTTAACTTTTTTTTTAAATTTACTTGCTGCTTTAAGATGATTAAGCCCTATATTACCAAGACCTATTATCAGGATTTTTTTTATTTTCATAAATTAAATTGATTTTTTAACTATAGAGCCTAATTTAATAAATTTTTCTTTGGTTACAGAAATATTATTACTAAGTACAACTGAACTTCCTATAAAAGTATTTTTTTTAATCAAACATCCGCCATTAATAGTTGTATTTGTTGAAATATGACAATTATCCTCAACACAAACATCATGCTCAATTAAAGATTTTGAATTTATAATACAGTTTTGACCAATTATGCAGTTTGCGTTTAGCATGGCTAAATGGTGTACAATTGTACCATCTCCAATTTTTGAGTGCTTTGAGACTGTTGCTTTAGATGAAATTATGCTTGGCAAAATAAAATTCATTGTTTTGCATTTATTAAAAATCTTAATCCTAAAATTTGGGCTTTTTATTTGTCCAATAGCGATAAAAATATTTCTAGTCTTTTTTCTAAACTTTTTGAGATCATTTATTCTTCCAATTATTTTGTAACCTTGCACTTTATCTCCAACATTTTTTTTATCGCACAATAAACCAATAATTTTGAACTTTTTTGTACTTTCTATTACATCTATACAAGATGCGGCATGGCCACCCGAACCTATTACAATAAGATTTTTCATATTTATAATTTTTTTAATCTTATATTTTTTATTTTTTTAAGATCTTTTATTTGTTTACTTATGATTAATTCATTTGGTGAAATATTTAAAGTTTTGATCAATTTTTTATTTGAAAGACTCATAAAATGAGGTCTTTTTGTAATTTTTTTATCTAATAATTTAATTGGTTTTATCAAATTTCTATTCAAATTAAATTCTTTACATAAAAGCAAACCAAATTTATATTTTGAAATTGCCTTATTAGATGTAACATTAAATACGCCATTAATATTTTTTTGGATTAATTTATTTATTATATCGCATAAGTAAGTTACATTTACAGGATTAAAATAAACATCATCAAATAATTCTAAATTTTTATTCTTTTTGAGATTATAAATAATAGTATCAGAAAATGATTTTCTATGATCTGGCCCCCAACCAAAGAAGTTGGTTCTTATAATAATAAAATTATATAAATTGTTAATTATCAAGTCTTCAGATATTTTTTTTGACTTAGCATAATAGTTTAGGGGATTTGTTTTATCTTTTTCTTTGAAATATTTTTTTTTTTTACTAAATAAATGATCTGTAGAAATAAATACTAGCTTACAACCTAATTTTTTTGAACATTGAATAATATTTTTTGTTACTTCAATATTCAATTTTCTTGTTAATTTCTTATCAGTCTCACATTTTTCAATGTTAGTTAAAGCTGCAGCATGGATTATTATGTCAGGTTTTATACTTAATAGTTTCTTGTTAAGCTGTGTCTTATTCAACAAGTTCAGATTTATTTTATTTTTGGAACTAATTTTTTTTTTATATTGAGTAGAAATTAATTTAAATTTTTTGTTAAATCGAGAATAATTATATCCAAATAATCCTGATGCTCCAGTTAAAAGTATTTTCTTCAATTTAAAAATAATTTGGGTTTTTTTTTATCCAAAGTTTTAATTCTTTTGAACCTAGCCAATTTTTATTAGTATTTGACCTATAGGAAAAATTCTCTCTTACTTTAGAAGATCCTTTAATTATTTTCTTTTTTTGATTTTTTGGCATGATTGAGGAGATTATTTTAAAATAGTTTTTAAATTCAAATGTTTCTGTTGAATCATCCTCACTAATCATTTGCTCATGTAGTTTTTCTCCTGGTCTTATACCAATATATTTTAACTTGGGCTTACTATTAATAGCTTTAGCAATATCAGTTATATTCATTGAAGGTATTTTTTTTACAAAGATTTCTCCACCTTGCATATTTTCTAATGCTAATATTACAAATTTAACAGCCTCATTTAAAGAAATCATAAACCTTGTCATATTTTTATCTGTTATTGGTATATATCCTTTTTCTTTATTTATTTTTTTAAAAAAAGGGACTACCGATCCACGAGACCCAATCACATTTCCATATCTAACAACTGAAAATTTCGAACTATTTTTTTCTTCAAAATTATTAGCTGAAAGAAATAGTTTATCTGCGGCTAATTTTGTTGCTCCATATAAATTTATTGGATTACATGCTTTATCAGTTGATAATCCTAAAATTTTTTTAATTTTTTTGGATTTACAGGCATGTATTAAGTTCGATGTACCAATAATATTTGTTTTTACACACTCTTCTGGATTAGTTTCTGCAGTAGGTACTATTTTAGTAGCTGCAGCATGCACTACAAAATCTACATCATCACTTAAAACTGATTTAATTCTTGACTCATCTCTTATATCCCCAATCACAAAGTTTAATTTTGAAATATTATTATATTCATTTCTCATATCCCATTGTTTAGATTCATCTCTAGAAAAAATAATAATTTTTTTTGGATTAAGTTTTAAAACACTCTTTGTGAACGCTTTACCAAAAGATCCTGTCCCACCTGTCAGAAAAATTACTTTGTTTTTAATAATATTCATGTGCTTAACTCATTTTTTTTTTTAAAAAATAGTGAAAGCCAATTGGGCTTGTTCTAAAATCTGGATCCATATAACCATTACCAGTCCCTCTAGGAAATTCATCAAAAGTGAAGTTTATATCTTCGGATAGATCAAAATATTTTGTCAAATAATTCAACCACTTTTCAGGACTCCAAACTGTTAGGTGAAGTGGAACGCCGTTTGAGGCAAATGATTTTGCAGTTCCTATTGAACCTATAAAAATTCCACTCTGCGCAAGATGCCGATCCACGTTTAACATTACTTGATCAAGATCTTTTGTTTCTATATGTTCCAATACTTCAAAAGATGATATACAATCGAATTTAACAAGTTTATCCTCTTTTTTGATTTCAAATTTTTTTGTAATATCAGCAGTAAATAAATTATTTGGGATGATTTTCCAGAAACTTCTTTGAGATATTTTGGAAAAATCTGATCCCTCTATACCTACTCCAAAATTATCTTTTTCAATAAAATCATATACTAAGCCGCCACTCGCACATCCTAAGTCCAAGTAGTTTATTTTCTTTTTAAAAAAATTGTTTATTTTACTAACAAAAGCAGGACATCTAGTATCATCTTCTTTTGTACCTGTTGGATTTATATGATCAGGAGATTCATTTGCAACTTGGAATGAAGTTTCGACAACAAGATTTTGATCTTCGTAATTGATTTTTTTGTTTTTAACTAAAAGAAACCTCAAGTCATTTATCTCTCTGTCTCTTTTTTTTTCTAGCTGAAAGAGGTAATTTTTAATTTCATTGATAGAATTATATAATTTTTGGCTTTTATTTCTATAAAGTAGGTTAAAAATCATAATAAATATTTTTTTAAAAAACTTATTCTTTAAAAATGATGGGATTTTTTCGGTTTGATAAAAAAAAATATTTTTAAAATTTTTTTTTTTAACCTTTTCGTAAGATTTATTAAATTGAATATTCATCTAAAATTAGATTATTTCTACTTTTGGAAAGGGTATAATAAACTTACCTCCCTTTTCAACATAATTTGTCATTTTAGAAATTATCTCATCCTTAAAATTCCACGATAAAAATAGGTAATAATCTGGATCTTCGACATCTGCTTGATTTAACACAGGAATTTTTGTACCTGGATAGTAAGTATTAAATTTGTGTTTATTAATTTCCACAGCACATTTTAATTTTGTTTCATCTAATTCCATATAATGGATTAATGTTGTACCTTTTACAGGTGCGCCAAGTGCATATATTTTTTTATTATTGGTATTAAGCATTTTTATTAAATTTGTCATTTCCTTTTTTGCTTTACTGACTTTTTTTGCAAAGTCTTCATAAACATTAAAATTTAAGAAACCGTCATTTATTTCAGCATTGAATAATTTTTTTGTACTGGATTCTAAATCTAAGTTATTTTTATGAGATATATGAGCCACACAACTTCCGCCATGTATTGGTAACATTTTTGCAAAATGTATATTCAAATCAAATTGATCAAGTAATTTTTGAAATGAATGTAATGAATAGTACAATAAATGTTCATGATAAATTTGATCAAAGGCTAAATTTTTTATCATACCTGGCAAATATATAAATTCTGCAACAAGCACCCCGTCTTCAGAAAGTAAATTTTTTACTCCCCTGAATACACTTTTTAATTCCTCTAAATGAAAAAATATTCCAGACCCGTGTATAACCTTTGCTTTTCCATAATTATTTAATATTTGATTTGATAGTTCTTCGTTAAAAAAATCTGCAATGCATTTAATATCTTTTTTATTTGATTCTTTCGCTTGCTGTAAACCAGAGTCTATATTAAGAACTTTAATATTCTTACTCTTAAAATACTCCAAAAATGTTCCATCATTTCCTCCAATATCCATAATATAATCTTCATTTTTAAATTCATATAAATTTGTAATATCTTCACCAATCTTTTGAAAATGATTTTTTAGAGTTTTTGTTGTGCCAGACATATAAGAATGATTTACAAACATTTTTTCTTTTGGAATTGTAAAGTCTATTTGACAAGTCATGCAATCTTTACATATTACAAAATTTAAGGGGTATAACTCACTTTTTCTATTTTCTGATATTTGAATAAAATCATTCCCCCACGGCTGTAAGCCAAGGTCAAGAATTTGACTAATCTTATCAGAGTCACAAACTCTGCATTTAAAAGCCATTAAAAATTTCCAAAGCTCTGGTTTTTAATCATTGAGTAACCTTTTATGAGTTCTTTTATTCCATCAGAAAGTGAAAATTTAGGTTTAAAACCGGTATTTTCAATTTTTTCATTTGAAACAATGTAGTTCCTTTGATCTGGATCCTTTTTTATTTTTTCCTCTACATAAGTAAAATTTGGAATTTGTTTTTTTATCTCTTCACACAATTCTTTTTTAGACAAGTTCGCTTGACTTAATCCAACATTATAAATTTCAGATTTCATTTTATCTAAATTATTTAAAGCATGTATAAAAGCTCCAACTACATCTCTAACATGTATGTAATTTCTCTTGAAGTGACCTTCAAAAATAATTAATGAGGAGTCATGATATGCTCTATAAGTAAAATCGTTCACAAGGAGGTCAATCCTCATTCTTGGTGACATTCCAAAAACTGTTGCTAATCTATAACTAATAGAGTTTTCTCTAGACATTAAATCTTTTTCGATTTCAACTTTATCTTTTGCATATTTAGATATTGGTCTCAATGGTGATTTCTCATTACAAAAATTATTCTTGTCACCTGTGCCATACGCGCTATTTGTAGTTGGCATTATAATAAATTGATTATTTGAAACATAAGAAAACATATCTTTAATAGCATCATAATTTATGCTTTGTGCATTATATGGATCCTTGTTACATAATGGTGCGCCAACAATTGCAGCTAATGGAATTATAACATCATGTTTATCTACTAATTTTTTCATTAAACTTTTGTCACGTATGTCACCATTAATTATATCAAAATTTTTAATAGTACATAAATTATTCAAGCTCGCTTGCTTAAACATAAAGTTATCTATAACCGTTGTTTTATATCCTTCTTTCAATAGTTCTGGAACCAACATAGAACCGATATACCCAGCACCTCCTGTTACTAAAATATTTTTCATGAATTAAACAACCCTCCTAAGTTTATAAGTATCTGTGTTTAAAGAATCAATTTTCCAGCTTAAGTAATTATCTTTTGAATGTATTTGTCTTCCAGATAAGTTAAATTGATCATTATTGATTAAAAAATTACATAATTGCCAAGGCAAATCAATATCTATTATTTTTTTCAAAGGTACCTTATCACCATGTTTAATAGCATTACTCAAAAGTTTTGTTTTTATTGCTCCTGGCGATATACAATAAAACTTATATTTATTTTCATATTCAACACTTAAATTTTCACACAATCTAACTATAGATGTTTTTGCAAGACTGTAGGCAGAAAAATTTTTCATTGCAGATGTTGATCCTCCGCCTGCTAAAAAAATAACATTCGTTTTTTTTGTTACAAATGATTTTAACGAATTTCTTAAAATTATAGCTATTGAAAACAAATTAATGTTAAATGAATTAATCCAATTATTTATATTGATGTTTTCAAATTTATTGATTGGTCCATGAACACCAGCGCAATGAATAAGTGTATAAATTTTTTTTTTTTTTAAAAAAAGAGTTTTTTTTTTTGTCATTTCTAAATCAGATAAATCACAAAAAACATGTTCATAGTTTTCGTTTTCTATTTTAGGGGAAGTCCTTGAAATTCCGATTACTTTATAACCACTCTTTAATAACATTTTGGAAAAATAGTTACCAATTCCTTTTGAAGCACCAGTAATTACAACTAATTTATTTATATTTTTCATAATATTCATTTACAATTTTATTCATGTTAAATCTAGGTCGCCATCCTATTTTGGTTTTAATTTTTGATGACGAACAAGTTAAAGAAAAGGTCTGATTATTTGCCTTTTTAAAAAGAGGTTGAGATTTTGGAAATTTTTGAGCTAGTTTTTTTGCAATCGATAAAAATGAGTATTTATTATTGCCTAAGGCAAAAGTTAAGTTTTTATACTTATTATTTTTTAATAACAGAATAATTGCAGAACACACATCAAAAACATGTATCCAATCTCTTTTATGTTTTCCATTTCCAAATAGTGTGTATGTTTTTTTATTTTTTATTTCTTTAGTAATGAAATCAAAGAAGTTTTCATTGTGATTTTTATTATTTCCTACAATTAAGTTTGGCCTTAGTATAAAATATTTCATATTATATCTATTTGAATATGATTTAACTAACGCCTCACAAGCGGCTTTAGTAGCGCCGTAAATATGGTTGGGATTTATTGAACTTTTCTCATTAATAGTTCCATTATTTGAACCATTTACTGTTAAAGATGACAGTAAAATGAACCTTTTAATTTCAAATTTGTTTGCAAATTCTAAAAGATTTGATGTACCAATTATATTAGTATTTATATATTTAACTGGTTTATCAAAACTTTCATTAACATTTTGAAGTGTCGCTAGATGAATTACTGTATGAATTTTTTTTTTTTTAAAAAATTCTTTGACTTGATTTCTTTCTAAAATATTCAGATTATTTATATCTGTGAAAAAAAAATTATAATTTATATTTTTCTGATTAATAATTTTTTTTAAATTTGAACCCACATAACCTTCAACGCCAGTAATGAGAACATTTTTCATTTTACACCCTCATTTAATACTTTAGTTATAAATAATATTTCTTTTTTCGATAAATTTGGATGATTTCCAATATACAAGCCATAAAAATGAATGTGTTCTGTATTTTTAAATTTACGAGCTTGCGTTTTAGAAACTATATTTTTTAAGTATGGTTGTCTTAGTTGATTTCCTCCCCCAGCAGAGCCTAATCTAAATTCAATCCCATATCTATCAAGAGTATGCATTAGTTTTTTCATAAATAACTTATCTGCCTTTTTTAAAATTAAATTAAATGCATAGTTACTCTGTCCAATAGTATTAAAATTAACAAAATATTTATCTTTATCTAAGTTTTTTAAAAAAAATAACAAATTAGAATTCCTTTTGTTAATATTAGAATTCAATCTTTTGATTTGCGATTGTCCTATAATAGCTCCAATTTCAGTATTTCTTACATTATACGCGGAATGATAAAATATAAATTTAGAATTTAAATCTTTATATTTTTTTTTCATTAATCTTTGAAAATTTGTATCCTTAACCTCTCTTATCATCCCGTGCGACCTTAACATTAGTAAATCGTAATAGGTATTTTTGTCATTAGTGCAAATCATTCCACCCTCAATTGTACTCATGTGATGAGCATAATAGAATGAGAAATTAGAAGTCCAGCCAAAAGTTCCTAATTTTTTATTTCTGTGCTTAGCACCATGTGACTCGCATACATCTTCTATTAAATAAATATTCTTTTTTTTTAGATGCTTTATCAATTTATCTGACAGACAATTAAAGCCTTGGATATAGCTTAGAAATACAGCTCTGGTATTTTTATTAATTTTTGAAATTATTTTTTCAGTATTCATGCCAAGAGTTTCAAGATCTATGTCTGCAAAAACAGGCTTAAAACCACAATGAATAATTGATGATACATCTGAAGACCAAGTTAAAGGAGGAACAATTATTTCACCTCCTTGAGGATACTTAATTTTTAATAACTGAATAGAAAGGAGATTAGCTGAAGATCCTGAGTTTACAAATACACTATACTTTGTACCTAGCCATCTAGACCACATTTGCTCAAACTTTAAGACCTCTTTATTTTGAGTAAGAATATTATTTTTTTTTAAAAAACTAATTAATTTTTGAATATCACTTTTAATAATATTATTTCTCATTAAAGGGTATTTAAATTTTTTCTTCATATTTATACCTTTATTTTTTATGAAATTTTTTAATGTAAAAAATTTTTAATTAATTTCCTGCTATTTATATAAAAAAAATATAAATTTACACCAATTAATTAAAAAAAATCTTATTAATCAAGAAGACTGATTGACAGTATTGCTTTAATTTAACTAAATTATTTTTTTTATTTTTCAACTCTTTTAAAAAGTGCTGAGATTGCATGAAAAATCCTGGTTTAAAAATTTCATCTTTATTATTTAATTTAATGTCTTTAAAAACTACTTTCTTATTAATAGTTCTATAACTTATTTTTTCTATAGGCTTCAACTCTATAAACATACTTTTAGTTGAAACACTTATTTTCCATGGAGCTGGCATATTCCAGAACGACTTGAATTCTACAATATCTCCATTCTTAAAATTTATAATTGAGTCATAAATTAAAGAATTTTTAAATTTAATTTTTTTATTTTTTATTTTAATTATTTTAGAATTAACGAAAAATTTAATAAGATCTACTAAATGAATTGAGTTTGCATACATCCAATTTTTTATAGTTAACGGATGATGACCATTTTTCTTTGCTGCAAGAGTATTTTCTTGATCATAAATACTTATCACCTTTTTTTCTTTAGAATTCTGTAAAAGTGTTTTAGCTGATAATACAGATTGATAAAATCTTCTATTTAAAGCAACAAAAATATTTTTTTTTCTTTTAAATATATTGTTTATTTCTTCTGTTTGTTTCAAATTCAATCCAACAGGTTTTTCAAATAAAATTTTGCCCTCAAATTTTGACAATTTTTTTGCAATTAATAAAGAAGACTCTGGAGACACACAGACTATCACTCCATCTACTTTTTCTTGAAGAAATTTATCAATTTTTGTTGTGAATTTAATTATGTTATTTTTTTTAGAAAATTCAGAAAGTTTTTTTTTTTTTCTTGCACATATTATTCTAATATCAACTTTTAATTTTTTAAAAATATTTATATATTCTTGAGCAATTTTACCTGTTCCAATTATTCCAATAATAATTTTTTTCATTTTATTTTTTAAATTTATTTATTGTTAATTTAGCTCTTCCTTTTGAATAAAAGTTAATTATTTTATTACATCCATATAGGACAGATTTATCGTGCGCGATAAAAATTAAAGTAAGTGAAGGGATAGCATAAATATATTTTAAAATTTTTTTTTCGTTAATTTTATCAATTGCATTTGTTGACTCATCCATAATTAAAATTTTAGGTCTTTGATAGAGTGCTCTAGCAAGACCTAATCTTTGTGCTTCACCACCTGATATTTTTGCAGAAATATTAGATTTTAAATTAATATCATTTATCCTTTTTTTTATAAAATTATCTAAAGAACATTTTTTTACAATTTCAAAAAATTTCTTTTCATCATAATTTTTATCAAGAATTATGTTTTCTTTTACTCCTCCATTAATTAAAGCAATCTTTTGACCAACATATCCAATATTTGATCTCCAATTAATTTTATTTGTTTTTTCAAGAGTAATCCCATCTATTTTAATTTTACCTGTTTTTGTATCAAGTAAACCTAAAATTAAATTAATTAATGTAGATTTTCCCGAGCCAGACTCTCCAACAACACCAGTCTTAGATCCCTTATTAATTTTTAAACTTAATTTATTTATTAATGGTTCTTTTTTGTCAAAATAGAAACTTATGTTTGCAAGCTCAATATTTTTTTTAAATGAAATTTTTTTATCTTCAGGAGATAAATCACTTTTTCTTTTGTTTTGGCTGTTTTTTAAAAACTCATGATTCAAAATTTCTAAGCTTGGTTTCAAAAATATAAATGTTTGAATAGTACTCGAGAGCTTTGATATTCCTGGTAAAGATCTAAAGGCAACTATTAAAAAAAGACCAATGGTTTCTAAACCATTACCATCACCTTTCCCTGAGAAAAATATTACTGAAATTAGTAACACTAAAACTGCAGCCAATTCTAGCATAAGTCTTGGCACTTGTGAGAAAATACGTATAAAGAAATTTGCTATGTTTATTGCATTATTTTTGACTACAAAAGATTTATAAAAAATATTTGAAATATTATAAATAATAATATCCTTTATTGCTTCAAAAGAATTTTGAACATCAGAAATTCTTTTTTCGTCATATTTAATTCGTTTTTGCCCTTGAACCTTTACAATTTTTTTTGTTAATAAAAAAATAGCATATATAATTAACAACATTGAAAATACGACTGCTAATATTTTCGGCTCAACCAGAAAAGCAAATATAAATATTGCAATTAAAATAAAAATTTCAACTAACAAAGTTAAAAGTGGAAAAATTATACCAGATGTAAAACTATTTACCTCTGACATTAAATTTCTATATAATTTAGCTGGTCCATTTTTTAGATGGAAAAGATAATCTTTGCATAAATATGATTTATATAACCTTAATGAATAAAAATGTTGAGCGTTCATAGCTATTTTTGCAGAAACCCAAACTGATGCAAATTGAAATAACAGTTTGATTAAAAAAATTGTAAAAATTGTTATTGCAAGTGTTCCTACATCTTTCAAAATATTAATTGAAAAATTTTCTCCAATAAAATTATTAATATTATTTATAAAATTTGAAAATTGTGAAGGGTCAAAATTATTGTTTGACAACATTGTTAATAATGGCATTAAAAATGATATAGACAAAATTTCAAAAAATATAACGATTAAAGCAAGTACAAAATACGCTAAAAAGGATAAATAGAAATTTGTAGGTAAAAGTGAAATTAAGTTAAGTATTTTTTTTAGATAATCATTCATTTAATTTTTTTTCAATGTCTAAAATAGTTTCTCTCAAACCATTTTCTAATGATATTTCTTTATAATTAGGTATTAATTTTTTTTTTTTTCCTATGTGTAAATTTTTAGAAAGTGCCCCAACATATTTTTTTTCATCATAAAATATTTTATCATGATCATAGTCTACTATTTTGCATATTAATTTAGCAAAATGTTTAATCGAGTATTCTTCACCAGCACCAACATTTATAATTTCATTGTTAACTTTTTGTTCTAGAAGTAACATCTGATTTACAAAATCAGCCACATGTACTAATTCTCTTTTTTGGTTCCCATTCCCCCATAATTCTACTTTTTTACCATAAATTTTTCCATTCAATATTTTTTTTATAAGATCAAAAATAAAGTGTGGAATTTTATTACTTATATTATAACCCGGACCATATAAAGTAGACGGAATAAAAGTTAAGTATTTTAAATTAAACTGTTTAGCAAAAGATCTTTGTCCGATTAATAACATTCTTTTTGTCATTCCATACTCGTACAAACTTTTTAAAGGATCTCCTTTTAAATAATTTTCCTCGTCTAAACTACCTCCATCTTCATATGAACAACTTGTGCCCATAGAAATAAATTTTGATTGTCTTTGATTATTTAGCCACCAAAATAAAATATTAGAATTAATAAGTTGATTAAATACCCATTGCTCAGCTGAGTGATGAAGGGAAAAATCCCCAGCTTGAGTCCAAGCAGCCAAATGGTAAATTTTTTCGAATTTAATATTTGGTATTTTTTTAAATAGTTCATAATATCTTAAATCTACATCTTTTGAAGAAAGTGACACAACATTATTCTTATTATCTTTCTCTAGCTCTGAAGTTAATTTTTTTCCTAAAAAACCTGATCCACCTGTAATTAAGATATTATTTTTCATTTATATTTTTAAGTTTTCTTAGATCTAATATCAAAGCATAAGTTATTTTTCTATCTGCATCTGAAATATCTTTAAGGCAAAATTCTCGAAATCCAGAAATCTCACTCTCACCAACATAAAATCGACTAGTGCCTAGTGTTTTAAATTTCTTAACCGTTATAATCTCTAAAATACCATTCTCTTCAATCTCATTTAATTTTTTATCCATTTTAAAATCGCCATTTTCTATTGCAAATTGCTGCGTTTCCATAGTAAAACTTTTTGCACATCGTTGTGGAATTAGAAAATAATCACAATTTTTACAATCATCTATAGACTCATAAAATTGAAAATTTATTTTTTTTGGAAATTTTTGATTAATTGGCCCAACTATTTCATCATTATATGGATTGTTATATGTACCTATTTTGTAAATCTTATTTTTTATTAAAAATTTAGCTAAATTTGATGGACCTAATCTTGTTGGAATCACATCTTTTAATAGAAAAAATATTTTGTGAAGTAAATTGAATAAAATTAAAATTATCATTGATAGAAAAAAGATATTATCAGAAAAATTATTTTCTAGTTTGGCTGCAACGACAATTATAAGAAATATTAGCCCAATAAGTATAGGAAGGTAAGATTTTGATACTCTCATTGCTTTTGATAATTCAATAATTAATACGGGAAGTAGACTTAAAAAAATATATAATATTTTTTCTTTAAACAAAAAATAGTCTGAAAATAAAATTATTAAAAGAGAGGAAATATACAACAAAAGTATTACAGGACAAAATCTTGGTAAAAAATTTAAATAGTAGGTTGATGGAGCTCTAAAATTTCCTGATGTATCTTGTTTAAAGTAGTTTTTTGGATATGCTCTGAAATGATTAGCCCAATTCCCAATTTCCAAAAAAACGAAATACCTTCCAATACCTCTAATGAAATTAGGATAAAGTATTATTAAACTTGCTAGAATTATACCTAAAACAAAAATACTGAATTTAAAAAGTACATCTAAATTTTTATTATAACAAAAAAATATTAAAATAATTATTACAGGAATGTGATATAATTTAATAAGTTTTTTTTTAAAGTCACTGAAGTATATCTCAACTCTATCTTTAGTAACATTTTGCTCAATCTTTTTTTTAATAAAACTATAGAATTTATTTTTAATAATTTTAAAAATTATAATATTTGCTAGAATTAGAGAAATTAAAATTATACCTCTGTTATTATTTATTATAAAATCTATATTTGTGGATAAGGTAAAAATAAAAAAAACAAAGATAATTGGAGGATATTTTCTAGAGGCACTTGATGATGAAAAACATATAACTAATAAAAATCCAGATATAAAAATTAATAAATAAGCATACTCAGGATATATACTTGTTAAAGCTAAAGTAAAAATTGATAAGAAAAAGAAAAATTGAGCTAATAATATATGTCCAAAAAACAATGCTATTTGGTATGGCCAAATTGAGGTTGCATAAAGAGCTGTTCCAAAAAAAGCTACATTTTTTGAAAAATAAATATCGAGTATACAATAAGATAAAATAATACACCCTAAATTTGAAACTAATGACAATAGAACATTTAAAAATTCATCTTTAGTTTTAAATAATCGTGATAAGATATTAATTATAATAACCCAAATTTCTCTTAGTTGACCCCTAGAATTTTCTATTAAATGTATTTTTGAAGGCCAAAAAAATAATTTAAATTGTCTAGCGGCTATAATCATTTTTTCTTGATCAGTCATTGTTAACTTACCTTTTTTATTAGGCTGAATACCTCTTCCAAAATAAGTTATATCTTTTGAAATAAGTAATAAAATAAATGTTATTAGTATTGAATAACTTAGCAAAATGTAATTCATATAATTAGTGTTTATTTATTTGAATTTAAAAATTAAACATATTTATTATTTATAAAAAAATTTGAATACCTATTCAAATTTTATACTCTTTAGATTTCAAATTTAAAACATCAATAATTAAATTATAATAAAAAACAACATTTTCTTTATAATCAAATAAATTGGTATAATAATATCCTATGGATGTAACCATATTAATACCAACACTTAATAGATCGGACTATATTCGAAGAATATTAGAGTTTTATAAAAAAAGCCTTTTTACTGGTCAAATAATCATACTAGACTCATCAAAAAATCAAGAAAAAAAATTGAATAAAAAAAATATTATAAATTATTCTGAAAATTTAGATATTGATTATATTTGGGATATCGGTTGGACTTTTGAACTATTAAAAAAATATCAAAAATATATAAAAAAAAATAATTGTATTTTTTCTGGAGATGATGACTTTATTTCAATAGATGGACTGAAAAAAAGTATTGAATTTTTAAATCAAAAAAAAAATAAAAATATTATTGCAGCTACTGGTAAAGGAATAGTTCTTAGAGTTTATGGTAAAAATTTTGAAAACTTTATAACTTCTTCAGATTATAGATTAACAAAAGCTGTCGAAAAAAATTCTTTTACCAGAATTAAAAATTATTTTAATAATTATACTGTAAGTATTTACTCCCTATGCCGAACAAATATTTTTAAAAAAATTTTAAAACAATGCTTATTAAAAAAAGATAGATACAAGTGTGGATATAGTGGTATTAATGGAGAAATTTTACCGTGTTCGATAATGGTTTCACTTGGAACTATTCATCAAATTGAAACTCCACTAGTAATTAGAACTGTTGGCCACGCTAGATTTTACCAGCCAAATTATTATGAAACTATTGATAATAGTGATTTTAAAAAATCTAGATTATTTTTAATTAAATCCTTAAGCTACTCTTTAGTTAAAAAATATAATGATAAAAAATGTGAAGATAAAATCAGATCATACCTTGAAAATTATAATCGTATAGCTGAGGTACGTCATAGAAAGAGAATTATTTTGCCTGAATTGAAAAGTAATATTTTAAAAAAAATAAAAAATTATATAGTTTTCTTTATTGTTTTTTTATTTGGTAATTTAAAAAAATCAACAAACATATACTCAATTTATTATGGATTTAGTTGGTTTTCAAAAGATTTAAGTATGATTAATGAAATTTTTAAAAAAACCAAAATAAGAAAAAAAGTTTAAATTTTGTGCAACACTTTTTAAATTATTAAATAGCAACTCCTGAACGACTTGTTTTTATTTATTATTTAGTAGCAAACTTCCAAGAGTGTCAAATTTTATTGGCAGACAAATATATTTTTTCATTCTTTTAATAAAAAGAATTTTTTTTTCAGGGGGAACTACAAACATCAAAAAACCTCCAGCGCCTGCACCGAGCAATTTCCCTCCTATAGCATTATTTTCAATTCCCTCTTTAAAAATCTGGTCAATTTTTTGATTTGAAACTATATTTGCTAAAGACTTTTTAACTTCCCAGCTTTCAGTTAATAATTTTCCAAAATCACTTATTGTATACTTATCATTTTGCAAAATCTTAATTCCCTCTTGTGTAAAATACTTAATTTTTTCAAATTTTTTTGTTTTGGTTGAAATATTTGATATTTTTTGACCTGCAACGCTTGGTGCAAATCTTGAAATCCCAGTAAAACATAAAATGATATGGTTTTCTAAATTATTTTTTTTATTTTTTGAAATAACTAAAGGCTTAACGTTAAAAGAATTGTCTCTATTAAATTTAATACAATTAAAGCCTCCATATGCTGCTGCAACTTGATCTTGTGAACCTACTTGTTCTTTTAGGATATCTTGCTCTATTTCAAGAGCTTTTAAAGCCAATTTTTTTTTACTTAAGTCTAAACCTAATAGAGTAGAAAGAGCATGTATTAAACCAACCGTAAAAGAAGAACTTGATCCTAGTCCAGACTTGGCAGGTAAGTCTCCATCATAATGAATCTCTAATCCCTTATTAATATTAAATTCTTTTAGGACGGCCTTTACAGATGGATGATCAATTTGGTTTAAATTTTTAACATTTTCAATTTTGGAATATACAATTCTGTGTTTATGAGGAAAAAAAGGTGGCAAATATCTGCATGTTATGTAGCAATATTTATTAATCGTAGTAGATAATACTTGCCCTCCATTTTTTAAATACCATTTAGGGTAATCGGTCCCTCCTCCAAAAAAAGATATTCTATATGGTGTTTTTGAAATAATCATAATTAACTTTTTTTAAATACCCATTCATTTGATTTGTAAAAATCCCTTATTTTTTTTATCTCCAACTTTGTTAACTTTTTTGAATTAAATGCGTCTAAGCCTTTAATTATATGATTTATCTTCATCATGCCAGGTATCACAGTTTTAATTGCAGGATGACAGGTAGCAAACAATAAGGCTAAGTTTATTGGAGAAATTTTTTTACGATTAATTAATTTAATAAAATCTGATCGACCTTTTGACCAAAGAAAAGTTTGTTTTTTTGGCCATTTCTTTCTATGATCTTTTTTTTTTAGTTTAACATTTTCTGCTAAATAACCAAAAGCAAATGGAGTTCTGGAAATTATAAAAATTTTTTTTTTATATGCTAAATCTAAAACACCACTATCCCAAGCTCTTTGGTCAATCAAATTAAAATTTAATTGAATAAAACAAAAGCTTTTATAGTTTCTTAAAATATGATGAGCATCCTCAGGTGATTTAACAGACACACCAAAATACTTTACTAATCCTTTTTTTTTTAGTTTTAAAAATAAATCTAAAATTTTTTTCATTTTAGATTTATTTTTTAATATTTTAACAGGCGGAGAATGTAATTGAATGAGATCAATATAACTTGTATTTAACCTTTTAATAGAATTATAAATAGAATTTTTTAAAAAATTTACATTAAAATTTTGAGGCATAGTCCAAGAGGCTGGGCTATGATTTTTAGTTCCACATTTTGTAGCTATAAACATTTTTTGCCTAAAATTTTTATTTTGTTTTAAAAAAAGACCAATTCTTTTTTCTGATAATCCCCTACCATAAATATTACTTGTATCTAAAAAATTGATACCTTTGTTAACTGCATATTTTATCAATGACAAAGAGTTTTGCTCACCAATTTTTCCATATGCATCACTTCCAAGCCCCCAAGTACCAAAGCCTAGGAGTGAAATTTTCTCTTTTTCTATATTCATTTATTTTTTCTTATAATCTTAATTATGCTTTCTTCATCTATATTATTTTTTTTTTGCAACAAATCTCTTGAACCATAACCAAGTAAAGTATTTTCCTTTAACGCTATTTTTAATAATTTAGTATTAAGATTATTTTCAATTATATGATTTGATAATATGCTCCCAATTCCACCTACTTCATTATGCTCCTCAAGAGTGAAAATCGTTTTATAATTTTTCAATTTCTTCAATAAATTTGGGTTTAATGGCTTTAATTTAAATAAGTCTATTACACCTATATTTTTATATTTTGACAATTTCTTAGTGACGGATAAAGCTTTTGATACAATTTTTCCTGTAGCTATTATACAGCAATCTTTACCTTTTTTTAATTCAGTAAAACCATTTAGTAAATTTATTTTTTTATTTGTGTAAATTGGTTCACAAAGTTCCCTGTCCATTCTTACATAAGAAGGCTTCCTACTTTTAACGGAGTAACTAACTATATTTTTAACAATTGTACTATCACTTGGAGAATAAATTTCCAATCCAGGCATCAAATTTAACAGACCAATATCTTCTGTTGCATGATGAGTTGGTCCATCAACTGCGTACGAATAACCACACCCTACTCCAAATATTTTTACTGGAATTTTTGAGTTACATAAATCAATTTTTATCTGTTCTATTGTTCTATTAATAATAAACGAAGCAATACTATAAATAAAACAATTAAAGCCCTCTTTTTGCATACCTGCTGCTATTCCAACAATATTTTGTTCAGATATTCCAGCATTAATAAATTGATCTGGTAGTTTTTTTTTATAATTGTCTAGAGCAATAGCACCCTGATCATTAGATATTAAAATAATTTTTTTATCTTTTTTGGCATATTGATAAAGTGTATCAATAAAAGCGTCTCGCTGAAAAATTTTAGAATTTATTTTTTTTTTCATATTATCTTTAGAAGCTTCTTAGCTTTCTCTTTTTCAGCTTCATCAAGTCCTTTGGTGTGTCTAGTTGGATCGTTTTCAATAAATTTTAATCCTTTACCTTTTACTGTATTTACAATAAAAATAATTGGTTTATTCGAAATATTTTTTTTCGCTTTTTTAAAAATTTTAATGAGGCTTGGAATATCATGTCCATCTATTACTTGGGACTTCCATCCAAAGGAAGAAAATTTTTTTTCTAAATAGTTAATATTGGTAAAGTTTTTGGTAAAATCAGTGGCTGACATTTTATTATGATCTACTATTGCTATTAAGTTATTTAATTTATGTTTTGAAGCAAATATAGCAGCCTCCCAAACTGTTCCTTCAGTACATTCACCGTCACTCATGAGAACGAACACTCTTGAAGTGTTTTTCCTTCTTTTTAAAGCCAAAGCAGTCCCACATGCTAAATTTAAACCATGTCCTAACGCGCCTGCTGTAAACTCAACCCCTGGGATTTTAGAATCTGTATGTCCTCCAAGAATATATTTTCCAGATCTATAATGATTAGATAACCAAGATTTTGGGAAATATTTTAGATCATCTAAAACTGAATAAAGTAAAGTCTCTGCATGTCCTTTGCTTAAAATAAATCTGTCTCTGAGTGACCATTTTGGATTATAATACCTAAATTTTAAAACTCCTCCATAGTATAAACTAACCACAATATCTAAGCATGAAAATGAAGTGGCTAAGTGACCCCCATTTTCTATAACTATATTTAATATTTTTTGTCTTAGG
Source organism: uncultured Pelagibacteraceae bacterium (assembly GCA_902528135.1). Lineage (GTDB taxonomy): Bacteria > Pseudomonadota > Alphaproteobacteria > Pelagibacterales > Pelagibacteraceae > Pelagibacter. The sequence continues at coordinate 529 of CABZRS010000016.1, read as the reverse complement.
GTGAATGATTTTTTAATTATTTTTTTTAAATGTAGTTTACTCATTTTTACAAGAATGATTTGTTATAGTATTTTTTAACTATTTTAAATAAATCATCTTCTTTTTTTATTAATATAGATCTTAGGTTAGCTTTTTTTGCCATTTTTATATCACTGACTTGATCCCCAATTACAAACGATTTTTTCTCGTTAATTGACCAATACTTTTTTGCTAATTGTATCATTCCTATATTGGGTTTTCTTAGCTTTTTTTCATGATTAGAAAATTTAAATTTAGATGTCTTGTGATAGGTTGCATAAAAAAAATCATCTATTTGTGATCCTTGGTATCTTAACTTTTCGTTGATCCATTTGTGAAGTTTAATTACATCTTTTTCACTATAAAAACCTCTACCCACTCCAGACTGGTTGGTAACAATAAAAACATAAAAATTATTGTCATTCAAAAACTTAATTGCTTTTTGAGCATTTTTTTTCCATCTAAAATCCTTTATTTTGTGAACATAATTTAAATCCTCATTAATAACTCC
>CABZRS010000015.1 GCA_902528135.1 uncultured Pelagibacteraceae bacterium | reverse complement strand
AACATATTGTCAAAGAAGGTGACAATTACGAGAGTATAATTTATGGAATTAAAATACCTCAAAATGAAAAAAAATTATTCCTTGAAACAGTAAAAAAAAATAAAAAAATAAAAATACTAAGACCAAATCAAAAAATCAATTTTAAAATTGATAAAAAAAACAGTGCAAAAATAGAAAAATTTGTAATTGAAATTAATAAAAAAAAAGAGATATATTATGTAAGAGACTTCGAAAAAAATATTTTTCATTCAAAAATATTAGAGAAAGAATTAACTAGGGTAATAACTTATAAAGAAAGTATAATTACTAACAGCCTATATCAATCTGCTTTAAGCCTAAAAATAAGGCCAAATATTATTATTGAATTTGCAAGGTTATATGGTTTTCAAGTAGATTTTCAAAGAGATATTTGGAAAAATGATAGTTTTCAAATTATATATGAAGAATTCTTAAACAAAGAGGGAAACGTAATTGAAACTGGTAATATAATATTTGCTAATTTAAATTTAAAAAATAAAGATCTTAAACTTTATAGGCATGAGTATGAGAAAAATAAAATTGATTATTTCGACGAAAATGGGAAAAGTATGAGAAAGACTTTAATGAAAACTCCAATTAATGGTGCCAGATTATCATCTTCATTTGGAAAAAGGAAACACCCTATTTTGGGATTTACAAAAATGCATACGGGAACTGATTTTGCCGCTCCTACTGGTACCCCTATACTTGCATCAGGAGATGGTTTAGTAGTTAGAGCTCAATGGTGTGGAGGGGGTGGAAATTGTGTAAAAATAAAACATAATAGAATTTATCAAACTGTTTACGCACACATGTCAAAGTTTGGTAGAGGAATAAAGAAAGGTGTTAGAGTTAAACAAGGTCAAATAATTGGTTATGTTGGATCAACAGGTCTTTCTACTGGTCCACATTTACATTATGAAGTTATTGAAAATGGAAGAAAAATAAATTCACAAAAACTTAAACTTCCTTCTGGAAAAATATTAAAAGGTGATCAACGTAAAGTATTTGAAGTTAATAAAATTAAAATTGATGTCTTAAAATCTAATCTAATATCTCAAATGTAATTTATTTCGCAGATGTTTCCTTTAACTCTTCATTAGACTCAACATTTACTTGATTTTTAGTATCAGAATCTGATGAATTTCCTAAATTATTTTTAGAATTTTCTTGAGATATAAGAATTCTAGAAAAGTGTTCTGAATGCTGCAAATAGTTTTCAGACAAAATTTTATCACCATTTGATTGAGCTTCTCTGGCAAGATCATTATATTTCTCCACAAGTTTTGCAGCATTTTGATTATTTTTTCCTGGAAATCTTCTTTTAAAAGATGATCCATTACCAAAATCACCATTGGGCTTATGTCCATTTCCATTTCTTCTAAAACCCCTATCTCCACTTGGTTTGAAACGACCTCTTCTATTATTATTTTTAAAATTATTCATTATTTTAATTTAGTACTTACTATACATCTTTCTTTTCCAGATAAATCTTTAGATATTTGATTAATATAGTAACCATTTTCGTTTAGTATTTTTGAACATTTATTTTTTTGTCTATGTCCAATCTCAAGTATTAATTTTCCGTTTATTTTTAACAAGTTTTTACTTTTTATAATTACTTTTTTTAAATCTCTTAATCCATCCGAACCTCCTGATAACGCTAATGTAGGTTCATGGAATTTTATATCATCATCTAATCTATTTAATTCAACACTATTTATGTATGGAGGATTAGATACGATCAAATCATAGTTATAAGATTTATATTTGTCAATATCGATATTTATAAAATTAATTTTATTTTCCAATTGATGTAATTTTGCATTAGTTTTTGCAACTTTTATTGCATTTTTTGATATATCTATTGCTGTTGCTATACACTTTGGTCTCTCTTTTAATAAAGAAATTATAATACAACCAGATCCTGTCCCGATATCTAAAATTTTTTTTGTTTTCTCTATTGGTAAATACTTTAAAGTTTCGGCTATAACTTGTTCAGTATCTGGCCTAGGAATTAAAACTGATTTGTTAGTTAAGAACTTATGTTTCCAAAAATATTTATAACCAAGAATATATGCCATTGGCTCTTTTTCACATCTTCTACATAAATAGTTTTTAAATTTTACTATATCTTTATTTTTTAATTTATTATTAGTGTTTAATAATATTTCTTCTCTTTTTTTGTTTATTACTTTAGATAAGATTAATTCACTATCAAGATATGGATTTTGAATTTTTTTTTTTTTTAAAAATTTACTCCCTTTTGTTAAAATTTCACTGTAAATCATATTTATATAATACTAAGTTCATCTTCTTGAGCTTGAATGACCAAATTTTCTATCATTTCATCAAATATTTCTCCTTCCATAAATTCAGACAATTTATGTAAAGTTAAATTAATTCTATGATCTGTTACTCTTCCCTGGGGAAAATTATATGTTCTAATTCTTTCTGATCTGTCTCCGGTACCAATTTTACTTTTTCTGTCTTTAGATCTTTCCTCATCTCTTCTTTGTCTTTCTAATTCATAAATTCTTGATCTAAGAATTTTTAAACCTTTTTCTTTATTCCTTATCTGTGATTTTTCATCTTGCTGACTAACAACTATTCCAGTTGGTATATGTGTAATCCTGACTGCCGAGTCTGTCGTATTTACACTTTGACCTCCAGGTCCACTACTTCTAAATACATCAATTCTTAAATCCTTTTCTTCTATTTTAACATCAACTTCTTCAGCTTCAGGCATCACCGCAACAGTAGCTGCAGACGTGTGAACTCTCCCTTGAGTTTCGGTGTCTGGAACTCTTTGAACTCGATGAACACCGCTTTCATATTTTAATGAAGAATAAATATTTTTACCTTTTATAGATGCAATGACTTCTTTTAATCCTCCAGCATCACTTTTAGAAATAGATATAACCTCCATTAACCATTTTTTTTTGTGACTTACTTTTTCATACATCTTAAACAAATCAGATGCAAATAAACTAGCTTCTAATCCTCCTGTTCCAGCTCTTATTTCTATCATTGCATTTTTTGTATCTGCCTCATCCTTAGGAAGTAAAAATAATTTAATTTTTTTTTCATTATTTTCATTATTATTTACAAGATCATTCAATTCACTTATGGCTAAATCTTTCATCTCTTTATCTGTATCATTATCATTAATTAAAATTTCTAATTCATCTTTGTTTTTCTGGAAATTAAAATAAGAAATAGCTTCTTTAATAATTTCACTTAAATCGGAGTATTCTTTTGATTTCTCTGCAAAAGATTTTTTATCAATTTCTTGAGAAGATAACTCTTTTTCTAATTTTGAATGTTTTGCTATTAAATCTTGAACTTTTGTTAAAGGTACCATTATTTAGCTTTTTCTATTTCCTCTACTTTTTCTTCAACCAATTTTACAACCTTGGAAATCATCTCATCACTTGATATTTTTTCACTTTCAACTCCATTTAAATAAAGCATATTATTGCCTTTTCCGCCGCCAGTAATACCTATATCTGTTTGTGCAGCCTCACCAGGTCCATTAACTACACATCCAATTATAGATAAAGAAATTGGAGTTTTTATATGAGATAGTTTGCCCTCTAGCTTTTTTACAGTTTCGATCACATTAAAAGCTTGTCTCGCACAAGATGGACAGGAAATAATTTTTACTCCTCTATTTCTTAAATTAAGTGATTTAAGTATTTCATTTCCAACTTTTATTTCCTCCGCCGGATTGTCAGATAAAGAAACTCTTACAGTATCTCCAATACCACTCATTAGAAGTGATCCGAAACCAATAGAGGATTTTATACTGCCAGGTAAAAATGTTCCTGCCTCGGTGATACCTAGATGTAGTGGATAATCAGTTGCCTTAGAAAGTTGTCTGTAAGCTTCAATAGATAAAAATACATCAGAGGATTTGACACTCACTTTAAATTCGTAAAAGTCAAAGTCTTCAACAATACTAATATTCCTTAATGCACTCTCTACTAGAGCTTCTGGGCAAGGTTCTCTATACTTTTCTAATAAATCTTTTTCTAAAGATCCGGCATTAACACCAATTCTAATTGAACAATTGTTATTTTTTGCAGCAGAAATTACTTCTTTTATTTTTTTTTTATCACCAATATTTCCAGGGTTGATTCTAAGACAAGCAGCACCACTCTCTGCTGCCTCTATTGCTCTCTTGTAGTGAAAATGTATATCAGCAACTATTGGAATGGCAGTATTTTTAATAATATCTTTAAGAGCTTTCGTTGAGTCTTCGTCTGGACACGATACCCTTACGATATCGGCTCCTGCTTCTTCAATTTGTTCAATTTGTTTTAAAGTTTCTTTAACATCTTTAGTTAACGTGTTAGTCATTGATTGAACAGATATTGGATTGTCTCCTCCAACTTTTATATGACCAACATTAATTTCTTTTGTTTTTCTTCTTTTTATTTCCCTAAATGGTCTAATGTTCATAAATTATTTATTTAATTTAAATTCTTTGTGAAGAGCAGATATTGCTTTTCGTACATTCTTTTTATCTATCAAAACAGAAATTTTTATTTCTGAAGTAGATATTACTTGAATGTTTATTTTTTGCTTAGCAAGTGACTGAAACATTCTATAAGTAACACCAGGAGTAGTAACCATTCCTACTCCTATTATAGAAACTTTTGACACATTTTTATCAAATATCAAATCTCTAAAATTTATTTTTTTATTTTGCAAAATAATTTTTTTTGTTTTGTTTAAATCATCTGATTTTATAGTGAAGGTTAAGTCAGTTTCTTTACCGTTGGCGGAAATATTTTGAACTACCATATCTACATTTATAGAATTTTCAGATAGAGGTTTAAAAATAGACGCTGCAATACCTGGCTTGTCTCTTACACCTAAAAGAGTAACTTTGGCATCATTACTTGTATTTGAAATACCAGTTATAATCTTATTATTGATTATATTTTTTCTTTTTGTTATTAAAGTACCTTCATTATCTGTAAAGGAAGACCTAACCTCTATATCTACCCTGTTCAATCTTGCATCTTGAATTGAATGAGGTTGCATAACTTTAGCACCAAGAGAGGCCATTTCTAGCATTTCCTCATAAGAAATAACTTTTATTTTTTTAGCTGACTTAAATTTATTTGGATCTGTAGAATAAACACCATCCACATCTGTATATATAATACATTTTTCAGCATTGAAAAACTTGGCAAACATAATTGCGCTTGCATCTGTGCCACCCCTACCAATAGTGGTTATTCTATTTTTATTGTTAATACCTTGAAATCCTGTGATTATGGGGATCCCTCCTTTTTTTAAATAACTTAAAATTTGACTTTTATTAATTTTATTAATTCTTGAAAATTTATATTTTCCCTCTGTGTTGATAGGGATTTGCCATGACATCCAAGATCTGGAATTGAAACCTTTGTTAATCAATTCTCCTGAAATTAGAGCGCAGGACACTTGTTCTCCTGATGAAACTAAAACATCATACTCAGAATCTGAAAAATTTTTGCTTATTTTTTTGGATAAATTGATTAAATTATTTGTCACACCACTCATTGCAGAAGAAACCACAAGCACACTGTATTTTTTTCTGTATTTAGCAATAATCTTTGCAACTTTTTTAATTCTATCAGTTGTACCAACTGAGGTACCTCCAAATTTTAAAACTATTATTTTCATTGATAATTTTTTTTAATATAAATTAAAATATATTGATAAAATACATCTTGATTGTAATGTCAATAAACAATGAAAAATAACACAATAAATAAAAAAGAAATAGAAAAATTTTCAAAAATAGCTGAGGAATGGTGGGATCCTAATGGAAAATTTAAGCCATTACATAAATTTAACCCCATCAGAATAAAATACATAAGAGATACAATTTTATCTGAGTTTAAAATTAAAAAAGAGCATCAGCCATTTAAAGGCTTAAGTATTTTAGATATCGGATGTGGTGGCGGATTACTTTCAGAGCCTATGGCTAGACTTGGAGCAGAAGTTGTTGGTATTGATGCTTCTTTTAAAAATATACAAGTTGCTAAGTATCATTTAAAAAAAAGTAAACTTAAAATAAAATATTATAATTCCTCTCCAGAAAATTTAAAAATTAAGAAAAGATTTGATATTATTTTGAATATGGAAATTGTTGAACATGTTGAAGATGTTGATTTTTTCATTAAAGAAAGTTCAAAGTTTTTAAAAAAATCAGGAGTAATGTTCATTGCTACCTTAAACAAAACACTTAAATCATATTTATTTGCGATTGTTGGAGCAGAATATGTTTTAAAGTGGCTACCAATAGGTACTCACGATTGGGAGAAATTTGTTAAACCAGAGTTTTTAACAGATATCTGTAAAAAAAATTCATTAAAATTAAAAAAAATTGATGGAATGACTTTTAATCCTATCTTGAACAAATGGTCTGTTACTTCTGATAAATCTGTAAATTATATTTCAGAATTTAAAAAAGTTTAATTTTTATCTTCGTCAATCCAGGGTATAATGTCAGTATCTATTCCCTCTTCTCTTAATTCCTTAACATCTTTAAGTGAAGCACTACCATAAATACCTTTTTTTAGTTTCTTTTTGTCATAATGAATTGATCTTGCCTTATAGGTAAAATTTTCTCCCACATACTCAAAATTATCTTTTACAAATTTTTTGTAATCGGAAAGTTTTTTTCGAACCTCTTTATATTTTTTTATTTCTTTTAAATTTTCTTTTTTTTTAGTGTTCAATAAATTAGGAGACATAAGGGACTTTTCAACATTTATTGATTCACAGGATTGGCAATTTAAAAGTTTTAATTTTAGCAACCTATCATATTCACTAGAGGTACTAAACCAGCTTTCAAATTCTTGATTACAATCTTTACATTTTAACAAATACTTAATCATAGCTTATATTTAAATATTGATTTATGAAATTTCAATATAGTTAAGTCCTATAATCAGCATTAATTTCAATATATTTTTTTGTTAAATCCATAGTGTAGGATTTAAATTTTTTAATTCCTTGACCAATATCAACTTCAATTTCAATTGATTTGTTTTTCATGTATTCCATAACTTTTTCTTCATCATAAGATTTGTATAAAAATCCTTTGTGATAAATTTTATATGGTCCAAAAGATATAGATAATTTTTGTTCTTTAATTTTTGAGTCACTATTTCCGATAGCCATAGCCACTCTACCCCAATTTGGGTCTTCTCCTGCAATTGCTGTCTTTACTAATAACGAGTTTGCAATTTTAAAAGATATATTTTTTGCATCTTTTTCAGTTCTACAATTAATACAATTAATAGAAATAAATTTAGAAGCTCCTTCTCCATCAGAAACAACTTGCTTAGCTAAATTTAATAAAACGTCATGAACTGCCTTGTTAAAATTTTTAAGTTTACCATCACTATATTTTTTAATTTCTGAATGATTAACTTTGCTTGTTGAAAATATAGAAACCATATCATTTGTACTTGTGTCACCATCACATGAAATTGCATTGAATGTTGTCTTTATATTGTTTTTTAAGACATCATTTAAAACTGATGAGGATAAAGTTGCATCAGTAAATATATAACCCAAGGTAGTTGCCATATTTGGATAGATCATGCCTGAGCCTTTTGCAATTCCATAAATTTTAATTGATGATGAACCAATTTTTGTTTCAGCCATTGATAATTTTGGTTTTAAATCGGTTGTTATTATACCCATTGCAGCTTTCATCCAGATTAATTTATTTTGTGTATATTTTATTTTCTCAACTAATTCTGGTAGTGATGTTTTAATTTTTTCTAATGGAAATTTCTCTCCTATGGTACCTGTACAACCAAAAAGTATTTCTTTTGAAGAAATTTGTTTTGGAACATCCTCATCTCTTTTCTGTATCTCGGTTAATTTCGAGGATAAGTCTAAAGAAATTTTCTTCAATGCATCATGGCCTTCTGAACCTGTTAGTGCATTAGCATTTCTAGTATTAACTAATAATGCAAATATTTTTTTTGCTTTAATTTTTTTATTCCATTTTAGATTTTCTGATATTAACTTTGATTGAGTATATACAGAGGCATAATTTGCACCATCTCTAAAATAAAATAAAACTAATTCATCTCTCTTAAATTTATATAAGCCAGCGCTGACTGCAGAAATTGAAACTCCATCAATATGATCTAAATCTTGAAAATCAACAATTTTAGAGCTTTGACTGCTAGTATTTATAAAATTGTTTATGTTAAATTTCATGATATTTAAAATAATTAATTAATTACTATATATTTCTAATATTTAATTTTATATCAAAATGTTCAACCCACTTAATATATTTTCAAAGCTTATTAAAAGCGGAAATGAAAAGGAACTAGGCCGAATTCAACAAATAGTCAATAAAGTTAATATTTTAGAAAAAGATTTAGAAAATTTATCTGATGAAATGTTCCCAAAAAAAACTGAGAAACTAATTGAAGATATTAAAAACGGTAGAAGTTTAAACGATGTATTGCCTGAAGCTTTCTCAATGGTTAGGGAAGCCTCTAAAAGAATTAGAAATGAAAGACACTTTGATGTTCAGCTAATTGGTGGTGTTGTTATCCATGAGAATAAAATTGCAGAAATGAAAACTGGAGAAGGTAAAACATTAACCATAGCTCTTGCAGCTTTCCTTAACGCTTTAGAAAAAAAAGGTGTCCATATAGTAACTGTAAATGATTATTTGGCTAAGAGAGATAGCGAGAACATGGGTAAGATTTATGATTTTTTAGGTTTAACTTGTGGATATATTAACACTGGGCAAGATGATTTGGAGAGAAAAGAAAATTATTCAAAAGATATTACTTATTCTACTAATAGTGAATTGGGTTTCGATTATTTAAGAGATAATATGAAATTTTCAAAAGAAACTATGGTTCAAAGAGAACATAATTATGCGATTGTTGATGAAATTGACTCTTGTTTAATTGATGAAGCTAGAACACCTCTAATAATTTCAGGAGCAACAGAAGATAAAACTAATCAATATATTGCTGTTGATAAATTGGTAAAAAATTTAAAAGAAGAGGATTTTGAAATAGATGAAAAAGATAGAAATATTTTATTAACCAATAAAGGTGTAGATAATGTTGAAAATATATTTTCAAAAGCTGGAATACTTAAAAATAAAAATTTTTATGATCCAGAAAACCTTCATATTGTTCACTTGGTTAATCAATCATTACGTGCAATCCATCTTTTTCAGAGTGGTAGAGATTACATTGTAAAAGATGGACAAATAATAATAATTGATGAGCAAACAGGTAGACAATTACCAGGAAGAAGGTTTGGTGATGGTCTTCATCAAAGTCTAGAGGCAAAAGAAAATTTAACAATTAATGCTGAAAATCAAACTTTAGCATCAATTACTTACCAAAATTTCTTTAAACTTTATAAAAAAATAGCTGGATGCACGGGTACAGCATTAACAGAGTCGGAAGAGTTTTTTGAAATTTATAATCTACCAGTAGTGTCAATACCTACTAACAAGCAGATGATAAGAGAAGATTCGAATGATCAAATATTTAGAACTAGTAATGAAAAAGACGAGGCAATAATTAGTAAGATTATTGAATGTAACACAAAAGGTCAGCCATTGTTAGTTTTCACTTCAAGTATAAATAAGTCTGAACACTTCTCAAACCTATTAGATAAAAAAAATATAAAACACACAGTTTTAAATGCGAAAAATCACCAAAGAGAAGCTGAAATTATTGCAGACGCTGGGAAGAGAAACTCAATAATTATTACTACGAGTATTTCAGGAAGAGGTGTTGATATCAAATTGGGAGGTCAGGATGAAAGTGATAAAGCTGAGATAAAAAAATTGGGAGGATTGTTTGTTATTGGTACAGAAAGAATGGAAAGTAGGAGAGTAGATAATCAAGCTAGAGGAAGATCTGGTAGACAAGGCGATGAAGGTAGCTCTATATTCTATGTAAGTTTAGAGGATGATTTGATGAGAATATTTGGGTCTGAGTCTATGAATAATATACTTGAAAAACTTGGACTTAAAGATGGAGAAAGTATAGATCATCCATGGATAAATAAAGCATTAGAAAGAGCACAACAAAAAGTTGAGGCAAGAAATTTTGATATTAGAAAAACTCTTTTGAAGTTTGACAATGTTTTAAATGATCAAAGGCAAGTAATATTTTCTCAAAGAAATGAAGTAATAGAAAATAAAGACTCAAAGCAATATTCTGAAAATTTTCTAGGTGAAATTATTGATGATTTGAAACTTAAGAAAACAAAAAAATTAGCCAATGCAGGATCAAATGAAATCAATATGCAATTAAAATCTTTATTTGGAAAATCATTTGAAGAAAGTGAAATTAATGAATTAGTTAATCTTGAAAATAAGGCTTTTGAAGAAAAAATAAAAAATAAGTTTAAAAGCTCAAGAGAAGAGAGAATAAAAATGTTAAATGAAGAGCAATATAACGAAATAGAAAAAAGAATTTTTTTACAACTAATTGATCAAAACTGGAAATTACATATTCAATATTTAGAACAATTAAGACAAGTCATTGGTTTAAGATCTTATGGACAAAGAGATCCTTTGGTAGAATATAAGAAAGAGGCATTTACACTTTTTGAAAATTTATTAAGTAAACTTAAGTATGATTTAATTACAATTTTGTTTAATTTAAAACTCATAGAAAATAGCCAAGAAGAACCAAGCAATGAAAATTTAAGTAAAAAATTTGACGAGCTTTCAACAAAAAAGATTGGAAGGAATGAACCCTGCCCTTGTAAATCTGGAAAGAAATATAAACATTGCCACGGAGCTTTATAAAAGAATACTTAAAAGTAAAATTAATAAAGCTATTGCAGAGACACCATAATAAATTTTAGAATTCTTTTTAAAGTTTTGATTAATATTTTCAAATACACTTGCCTTCATAGATAGATCATTTCCATCTTCTGATTGTGTTGTAAATCCTTTGTTTCTTCCAATTAACAGAAATTTATTTTTTCTATGAGTAAGAATTTCATTTTTGTCCATTGTCTCAAAAAAATCTAAATTTTTCTTTAATGATTCTCTTACATTATCCAATATTAGATCTTTATCACGATGAGCACCTCCAACTGGCTCTGGAATTATTTCATCTATAATATTTAATTTTAAAAGATCACTGGAGGACATTTTCATTGCAGTTGCAGCTTCTAAAGTTTTTTTTGGGTCTCTCCACAAAATGGTGGCACATCCCTCTGGTGAAATAACAGAGTATATTGCGTTTTGAAGCATAATTACTTTATTCGATGATGCTAAAGCTATTGCTCCTCCAGATCCGCCCTCTCCAATTATTATCGCAATTGTAGGGACTGTTAACCTCATAGAGCATTCAATAGATTTTGCTATTGCTTCTGCTTGACCTCTTTCCTCTGCGCCAACTCCTGGGTATGCTCCTGGAGTATCTACAATTGAAATAATTGGAATTTTAAACTTGTTAGCTAACTCCATAAGTCTAATTGTTTTTCTGTAACCTTCTGGTCTCATCATTCCAAAATTATGATCTATTCTTTTATTAAGATCTGATCCCTTTTCTTGACCAATTACTAAAACAGATTTACCATCGAATTTTGCAAAACCAGCTATAACAGCTTTGTCCTCACCATAATATCTATCTCCAGAAAGTTGGATAAAATCATCAAAAAGATTTTCAACAAAAAATTTTGCTTTAGGTCTATCTTCATGACGAGCAACTAATGCTGTCTGCCATGGATCTAGGTTAGAATAAATTTTCTCTAACTTTTCATTTATTTCTTCTTCAACTTTGCTTATTCTTGAAGTATCGACTTCAGATAATCCCTCCTGATTATAGGGGTCTTTTAGTTTATCTAATTCCTCCTCAAGATTTTTGATATCTGTCTCAAAATTTAGGTAATTTTTCATTTAAAGTTTGTATTATAAACAAAAAAGGCAATAAATTGTTAAAATAAGTAATTTTGATTGCGCAAAAATGACAATTTATTATAAGATTTTCAATTTATGAGAGAGCAATACATCAAAATCAACAACTTATCTGTAGCAAAAGAACTAGCTGATTTTGTCAAAAATGAGCTTTTACTGGATACTAATGTTAGCACTGATGAATTTTGGAAAGGCTTTGACAAAGTGGTGCATGAATTAGCACCTAAAAATAAAAAATTACTCGAAATCAGAGAAACATTACAACAAGAAATTGATCTGTGGCATAAAAAAAATAGAGGCCGCGAGATTGACTATAATAAATATAAAAATTTTTTGGAAGAAATAGGTTATTTAAAAAAAGAAGGTGAAGATTTTAAAATATCAACTAAAAATTTAGATGAAGAAATATCTAATATAGCGGGGCCACAATTAGTTGTTCCAATAATGAACTCTAGATATAGCTTGAATGCTGCGAATGCAAGGTGGGTAAGCTTATATGACAGTCTTTATGGATCAAATATAATTGAGTCTGAAGAAAGTGGAAGTGAAAAATATGATCCTTTAAGAGGACAAGAAGTAATTAAATACACTAGGAACTTTTTGAACAAATATTTTCCAATAAATGATCTTGACTGGAAAGATATTACTGGTTTAGCGGTAAATAATAAAAAACTCTCAATCTATAAGGAAAATAAAGAGTATAATTTATCAGATTTAGAGAAGTTTATCGGTCATAGAGGAGATGCGGCCAAACCAAATGCTATAATCTTAAAAAATAATAATCTTCATCTTGAAATAATTATTAATCCTAGAGCATTTAGTGCTGCAAGAGATGCTGCTGGTATAAGCGATATTATAGTTGAGTCTGCTGTATCAACAATTTGTGACCATGAAGATAGTGTAGCCGCAGTAGATGCTGAAGATAAAGTAACTTGTTATAGAAATTGGCTAGGATTGATGAAAGGAAATTTAAAATCAATATTTGAAAAAAATGGTAAAGAATTAGAAAGAAAACTTAATCCAGATAGAAGTTATATTTCATTAAATGGTGAAAAGTTAAAACTTCACGGAAGAAGTCTGTTACTTGTTAGAAACGTCGGACACTTAATGACAAACCCTGCAATCACTTTAAATGATGGATCAGAAGTTCCTGAAGGAATAATGGATGCTTTCATAACCTCAGCAGCTTGCATTCATGATTTAAAAATAAAAAGTAATTCGAGAGAAGGGTCAATTTATATTGTTAAACCAAAAATGCATGGTCCAGAGGAAACAGAATTTACTAATTTAATTTTTACAAAAGTTGAAGAAGTTTTAAAATTAGAAAAAAATACAATTAAGTGTGGAATTATGGATGAAGAAAGAAGAACATCTGCAAACCTTAAAGAATGTATTCGGACACTTAAAGATAGAGTATTTTTTATAAACACTGGATTTTTAGATAGAACTGGTGATGAGATGCACACCTCAATGGAAGCTGGACCAATGATCAAAAAAGGAGATATGAAAGAGTCTAAATGGATTAAAACCTATGAGGACAATAACGTAGATATAGGCTTAAAATGTGGTTTTTCAGGAGTTGCTCAAATAGGTAAAGGAATGTGGGCCATGCCAGATAAAATGAACGAAATGATGGAACAAAAAATTGGACATGTGAATGCTGGCGCAAATTGTGCTTGGGTTCCTTCCCCAACTGCTGCTGCATTACATGTTATGCACTATCATGAAGTAAATGTTTTTGAAAAGCAAAAAGTAATATTAAAAAGAGAGCCGTCAAAGTTATCTGATCTTCTTACTATTCCAATAGCAGATCGCCCTAATTGGTCTGTCGATGAAATTAATACTGAAATTTCAAACTCCGCTCAAACTATTTTGGGTTATGTAGTCAGATGGATTGATCAAGGTATAGGTTGTTCCAAAGTACCAGATATAAATGATATTGGATTAATGGAAGATAGAGCAACCTTAAGAATTTCATCTCAACATATTGCCAATTGGCTTCATCATGGCTTATGTTCGAATAGACAGGTTCTTGAAATTTTAAAAAAAATGGCAAAAGTTGTTGATAAACAGAATAAAGACGACTCTAGCTACGAAAGTATGTCTCCAGAGTATGATAAATCTATTGCTTTTAAAGCAGCCTGTGAATTAATTTTTCATGGAAAGTCACAGCCTTCTGGATATACAGAACCTCTCTTGCACTTAAATAGATTAATTAAAAAAAGTTAATTAAGCCTCTAGTTTTTTTCTATTTTTAAAAGCAGATATAAGAGTACCGTCGTCTAAATTTTCGATTTCTCCACCTACTGGTAAACCTTGCGCTAGTTTTGAGATCTTAATGTTAGTTTTTTTTAGAGTATCTTGAATATAAAATGCAGTAGTTTGGCCCTCCACAGTTGCACTTGTTGCCAAAATTACCTCATCTATATTATCCCTACTTATTCTTTCTACTAGAGAATTGATCAGCAGGTCTTCCTTGTTTTGACTATTATTATTTGAAAGTGTTCCTCCAAGAATATGAAAGTAACCTTGAAAAATAGATGAACTTTCAATTGCCCATTGATCTGAAATATTTTCTACAACACAAATTTTATTAAATTTTTTAATCTTATTTTCACAATTATCACATGGACTATTATTTGATTTTAAAGTTCCACAAATTTTACATCTAATCACATTTTTAAATACTTCGCTTAAGTTTTGAGCCAATGGTTTTAATAATTCTTGACGATTATTAATCATTTTCAAAATCATTCTTTTTGCAGACTTAGGTCCTAGCCCTGGTAACTTAGATATTAGTTTGATTAAATTTTCTATTTCAGGAATATTTTGCATTTAAATTATAAAGGCCACTTAAATCCAGGTATTCCAAAATTTCCTGAAGCCTTAGAAATTTCCTCTGCTGTTTTTGATTTAAGTTGCGATTTTGCGTTATTATGAGCAGCAGTAATAAGATCTTCTAGTATTACTTTTTCTTCTTTTAAAACATTTTCACTAAGTTTAATTGAGATCATAGTTCCCTCTCCATTTAATGTAACCTTTACATCATTAGCTCCGGAAACACCTTCAACCTCGATCTTTTTAATGTTTTCTTGGCTTTCTTTCATTTTACTCTCAATTTCTTTAGCTTTTTCCATTAATTTTGAAAAATCTGTCATTCTAATCCTCTTTCAACTCAACATTTATTAATTCTGCATCAGGAAATGCTTCGATCACTTTTTTATATGCTTCAGACTTTTTAACATCATCAAATATTTTTTCCTCTTCAATTTTATTTTTTTCTTTTTTTGAAATTTGTCCTTGGTTTTTTGATAGAGAAATAATCCATCTCTTAGATGTCCATTCGTACAGTTTGTTAGATAGATTTTTAATAAAGTCTTTGTCTAAGTTTTCATTAAAAGATATTTCTATTAAACCTTCAGAGAATGAAACTAAATTTGTATTAGTTTCAAGCTCATATTTAAGCTTTGCTTCTTTCCTTTCCGTACATAGATTTATCAAACTTTCAAATGAACCAATTTTAAGTTCATTAATTACTTCATCTTTATTTAAATTTGGTTCAATTTTCTCTTGTTGTGAAATATTTTTGATTTGATCTATTGTTTTGCTTGTAATTTTTTTTTCAGGTTCTTTAATTAAAGAATTAGGATTTTTTCCGGTAAAGCTTTCCCCAACATCTTTCTCCTTAAAACCTTTTATTCTCATTAATCTGAAAAGGAACATTTCAACTGATAAATTTGGATTTGAAACTATGTTAATTTCCTCCATTGTATCAAGTGTAAATTTCCAAAAAAGGATTATGTCCTTTGAGTCTAAATTTTCAGATATTGAGGAAAGATTACTAAAATCTTGATCATTTAAAGAAAAATTATTACCGTCTAATTTTATAAAATTAATATTTTTTAGGTAATATAAAACCTCAAGAAAATCATTCAAAAAAATTTTGGGATCTACACCAGAATCATAAATTTTTCTATACAACTCAAATACTTTTTTTTCATCCCCACTAAACAAATTTTTTATTAATTCTATCAGAGAACTTTTATCAAAATATCCATAAATACTTTGTGCTTTATCTAGATTTAATTCCTCATCATTTTGATTGGCTACAAGTCCACGATCTAGCAAAGATAATGCATCTCTAACAGATCCTTCTGAAATTTTAACAATTAATTTTAAAGCTTCATCAGAAACTTTACCTCCTTCTTTGTCTTTAATAATTTTTATATAATTAAAAAGCTCTTCAGATTTCACTCTAGAAAGATCAAAACGTTGACATCGCGAAATTACTGTTACAGGAATTTTTTTGATTTCAGTTGTTGCAAAAATAAATTTTAAATATTTTGGTGGTTCCTCTAGAGTTTTTAAAAGTGCATTAAATGCTTGTTTGCTTAACATATGAACTTCATCAATGATAAAAATTTTATATTTAGCAGTTGTTGGTCCATATCTTGAAAATTCAATAAGCTCCCTTACATCATCAACACCAGTCTTACTTGCAGCATCCATCTCTAAAACATCAATATGATTTGAGTTAACAATTGAATTACAATGTTCACAAAAATCTTTTTTGCAAAGATTTTCAACACCATTTTCACAATTTAATGCTTTGGCAACTATTCTTGCAAAAGTAGTTTTTCCAACACCTCTAATCCCTGTAAATAAAAATGCGTTCGCAGCTTTATCGGAGATGACTGAATTTTTAATTGTTTCAGCAATAATCTCTTGGCCAATTAAATCCTCAAATACTTGAGGTCTGTATTTTAAAGCTAGTACTTTCGAATTTTCTGTCATTTTAAGGAGACCAATCAACCTGGAAAATACTCACTACCCTTGCTATCTTTCGATCCTGGGGGATTTGTGGTAACACCACCTGATTGGCCTCCAACTTTATTATATCAATAAAAATTTCTATTCCACAAGAAAGTTATAAATTTATTTTTGTCTAAATTTATCGGATTTATAAACACCTAGAACGTGCATATCTTGACAATGGAGACCCAATTCCTCAAGTGAGTTTTTGATTTTAGGAGATTCTATATGTCCATCAATATCACATAGAAAAAAATATGAGGAAAATGAGTTCTTTTCAGGAAAACTTTGTAGTTTACTCATATCAACTCCATTTATTGCAAATCCTGACAGTGCAGAATAAAGAGCAGCAGGTTTATTTTTTAACTTAAATAATATTGATGTAATATGATTATCATCAGAAAAATCTGGCTGAAAAATATCTTTCCCAAATAATAAAAATCTAGTCACGTTATCTTTATCATCTTGGATATTTTCTTGTAGAATTTTAAGACTATATATTTCTGCACTAAGACTAGAAGCTATAGCAGCTTTAGATTTATCTTTAGTTTCTGAAACAAATTTTGCTGAACCAGCAGTATCTGCTCTAACATTTTCTGTGAATTTTTTTTTCTTAATAAAACTTGAAGATTGGCTTAATGCTTGTGCATGTGAGTAAACATCTTTTATGTCATCTATTTTGGAATCTTTTAATCCTAATAGATTATGATTAATTGGAAAAAAATGCTCTGCATAAATATTTAGCCTGTATTTAAAGATTAAATACTCGACACCAATATTTCCAGTTGTTTTATTTGACTCTGGAATTAAAGATTTTATTGAATTATCTTCACTAGACCTTTCAAAGCATTCATCGAATGTTTTACAGGGTATTGTTTCACTCTCTGGATACATTTTTTTAGCACAACTTTCGCTATAACTTCCTGCAACACCTTGATAAGCAATTTTCATAATTTAATTTTTATATTCCATAATTTTTTTTATTTCTAGATAATCTTCAACTGTATCTACACCAATTGGCTTAGTTTTTGCTAATCCAACGTCTATATCAATATTGTTATCCACTAGTCTTAATTGTTCTAGTTTTTGCGATTTTTCATTTTGAGTTTGCTCTAATTGAACAAACTTTTCTAAATATGAAACATTATAAATATATATTCCAATATGGTGGTAAATATTTTTTTGAGTATTTTTAATTTCTCTTGTGAATGATGTTGCTATTGATAAATTGTTTTGATGAAGTCCCTCTTTTGTGGTTACTTTTACAACATTTTTGTTTAAGAAAAATTTTTTGTCCTCAATTTGACAAGCTAATGTTGAAATTTTAGATTTTTTTTTAATAGTTTTTTTGAGGAGATTAGTAACATCTTCAATATCAAGCATTGGTTCATCTCCTTGAAGATTTATTACATATTCAATGTTGTCATCTCTTAACTCTTGATAAGCCTCAAAAATTCTGTCAGTTCCAGTTTTATGATCTTTTTTGGTTAAAATACATTTTCCTCCAAGTTTAGTGACCTCTTCAAATATTTCTTTATCACCTGTCGCAACATAACTTTCTCCAATAAGAGATGATTTGGCAATTTTATAAACATGATTGATAATTGAAATATTATTGATTTTTAATAAAGGTTTATTTTGTAACCTTGTTGCAGCTAATCTTGAAGGGATTAAAATTACTGTATTTCTCATAAACTAAGTATTATGCGTCTTTCAGACGCAATAATTAAATTTAAATTTAGTTTTTTTTTTGTTTAACATGTTATACGAGGATAATAATTAAAAATCATGGACACGTTCGAAATTAATAAAATTATAGCTGCGATAGTTGTCATTTTTGTAGTTATATTTGGAATAACTAAAATTTCTGACATTATCTATTACGTAGAGAAACCGAGTCAATCAGCTTATAAAGTTGAATTTGCTGAAACAGATGGCACGAAAGCTTCCACAGCGGTTGAAGCAGTTGATATTTCTGCTCTATTAGCCATGGGAAGTGTTGATCACGGAAAGAAAGTCTTTAAGAAATGTAGCGCATGTCATTCAATTAAAAAAGGTGGAAGAAATAATATTGGGCCAGCACTTTACAATGTACTAGGTAGAAATATGGGTGCTCTGGAAGATTACAAATATTCTAAAGCCCTGATAGCCTTTGGAAAGGATTGGACATTCCAAGAGATGAATAGTTTTTTAATAAAACCTGCTTCATATATAAAGGGTACCAAAATGGCTTTCGCAGGATTAAAAAAAGAGAAAGATAGAGCTTCAGTAATACTATATATGAATGCTAATGCTGATAGTCCTTTACAACTACCTTAATTTACCAAAGCAATATAATAAAATACTCTTTTGAACATAAACTCTGTTTAGAGCTTGTTGCCATACTTTTGATTGTTTCCCAAGAAATACTTCTTCCGTAACTTCATTTCCTCTTGGTAGACAATGCAGAAATATTGCATCCTTCTTAGCTAAATTCATAGTTTTTGTATCAACTTTAAAATTTTTAAATGATTTAAGTTTCTTTTTCTTATTCACTTTATCGTTTAAAGAAATAATTTTGTCTGTCATTACAACATCAGAATTTTTAATAGCTATTTCTTTTTTATTAAAAATTTTTATTTTTCCTTTTTGTTTTTTTATCAAAGAAATAAGCTTTTTATTTGGCTGATAGCTTTTAGGACATGCAATATTTAGGTAAACAGAGAATTTTACACAAGCTTCTACTAAGCTATTCATCATATTGTTGTTAGCATCACCTATCCAACATAGTTTTAATTTTGAAATACTTTTCTTTTTAATTTCTTGAATAGTAAAAATGTCTGACAAAACCTGAGTGGGATGTGATGATGGACTTAATCCATTAATTATTGGTATACTTGAATATTTTTTGAATTGATCTAATTTCTTATTCGAATCTGTTCTCAACATAAAAGCATTACCATAAGTTGATAAAATTTTAGATGTATCTGCTATACTTTCACTACCAACACCTAGGTGTAACTCCTCTGGTCTTAATGTTAAAGATCCTCCACCTAATTGTTTAATAGCCAAATAAAAACTTAATCTAGTTCTAAGGCTAGATTTTTCAAACATCTGTAAAAGAATTTTACCCTTTAAAGGTGAGTCTTTGTCTGGATCAAGGGTATTTAATTTTTTTCTTTTTGATTTTCTATTTTTTGCATCAGAAATAATTTTTTTTAAATCTTTTAGGGGAATATCTCTAATATGAAGAAAGTTTTTCATTGTTTTTTATACCCTTCACAAACTTTATTGATAATTTTTATAGCTATATTTATTTCATTTTTATTAACATTTAATGGGGGCAAAATTCTTATAACATTTTCAGCTGCTCTAATTGTTAGTAGTTTATTTTTCATTAAAGTTTGTATAAATTTTGTCTGATCATGATGTAACTGAATTCCTAAAATTAATCCTGTTCCTCTAATTTCTTTAATAATATTCGGGAATTTATTTTTAATTTTGTTTAATTCTGAAATAAAATATTTTGAATTACTTTTAACTTTTGAAAGAAAGCCTTTTTTAAAAATTTCATCCATCACAGCATTTCCAACAGACATTGCTAAAGGGTTTCCACCAAAAGTAGATCCATGTGTACCTGGAACCATTGCCTTAGAAACCTTTTTTGTCATTAACACTGCACCTATCGGGAACCCTCCTCCAATTCCTTTTGCAATTGGAACTATATCTGGCTTTATGTTTGCATATTCATATGAAAAAAACTTTCCTGATCTCCCAATTCCACACTGAACTTCATCTAAAATAAGAAGAATTTTTTTTTGATTACAAATCTTTCTCAATTCTTTGAGACACCATGAGGGTATGACTTTAATACCTCCCTCGCCCATTATCGGTTCAATCATTATAGCCGCTGTTTTGCTTGTAATTTTTCTTTTTAGTTCCTTGTGATTCCCAAATTTAAAATGATCAAATCCACCCACTTTTGGTCCAAATCCTTCAACCATTTTTTTAGATCCACTAGCATTTATTGCTGCAATAGTTCTTCCGTGAAAAGAATTTTTTATACATAAAATTCTATTTTTTTTTTTTTGACCTATTGAATAAAAATATCTTCTAGCAACCTTTATAGCAGCCTCTGTCGCTTCTGCCCCACTATTTTGAAAAATAACTGCATCAGCAAAAGTTCTATTTGTTAATTTTTTAGCTAATTCCTCTCCCTCTGGAATTATGAAGGAGTTAGAAACATGCCAAAGTTTTTTTGATTGTTTGTTTATTGCTTTTACCAAATTTGGATTCGTATGACCTAAAGAATTAACAGCAATTCCTTGAACAAAATCTAAAAACTTTATCCCTTTATTTGTGTACAAATAAGATCCTTTACCTTTGTTGAAAGATAGATTTCTTCTTTTATAGTTTTTTGCTAAAGAACTCATATTTATATTATGATTTAATTTTATAACCTTTGTGTACTAGAAAGTACGCTAAATAAGTGATAATCAAACTTAAAAAAGTTAATAACGCAATACCAAATGTTACCGACCCATCTAATTGACCAATAAATGAAAATCTAAATCCATCTATCATATGAAAAAAAGGGTTATAATTACTTAAAACTTTTAAAAATTCAGGCAATCTATCGATACTATAAAAAGTTCCACTTAAAAAACTTAAAGGTACAATTATAAAATTGGTAACTGTACTCATTTGATCAAATTTGTCTGCATATAATCCAACAATTATTCCTAATGACCCCATAAATAATCCACCTAAAAATAAGTAAATAAACCACAAAAGAAAATTTTGTATGGATAAATCTATAAAAATTATAAATATTAAGGTTGATGCTGAGGCAATGAGCAAGCCTCTTGCCGCCGATGCAAATGTAATTGCAAGTACTACCTCTGACGCAGATAAAGGACTATGAACTACATCGGTAATTGTGCCCATCATCTTTCCCATCATTAAAGAAGAGCTTGAATGAGCAAAACTTTGTTGAATTACTTGCATCATTATCAAACCACTGGCTAAAAATTTTATGTATGGAACTCCCATAACATCAGCTCTTTGATCTCCAAGTGCTAAAGAGATAACTGTTAAAAATAAAATACTGGTTAATATTGGACCAAATAAAGTCTGTCCTGAAACTGTTAGAAATCTTAAAACTTCTTTTTTAAATAAAGAATATGTTCCAACCCAATTTACGAGTCCAAATCTTCTTGTTCCTATTTGATATTTTTTCTGCAATTCAACCATAAGTTTTTATTAATAAACTTTTTTTTTGATAATTGTTAAAAAACATGAAAAAATGCTTGTTATAGACTACCAATTGTGGTTTCAAGATAGTGTTGTAAAAAAATTAAATAATACTAAATATAGTATATGAGTTGGACAGATGAAAAAGTAAATAAACTAAAGAATCTTTGGGGTAAAGGGCAAACTGCAAGCCAAATTGCTGAGATAATTGGTGGAGTAACTAGAAACGCAGTAATAGGAAAAGCCCATAGATTAAATTTATCTGCAAAAATTAAAATAAGATCACAAATATCTCAAAATAATACTGAGTCTTTAAAAGTAAACAATAATAGTATCAAAAAAAATACAAGAAAAAATAGATTTAAATCTTTACTTTTAGATAAAAACTTTGAACCTGCTAAAAATCTTCAATTAGAAAATTTGACTGAAAATACTTGTAAGTATATGGAAGGACATCCGAACGAAAAGATGTCTTCTTTTTGTGGAAGAAAAACTGTTGATAAGTTCTCTTATTGCCCCTTACACTTAATGATTGTTTTTCAACCAAAAGGAAAAAAAGATGAAGTCGTAAACAAAGATGACG
>CABZRS010000014.1 GCA_902528135.1 uncultured Pelagibacteraceae bacterium | reverse complement strand
AAATGATTGAAGCTACAGGGTCATGTGCAGGAATTGAGAATTATTCAAGATTTTTATCAGGTAGAAAACCTGGTGAACCTCCACCTACTCTATTCGAATATTTTCCAGATAACACTTTAATATTTGTTGACGAGTGTCACGTTACAGTTCCTCAGCTAAATGGAATGTTTAAAGGAGATAGATCTAGGAAAAGTACTTTAGCAGAATATGGTTTTAGACTTCCATCATGTATGGACAACAGACCATTAAAATTTGAAGAGTGGGATATGATGAGAACACAAACTGTTTTTGTATCTGCAACTCCAGGTCCATGGGAATTAGAACAAACAAAGGGCAAATTTATTGATCAGGTTATTCGACCAACTGGATTGATTGATCCCCCAGTTGAAATAAAACCTGCAAAAAATCAAGTTGATGACCTAATGCATGAATGTCTAAAAACAATTGAAAAAAATTACAGAGTTCTTGTTACTACCCTGACAAAAAAAATGGCCGAAGATCTAACTGAATACTTACATGAAAATGGTATCAAAGTAAGATATTTGCATTCTGATATTGATACTCTAGAGAGAATTGAAATTATGAGGGATTTGAGGCTGGGTGTCTTTGATGTTTTAGTTGGAATAAATTTATTAAGAGAGGGTTTAGATATCCCAGAATGTGCACTAGTTGGAATATTAGATGCTGATAAAGAGGGTTTTTTAAGATCAGAGACTTCATTGATTCAAACAATCGGAAGAGCAGCAAGAAATTTAGATGGTAAAGTTATTTTATATGCTGACAAAGAAACTAAAAGTATAAAAAAAGCTATTAAAGAAACTGAGAGAAGAAGAAATATTCAACTTGATTATAATAAAAAAAATAAAATCAGTGCAACTACTGTAAAAAAAGAAATAAGCGACGTTCTAGAAAGTGTCTATGAAAAAGATTATGTGAAAATTGGTACTGGAGCAAACGTTGGCGGTAACTTAAAAAAACATATTAAAGCCCTAAATAAGAAAATGAAAGAGTCTGCAACAAATCTTGAGTTTGAAGAGGCTGCCAAGATAAGAGACGAAATTAGAAAGCTTGAAAGCACAGAATTGGAGGTTACACTTAACCCTAAAGTAAAACAATATAGCCTCAATAATAAAATATATCCAAAGGGAAGGTCAACTATGGGAATGCCAGGAACAAGAGCTCAAAAAGGTAAAAAGAAATGGAAGCAAATAAAATCATAATTACTGGCGGAGCCACTAGAATTGGAGCTGCTATAGCTCGAAAACTTTCAGGTAAGGGAGTAGAAATCGTAATTCATTATAATAAATCAAAAGCAAAGGCTGAAAAGCTCAAAAGAGAATTAAGCATAAATGGTACTAAAGTTTATTTGGTTAAAGGAGATCTAAGTATTGAAAATGATGTAAAAAAAATTATTAAATTTGCAAAGTCCAAATTAAAATATTTTGACTGTCTAATTAATAATGCCTCACTGTTTGAAAATGATAAGTTAGAAAACTTTAATACAGATAGTTGGGGGAAACATTTAAGAACAAATCTTAGAACACCAGCACTTTTATCACAAGAATTTGCTAAAAATATTAAAAGTAAAAATAATAATATAATAAATATAATTGATCAAAGAGTTTTTAAGCTTACTCCATATTTTTTTTCATATACCATTAGTAAAACCGGACTTTATACTCTTACAAAAACTAGTGCTATGAGTTTAGCACCAAATATAAGAGTTAATGGAATTGCACCTGGTCCTACAATTAAAAATAAGAGACAAAGTGAAAAACATTTTAAAAAACAATACATGGCTACACCTCTCAAAAGACAAGTGGATGTTGATCAAATATGCAGTGCGGTTGATTTTTTTATTAAAAATATATCTATTACAGGACAAGTTTTGGCAATAGATAGTGGACAAAGCTTAAATTGGCAAACTCCAGATATAATGGGGGGGAAAGAATGAAAAGTTTATATTTATTATTATCAATATTTATTCTTACAGTATCAACGTCATTCGCTGACAGTCACAATATTAAGAAAGATGGATTTTTATCAAAAAAATTTAAAGTAACAAAATTATCTACAATTGAAGATCCAATTAATAAAATAATTTTAATCAATAATCATGGACAAAATAATTTTGATGGAAAACAAAGCAACTGTACATCCATAGATCAAGTCAGAAATCGTGTTTCTTTAGTAGATGAAGAAATTGGTGGAAAAAAAATAATGCTTTATAATTTATGTGCACATAAAATTGCAGGTGATATGGGGAAAAAATGGTGGTTTTCAAAAAAACCATATGAGGGTAAATCAAAATTGGATAAAAGAGTAGAACAAAATTTACATTTGGTAGAAAAACTTGTTTCTCTTGGTGTTCCTAGAAAACAGATATTTGTCACTGGACATTCTTGCGGTGGATTAACAACTCTACTGTTCTTCTCAAGACATCCCGACAAAGCCGGTGGAGGAATAGCTTATATGCAAGCGTGCTTTGATAGACTGAGTAAAAAGTATAAGGTAGCAAAATTGGGATTAGAGGCAGGTTTGGCTAAATTTAAAGAAAAAAAACCTGCACAATACGATTTAAGGTACCAATATAATGATGAAATATTAAAAAATCTAAAAGTTCCACTCTTGACTTTTACTCATCCAAAAGATCCTTTTGAAGGATTGACGTCTGATTGGTTGGATCAAATTGATGGAATGAATAGAATCGTAATATCTCAAGATTATACAATTGATGGAAAAAAATGTTTTAAATTAGGTAAACAAAAAACAGATAAATTTAAAGTTAAAGATGGACATAGTATGGATCAGGCAACCTGTTTTCAATATTACAATCCAGTTATATTAGAATATATAGAGTCTAGAATATGAAAAGAAATAATTTAAAAATTGTCAAAATCGATAAAAATAAAAAACTTTTTAATTACGAAAAAAAAGTACTTATTAAAGAACTTATTTTAAATTTAAAACTTGGATATTTTGATTTTGAAAAAGAGGCTCCCCAAAAGGTTAAATTTAATTTAGAAGTAAACTACGAAGATAAAAAACCTTCAAATGATAGGGATATTAAATCAATAGTTAATTACTCAAAAATTGTACGGTTAATAAAAAAACTTGTTAAAAATAAACACTATAATTTTCTTGAAACATTAGCAGAAGATGTATTCGATGAACTATTTAAAGATAAAAGAATTGATAAAATAAGTCTTCAAATTGAGAAATTAGAAATCATGAAAGATTGTTCATCCGTTGGTATTCAAATTTCAAAAAAAAGAAGTCATGATAAGCTCTGATATAGGTAAAGAAGCAATTAAAAAAGAACTACCACTTATACCCAAACTTCCTGGTGTATACAGAATGTTAAATGAAAAAAATGTTATACTTTATGTTGGTAAAGCAAAAAATTTACCTAACAGATTAAAGAGTTATGTTTCAGAGAAAAATCACATTATTAGAACTGAGAGAATGCTTTCTCAAACAAGGAAAATTGAGATCACGAGCACCTCAAATGAGAGTGAAGCGCTTCTTTTAGAAGCAAACTTAATTAAAAAGTACAAACCTAAATTCAATATACTTTTACGGGATGACAAATCATTTCCGTTTATTTTTATTGGAAATGAGGATAAATGGCCTCAAATTAGAAGACATAGAGGCAAAAAAAATAGAGAGGGTTTTTACTTTGGACCATTTGCTTCAGCTGGATCTGCAAATTGGACTATTAAAATGATTCAGAAAATTTTTCAACTAAGAGTTTGTGATGATACAGTATTTAAAAAAAGAGAAAGACCTTGCATCCTTTATCAAATCAAGAGATGTTCTGGACCATGCGTTGGATACATAGAAAAAGATGATTATAAACTATCAGTAGATAGTGCAATTGAATTTGTATCCGGTAAATCAAGAAAGATACAAAAAAATTTATCAGGACAAATGGAAAAAGCAAGTTCTGACTTAGATTTTGAAAAAGCTGCAATATTGAGGGATAGAATTAAATCTTTAAATATTATTCAATCATCTCAAAGAATAAATGAGGCAAATTTAGTTGAGGCAGATGTTATAGCTGGATACAAAGAGTCTGGTAAGACTTGTATTCAGGTATTTTTTTATAGATCAAAACAAAACTGGGGAAACCAAGCCTTTTTTCCTAAACATGACCCTGATGATAACCTAAAAGAAATTTTGAATTCTTTTGTTTCTCAATTTTATGAAAATAAAAGTGTACCAAGCTCCATTATCTTAAGTGAAGAAATTAAGGAAAAAGTCCTTATTGAAAAAACACTTTCCCAAAAAGAAAATAAAGAAATTAATATTTCTGTCGCAAAAAGAGGTTCTAAACTAAAAGTTTTAAATCAAGCCCTAAAAAATGCAAAAGATAGCCTAAATAGAAAAATTTATGAGAGTCAAAATAATAAAGAGTTGTTTGAAAATGTCTCTAAAAAATTTAATTTAGAAAACAATATTAATCTAATTGAAGTTTATGACAATAGTCATATTCAAGGGACTAATAGTGTTGGGGCACTCATTACTTTTGGTGATGAGGGTTTTATTAAAAAAAGGTATAGAAAATTTAATATTAAAATTAAGAAAAATGAGCAAGATGATTATGGAATGATGCGAGAGGTTTTAAATAGAAGATTTAAAAGAGCTGTTCAAGAAAAAGAAAATTATTTAACAATGCCGGATTTAGTAATAGTTGATGGTGGAAAAGGACAATACTCAGTAGCCAGAGAAACACTTAATGAATTAGGATTACATGATATTCCAATGATAGCAATTGCAAAAGGTAAATTTAGAAATAGTGGTAATGAAACCTTTTTTCATAATGGGAAAGAATTTAAATTTGAAAAAAATGACCCTACACTCTTTTTCTTACAAAGATTAAGAGATGAATCTCATAGATTTGCAATAAGTGCACATAGAGCCAAGAGAAAAAAAGGTATTAGTAAATCTTTACTCGATCAAATTGATGGAATTGGATCTATTAGAAAAAGAGCACTTTTAAATCACTTTGGCTCAGCCAGAGCAGTTGAATCCGCAAGCTTAGATGAGATAAAAACAGTCGAAGGAGTTGAGGAAAAAGTTGCAAAAAAGATATATAATTACTTCCACGAGTAATATATGAAAATTCCAAATTATCTAACTATTGGTAGAATTATAATTGTTCCTGTATTTGTTTTCGCATTTTATTTGCCAGGGTTTTATGGAGATGTAATTCCTTTTGCACTGTTTGTAATTGCCTCATTTACTGACTTCCTGGACGGATTATTAGCAAGAATGTTTAAGGAGGAGTCCAAACTTGGTGAATTATTAGATCCAATTGCTGATAAAATTATAGTAGCTACTGCACTAATATTACTTGTCATGGATGGAACTATTAAAAACTATGAAGTTATTGCTGCAATAATAATACTTACTAGAGAAGTATTGATTTCTGGTTTAAGAGAATTTTTGGCAAAAGGTAGTATCCAACTTCCAGTTTCAAGTCTAGCAAAAGTAAAAACATTTCTTCAAATGTTTTGTATTTCTGTTTTGCTAACTGGAGAAACTGGAAATAAAATTATAAATTTCCAAGACTATAATGCACAAACAATTGGAATAATTTTATTGTGGCTCTCTGCTTTTCTTACTTTATATACTGGATATGAATATTTAAGGAAAGGTATCGACCACGCAATATCTGAAGATAATAAAGATTAAGCAGCCCTTTTTTTTCTAACTAATTTGCCATAGCTTGCTGATAAATCCAATATAAGATCACAAACTTTATAGTTATTTTTAGCAATTTGAGAAATTGGTGTTATTTCAGCGGCTGTCCCAGTTAAAAAACATCCTTCAAAGTTTGGTAGCTCATCTGGTTTAATTTTCCTTTCATGAACTTTTATATTTTTTGATTTTGCTAATTCAATAACAGTTTGCCTTGTGATACCATTTAAGAATGAATCTGGAATTGGAGTATGAAGTTCACCATTTTTATCTTTAAAAAATATGTTCGCACTCGTTGACTCTGCAACATTATCTTCGTGATCTAACATTAGCGACTCGCTATATCCCTGTCTTTCAGCCTCATGCTTAGAAAGTGTACAAATCATATACAATCCTGCAGCTTTGCTATCCCATGGTATAGTATTTGGAGCTGGTCTTCTCCAATTGGAAATATTTAATTTAATACCTTCAATTTTCAACTTAGGATCGAAATAGTCACCCCACTCCCAAGTAGCCACAACTACGTTTATTTTTGTTTTTTGAGCAGATACACCCATCATTTCACTACCTCTCCAAGCAAAAGGTCTCAAATAACCATTCTGAACATTTTGAATTTTTATTATCTGGTTACAAGCTTTATTAATTTCTTCTTTCGAGAAAGGAATTTTCATATCCATTCTTTTAGCTGAATGATACAACCTATCTGTATGTTCTTGTAACTTAAAAATTTCACCATCATATACTCTCACACCCTCAAAAACTAAACTTGCGTAATGGAGTCCGTGGCTAATGACATGGAGTTTTGCATCCTGCCATTCAATAAGATCACCATTGTACCAGATTTTTCCGTCTCTTTTATCGTAAGGTATCATTTGATTTATTTTTTAGAAAAAATATCTTTGTATATATAATATGTCAATATAACTTACCATTATGAAAAAACTTTTATATCTAAAAGATCATCAATTAAAAGAATATATCGAAAAAATATTCAATGGATATAGAGAAACTGTCGCTGATGCTAAAAAGGTTTTAGATAAACATGCTTTAGGTACCGCTCACAATAAAGTAATTCACCTTATATCATTGTATGAAGGCATAACTATTTCAAATTTGTTAAGAAAACTTAAAGTAACTAAGCAAAGTTTAAATAGGGTTCTAAACGATTTAGTAGAGATTAAAGCAATAGAATTCAAAAGAGATGAAATAGATACCAGAGTTAAGCATGTATATTTAACTGAGGAAGGGGAAAAAATATTTGACGAAATATTTTCTGCCCAAAAGAAAAGAATTTATGATGCATTTTTAAGTTCCGAATCTAATGACGTTATAAGTTTTGATAAAGTTCTTAAAAAGATTATTAATGAAAAACTTTAAAGCCCATATATTAGTTGTAGACGATGATGACAGAATAAGAGATCTAGTAAAAGAGTATTTAAACCAAAATAATTATCTTGTTTCAACTGCAAAAAATTCAAATGATGCTTATGAAAAGACTCAAATTATTAAATTTGACTTAATAGTGCTAGATATAATGATGCCAGGAAAAACTGGACTAGAATTTACTCAAGATCATAAAAAAAAAATTAATACGCCAATTTTATTATTGACAGCCAAGGGAGAACCATCTGAGAGGATTGAAGGACTTGAAGTAGGTGCAGACGATTATTTAACAAAACCTTTTGAACCAAAAGAACTTATTTTAAGAATAAATAATATTCTAAATAAAACTAAATCATTAGAAATGAAGAGAGTTATTGAATTCGGTAATATAAAAATAGACCTAAAAAAACTATTTATCTTTAAAGATGACCAAAGATTAAAAATAAATAATACAGAAAAACTAATTTTAGAAAAAATGATAAATTCTCCTGGCAAAATCTTTAAAAGAGATGAAATTGCAAGTTTAATAGATCTAAATAAAGAAAGATCAATAGATGTTATTGTTACTAGGCTAAGAAAAAAAATTGAAGAAATCCCAAAAAGTCCCAAGTACTTGCAAACTATAAGAGGAGAAGGGTATGTCCTTTGGATTGAATAAATTTATAAAAAATATCTTGCCCAAAAGATTATTTTATAGAGGCTTATTAATTGTAGCAGTCCCAATAGTGATATTACAAATTACTATATCTTTAGTTTTTTTTGACAGTTTATGGATAAAAACAAATAAAGGCTTAACAAGAGCTCTTGTAAGCGAAATAGTTACAATTATTGATATTTATGACAATGAAAGTGAGTACAATAAAAAAATTGTCACTGATCTTTACAACAAAAATTTTAGCTTTTCAGTAAGATTTTTAGATAATGAAAAACTACCAGATATAAAAGTTGAAAGATGGTTCAGTCCTATGGATAGGACGTTAAGAAGAGAATTAAAACCTAAAATTGGAGAACATTGGTTTAATACTATTTCATATAAGGAAGTTGTAGACTTAAGAATAAAATTTAGGGACGGAGTTTTGCAAATATTTTTTCCTAAAGAAAGAATTCAAGCATCATCTATTAGGATATTTGCGTTTTGGATAACTGTTCCAGCAATTTTGATGATAACAGTAGCTATGATTTTTTTAAAAAACCAAACAAGACCTATTACTAAACTAGCTCAAGCATCTGAAAGATTTGGCAGAGGTGAAGATATTGAGGAGTTTAGACCTTCTGGAGCTTTAGAAATAAGAAAAGCAGGTCTAGAATTTGAAAAAATGAGAAAAAGAATCCAAAGACATCTAAACCAAAGATCTGAAATGTTATCCGGTATTAGTCACGATTTAAGAACACCTTTAACTAGAATAAAACTACAGCTTGCTGTTATCAAAGACAAAAATTTATCAGAAAAAATCTCAAAAGATGTTGACGTAATGGAAAAAATGCTGAATGAATACCTTCAATTTACAAGCACTGGTGCAAAAGATAAAACTGAATCCTTTGATATTTCGGAACTTATAGATGAAATAATTTCAAGGTATGAAAATAAAAATATTGATAAAAAAATAAAAAAAGAAATTTATTTCAATGGAAGAAGAAATTTAATCACAAGGTGCATCAATAACTTACTAGATAATTCTGTCAAATATGCTGAAAAAATATCAGTAAATTTAGAAAAAAAAAATTCAATAATTATTTTATCAATCGATGATGATGGTCCTGGTGTAGATAAATCAGAATTTAATAACATTACTAAACCATTCTATAAAATAGACAAAAGTAGGTCTGAGTCTAAATCAAGTGTCGGTTTAGGTTTATCAATATCATCTGATATTATAAAGTCTCATGGGGGAGACATTAAGTTTAATAAATCAAAAATGGGTGGGTTGAAAGTGACTATTACTTTACCTTGCTAGTCTTTTTTCTTTTTTTCTTCTCCTCTAATTTTTTTTCAAGGTTATTAATTCTCTTATTCAAAACATCTACTTCTTCTTTACTTGCTAGTTTCATTTTAAATACAATTTCATCTCTCTTTGATTTTAGTATTGAGATTACCTCATCAGATACATCTTTATAATTAATCAGACCTTGTTCAATGAGTTTTGCAAATTTATCAAATACGAATCTTGATTTTGACATAATAATTATTTACTAGAATTCTATTTAATAGCTTATAATAAATTTTACAAATGTTTACCAACAATTTTGACCCAGTAGCTTTTGAAATATTCTCTTTAAGCGTCAGGTGGTATTCACTAGCATATATTTTTGGGATTATTTTTGGCTGGTTATATTGTAAAAAAATTCTAATTAAAGATGATATAATTCAAAAATTATTTGAAGATTATATTTCATATTTGATAATAGGAATTATCATTGGAGGAAGACTAGGGTATGTAATTTTTTATAATTTTCCTTATTTTCTGAATAATCCAATTGAAATTTTTATGATATGGAACGGAGGCATGTCATTTCATGGGGGGTTAATTGGTATAATTATTGCTAGTTATTTATTTTCAAAAAAAAATAAGAAAGATATTTTTATTTTTTTAGATTTAGTATCTATTGCAGCACCAATAGGCATTTTATTCGGTAGGATTTCAAATTTTATAAATGGAGAATTAGTTGGAAAAATTACGAATTCAAATTGGGGAGTTTTTTTTCCAAACTATGACGATAAATTAAGACACCCTTCTCAATTATATGAAGCATTTTTAGAAGGTATTATTTTATTTATTTTAATGAATTTAATTTTTTTTAATAAAAATTATAAAATTGGAACTTGCTCATTTATGTTCTTAATACTTTATGGATGTTTTAGAATAACCTCTGAAATTTTTAGAGAGCCAGATATACAAATTGGATATTTATTTGGACATGTTAGTATGGGAATGCTTTTAAGTGCAATAATGATTTTAATTGGGTTTTTAATTTATTTTAAAAGAAATGATGAAACCAAGTCTTAAAAAATTTAAAATTACATCAAAAAAACCTTTGCCTGTTGATGATTTTATTGAAAAAATTCTATATGAGCCCAAGATAGGTTACTACTCTAGCAAAGATCCATTTGGCAAAAATGGAGATTTTATAACATCCCCTACTGTTTCAAATTTATTTTCAGAAATTATAGGCATATGGTTGATTTCTGCCTGGGAAAAAATGGGAAAACCTAAAGTATTTAATTTTGTAGAACTTGGACCAGGAGATGGAGGTTTAACTAAAGTTATAATTAGTACCTTAAAAAATTTTCCAGAATTAAATAAAGCTATAAAAATTTACTTATATGAGAAAAGTTTATTTTTAAAAAAATTACAAAAGCAAAATATAGATAATAAAAGAATTAAATGGATCAAAAACTTTAACTCAATAAAAAAGGGACCAATTATTTTTTTTGGTAACGAGTTTTTTGATGCAATACCAATTAAACAGTTTTCGAATATAAATAATGAGTTATTTGAAAAATGTTTTTCAGTTAAAGACAATGTTGATATTATTGAAAAGTTTATAAGAAGTAATAAAAAAGATGTTGCTCAAATAATGACTTTTGGGACATTAAAAAAACTTAAATTTATTGAATTTCCTAAAAAGGGATTAATAGAGTTAAATCCAATAATAAAGAAAATCAATAAACTTTCTGGTGGTATTTTACTTATAGATTACGGTTATTTGAATAGTAATAACTCAAATACCATTCAGGCAGTGATGGGTAATAAAAAAATTTCAGCTAAGACAATGTTAAAAAATCTTGGTAAAGCAGATATAACTTCACTAGTAAATTTTAACTTATTAAAAGAGTATTTTCTTATGAATAACCTTAAAGTAAAAAAAGTAGTCACTCAAAGGTTTTTTCTAGAAAGAATGGGTATAATTGAAAGAGCCCAGATTTTACTGAAAAAAAGGAATAATAAAGAGCAGAAATATATGAAAGAAACTTTGTTTCGGCTACTAGAAGAAAAACAAATGGGTAGCCTCTTTAAGGTAATTTTTGGTTACAAAAATAAAAATAATAATTTTTTTGGCTTTGAATGATGTTTAAATCAAAAAAACTCTCTAAATTTAAAATGATAAGACATGGGTTTTTTAACCGATTTGGAGGTGTCTCAAAAGGTATTTATAAAGGTTTAAATTGCGGCTTAGGATCTGAAGATAAAATTAGAGATGTTAAGAAAAATATAGAAAAAGTTTGCCAAAAAATTGGCTGCAATAAAAATAATCTCGTATTGTTAGATCAAATTCACAGTAATTATGTTTATAAAATTAGTAAAATTCCAAAGAAAAAATTAAAAGGTGACTCATTAATAACAAATAAAAAAGGTATCGCTTTAGGAATTTTGACAGCTGATTGTGCTCCTGTTTTTATATATGATCCAATTAATAATTTAATTAGTGCTCTACATGCAGGGTGGAAGGGAGCATACAAAAAAATAGTATCTACTACATTAAGAAAATTTAAGTCAAGTGGTAGTAATTTTAATGATTTAATAGTTGTAATTGGACCTTGTATAGGAAAAGATAACTATGAGGTAAGAAATGATTTCTTGGATAAATTTACTAAACAAAAAATATCTAATAAAAAATTTTTTAAAACCAAAAGAAATAAAATATATTTCAGTTTAATAGATTATATTAAAGACCAACTTGTGAAATTTGGAGTTAAAAACATTGAAATTATCAAAAAAGATACATATTTATTAAGTAACAACTTTTTCAGTGCTAGGAGATCAATTAAAAATAAATTAAATGATTATGGTAGAAATATTTCTGTAATTATGATTAAATAAAATATTCTCAAAAAATGAAGATTCTCACCGGAAATAGCAATAAACAGCTAAGTAATAAAATTTCAAAAAATCTAAAAAATAAATTAGTCAATACCAGTATTAGAAAATTTGCAGATGGTGAGATCTATATTGAAATTAATGAAAATATACGAGGTAACAGTATTTTTATAATTCAATCAGTGTCCTCACCAGCAAATGATAATTTAATGGAGTTACTTCTTTGTATAGATGCACTTAAAAGATCATCTGCAAAAAATATCACTGCAGTAATTCCATATTTTGGGTACGCAAGACAAGATCGTAAAGTTGTGCCAAGAACTTCTATTTCTGCAAAATTAGTCTCAAACTTAATTACAAATGCAGGAGCTGACAGAGTGGTGACAGTGGATTTACACGCAGGACAAATTCAAGGTTTTTTTGATATCCCAGTTGATAACCTTTTTGCCACCCCAATATTTGCAAAGCATATTAAAAGGAAAATTAAAAGTAATAATATAATTTGTGTTGCACCTGATGTGGGAGGAGTTGAAAGGGCAAGAGCTTTAGGAAAAAAATTAGATGTTGGATTAGCAATTGTAGACAAAAGAAGACCTAGTCCTGGAAAATCGCAAGTTATGAATGTTATTGGAAATGTTAAAAACAAAATTTGTATTTTAACAGATGATATAATTGATTCTGGAGGAACAATTGTTAATGCGGCGGACGCTTTAGTTAAAAGAGGTGCAAAAGAAGTTCACGTATATGCAACTCATGGAGTTTTTAGCGGTGATGCAGTTAAAAAGATAAAAAGTTCAAAAATTAAAAACTTAGTTATTACAGATAGTATTGATAGTTCAGACAAACTTAAAAAAGTAAGAAATATTGAAGTATTATCAATATCAATATTACTAGCTGAGGCTATTAAAAGGATTTCTAATTCAACATCTGTTTCAGATCTATTTAAATAAATCTTGTAAAATTACCAAACTGCGATATAAAACCTGCAATTTATGAGCATAATTCAGGCAACAATAAGAGATACAAAAACTAAAGGCCAAGTCAACGACTTAAGAAGTAAAGGTAATGTTCCAGGTATAGTTTATGGTGGAGAACAGCCAAATGAAAAAATCTCAATTACAACTAAAGAGTTAAAAAATTTAATAAATAAAGAAAATTTTTTATCTAACGTAATTTCTATTAATTTAGACGGAAAAGAACAAAAAGTTCTAGCAAGAAATATTGCTTTTGACACTGTCACTGATGAGCCTATTCATTTCGACTTGATAAGAATTGTTAAAGGTGGGAAAATTATTTTAGAAATACCTGTGAAATTTATTAACAATGAACTATCACCAGGACTGAAACGTGGAGGTGTACTAAATATAGTAAGACGTAAGGTAGAACTGAGATGTCCAGCAGAAAATATTCCAACTGAGCTTGTTGTAGATTTAGAAGGTTTAGATATTGGTACAAGTATAAAAATTTCCTCAATTAGTTTACCTGAAAATGTAACCCCTACGATACAAGGTAGAGACTTTGTGATTGCAACAGTTGCTGCACCTACTGTAGTTAAAGAGCCAGAAAAACCAGCAGAGGCAGCTGAAGGTGAGGCTAGCGAAGGAGCAGAGGCAGCTGCAGAAGGTGGCGATAAAACTTCAAGTGATGGTGATAAAGCTGAAGGTGAAAAAGCTAAAGAAGAAGATAAATCCTCATCAGATAAAAAATAATAAATAGTGAAATTTTTTTTCCAGATTTGATTTGATATGTTGTTACTTGTTGGTTTAGGAAATCCGACTCCTAATAGTCAAAATAATAGACATAACATTGGTTTTAAGATTGTGGACGCGATTAACCAAAAATTTGGATTATCTAAGCAAAAACCAAAGTTTAAGGGACTATTAACTACTGGGAATATTGGTGATAAGAAAATATATGCAATTAAACCTCTCACATTTATGAATAATTCAGGAATTTGTATTAGAGAGCTACTTGAATACTTCAAAATAGATGCAGAAGATGTGATTGTATTTCATGATGATCTAGATATTGAATTTGGAAAAATTAAAGCAAAGTTTGGTGGATCAAGTGCAGGTCATAATGGAATAGCATCAATTGACAAATTTATAGGCAAGGAATATTCGAGAGTTCGTATTGGCATTGGAAAGCCAGAAAATAAAATATCTATCTCTGATTATGTGCTAAACGACTTTAATGAAGATGAACAAGTTCATTTAGACTCAATAACAAGTAATATAATTGAGTCTTTAACTATATTGATTGATAAAAAATTAGATTTATTTTCTAGTACTGTTAACAACAATTAAATGGGTTTTAAATGTGGAATCGTTGGATTGCCAAATGTTGGTAAATCTACTTTGTTTAACGCTTTAACAAACTCTAATAAAGCACAAGCAGAAAATTTTCCTTTTTGCACAATTGATCCAAATATTGGCATTGTAGCAGTTCCAGATGAAAGACTTGACAAACTAGCTAAAATTTCGATTTCAAAAAAAAAAATTAACACTACAATCTCATTTGTTGATATCGCTGGTCTTGTTAAAGGAGCCTCTAAAGGAGAGGGATTAGGTAATAAATTCTTATCCCACATCAGAGAAGTTGATGCCATTATTCATATGATCAGATGTTTTGATTCGGATGACATTCAAAATGTTAACCCAACCATTGACCCTGTCAGAGATTTGGAGATTATAGAAACCGAAATGAAATTAGCTGATTTAGAGTCAATTCAAAAAAGACTTGATAAAAAGAATAAAAAAAGTGTTGATATTGAAGAGCTGAAATTACTTCAGACAGCCCAAAAGATAATCGATGAGGGTGGAGATTTGACACTGATCACAAATGAATTTGATGAAAAACTTTTAAAAAGTAGCGGACTTCTTAGCACTAAACCAAAACTATATGTATGCAATGTAGACGAAGAGAGTATTAAGTCAGGTAACAAATATACAGATGACTTTATGAAAAAATTTGGGGAAAAAAATACATTGGTAATTTCTGCAGATATAGAAAATCAAATAAACCAATTAGAGGATGAAAATGAAAAAAAAAATTATATGAAAATGATAAATATGTCAGAGACAGGACTTAATTCATTAATAAAAAAAGGATACGAGATTTTATCCTTACAAACTTTTTTTACATCTGGACCAGAGGAAACACGAGCTTGGACTATCACAAAGGAATCTACGGCACCAAATGCTGCAGGAGAAGTTCATTCTGACTTTGAAAAAGGATTTATAAGAGCTGAAACAATTTCTTACGAAGATTTTTTAAATAATCAAGGGTGGTTAAAATCTAAAGAGGCTGGGAAAATGAGATTGGAAGGTAAAGAATATATTGTTCAAGACGGAGATATTTTAAACTTTCGTTTCAATACGTGACCAGATTTTTTTCATACTGAAATAAACCAAAACTGTTAAAACAGATAAATAAATTATTACTCTAAAACCTAGTTTGTGCCTTGTTTCTAAGTGAGGCTCTGCAGTCCATTGCAAAAAAGTTGTAACATCTTTAGCCATTTGATCTACTGTTGCTTTTGTTCCATCAGCATACTCTACAATGTCATCATCTAAGGGGGATGACATTTTTATTTTGTTACCATACATATATTTGTTGTAATAAACACCGTCATCGAGTTCCATACCTGCTGGTGGCTCATCATAGCCCATTAAAACAGAATAAATATAATTTGCCCCACCTTTTCTAGCTTTTACAAGAACTGACATATCTGGAGGATATGCTCCACCATTTGCTGCAATTGCTTCTTGAACGTTTGCATAAGGCATTACAAATTTATCTGATAATTTTGCTGGTCTTTCAAACATTTCTCCATCACTATTTGGCCCATCTGTTACTTCAAAATTTGAGGCAATTGCTTTTGCTTCAAGCTCTGTAAACTCTGGTCCACCTTTTTCAGCAAGATTTCTATAACTTAAATGTTTAAGTGAATGGCACGAAGCACAAACTTCTGTGTAAACCTGATACCCTCTTTGGAGGGAAGCTCTATCAAATTTTCCAAAAAAGCTTTTAAAAGACCAATCAACTTTTAATAATTCTTGCTGTTCGCCAGCTGCATTTGCTCTTGATAAAATTAAAGATGAAATTATAACAAATAAGAAAGTTAATTTTAAAAAGATTTTCACAGTTTCTCTTTAAAATCTGAATTATTCCTAGCCATTGCCATATCAGCGGATCCGCCCAATACTGGCTCAGTTATACTTAGAGGTAATGGGGTAGTTTTTTCCTTCATACCTAAGAAAGGTAAGATTATTAAAAAGTGTGCAAAGTAATAGGCTGTTGCTACTCTTGCTATTAATAAATATAAGCCCTCCGCAGGCATTGCTCCCACATAACCAAGTATTAATACATCAGCAACTAAAAACCAGTAGAACTGTTTATATATAGGTCTAAAAACAGTTGATCTAACTTTTGAAGTATCTAACCAAGGTAAAATCACTAATACAAATATTGCAGCAAACATTGCTATTACTCCAAGCAGTTTATCGGGGACTGATCTCAAGATTGCATAAAATGGTAACAAGTACCATTCAGGAACAATATGAGCTGGTGTGACTAGTGGGTTTGCTTCAATATAGTTGTCCGCATGACCTAGAATATTAGGTGAAAAGAATACAAAGAATGCAAAAATTAATAAGAATATTAAAAGTGCAAATGCATCTTTAATCACAATATATGGATGAAAAGGAACAGTATCCTTAGAGGGTTTTTTTATATCTATTCCAATAGGGTTATTGTTTCCTGGAACATGTAGCGCCCAAATGTGAAGCACAACTAGTCCTAAAATTAAAAAAGGAAACAAATAGTGTAAACTAAAAAATCTAGTTAAAGTTGGATTGTCAACTGAATAACCTCCCCAAAGCCAATTCGTAATACTCTCACCTACTAAAGGAATGGCACTAAATAAGTTTGTAATTACTGTTGCACCCCAGAAACTCATTTGCCCCCAAGGAAGAACGTACCCCATAAATGCAGTTGCCATCATAAGGAAATAAATCAACATACCTATAATCCAAATAACTTCTCTTGGTGATTTATATGATCCGTAATACAAAGATCTAAAAATATGAATATAAACGGCTAAGAAAAACATAGATGCACCGTTTGCATGAACATATCTGATTAACCAACCATAATTAACATCTCTCATTATATGTTCTACACTCTGGAACGCTAAATCAGCATGAGCCACATAATGCATACCCAAAACAATACCAGTAATTATTTGAGTGATTAAGCAAAAAGTAAGAATTCCACCGAATGTCCACCAATAATTTAAATTTTTAGGAGTAGGATAATCTGTTAAATGGTTTGCAAGTGTTAGTAATGGAAGTCTATCATTAAACCATTTTCCAACTTTTGATTTAGGTGTGTATTCGTGATCGCTCATAAAATTTTCTATCCAATTTTAATAGTGTTACTATTTACAAATTCGTATTTTGGCACTTCCATATTTGTAGGTGCCGGTCCTTTTCTAATTCTTCCAGATGTATCGTAGTGTGAACCATGACATGGACAAAACCATGCCCCATAATCTCCTTTATCATTTAAAGGTACACATCCAAGGTGAGTGCATACTCCTAACATTACAAGCCACTCTGGATTTTTTGCTCTGTCCTCATCTTTTTCAGGATGTTTTAATTCACTTAAGTCAACAGCTCTTGCACTATCAATTTCATCTTGAGTTCTTCTTTTTATAAAAACTGGTTTGCCTCTCCATAAAACAGTTATTGATTGACCTGGTTCTACCGCACTTATATCAACTTCTGTACTTGCTAATGCCTTTACAGATGCGTCAGGGTTCATTTGATCAACTAACGGCCAAACAACCGCGCCCACTCCTACTGCACCTGCTGCCGTTGTTGCAGTCACTATAAAATCTCGTCTATTTGGCTTTTTTTTTTCTGAATCTGACATTTATTATTATTTTAATTTTTTCTTAATATATGATTTCATATATGAAGAAAAACGTTATTTTTCCATGGTAACAATGACACACAAAAAAAATAAATCGATGCCTAAAATAGCGCTTTACGAGCCTGATATACCACAAAATACGGCTGCGATAGCTCGAACTTGTTCTTGCCTTGGGGCTGTTCTTGAGATTATAGAGCCTTGTGGATTTTTACTGAATGACAAGCGTTTTAAAAGAGTTGTGATGGACTACCTGGATGAAAAATTGATGAAGATTTACAAAAGTTCAGATGAATTTTTTGAAGCAAAAAAAAATGATAGAGTAGTTTTGATGACTACTAAGGCAAGTAAAATTTATAC
Source organism: uncultured Pelagibacteraceae bacterium (assembly GCA_902528135.1). Lineage (GTDB taxonomy): Bacteria > Pseudomonadota > Alphaproteobacteria > Pelagibacterales > Pelagibacteraceae > Pelagibacter. The sequence goes on along the minus strand of CABZRS010000014.1, from coordinate 5,008 downwards.
TGAATTTAAATTTAGATACAATGACACATTACTATTTGGAAGAGAAAGTTCAGGTGTCCCAGATGAAGTTCATAAAAGACTAGAGAATAGGATAAAAATACCTATGATTGAAAAAAAAAGATCTTTGAACCTGGCATCTTCAGTTGCAATAGTATTGTCAGAAAATATAAGACAATCAAATATTTATGGATCAAACAATTAAAAAAAAATTAGCACGAAATTGGTTTAAGACTTTGCAAGAAGTAATTTGTCATGAAATAGAAGAATTAGAAGGAAAAAAAAATATCTTCAAAATTAAAAATTGGGAAAGAGGAAAAAAATCAAATGAAGGTGGTGGCCAATTTAGAATATTAGAAAATGGGAAAATATTTGAAAAAGTAGGAGTAAATTTTTCTGAAGTTTACGGAAAATTTTCAAAACAATTTAGAAATAGAATTCCTGGGGGAGATAAAAATCCAAACTTTTGGGCAGCAGGTATATCGGTAGTAATGCATATGAAAAATCCCCATGTTCCTGCTATGCATTTTAATACTAGATATATCTATACATCTCATGGATGGTTTGGTGGAGGGATGGATGTTACTCCTTGCCTGAAAGATAAAAGTTTAGAAAAATGGTTTCATAATGAATTAAAGAAATCTTGTAATAAACATAATAAAAATTTTTATAAAAAATATAAAAAATGGTGTGATGAATATTTTTACTTGCCACATAGAAAAGAACCAAGAGGTATAGGGGGGATTTTTTTTGATTATAAAAAAGAAAATTGGGAAAAAGATTTTAGTTTTGTAAGAGAAGTAGGAATAAGTTTTAAAAATATTTTTAGAGAAATTATATTAAAAAAATATAAGAAAAAATGGTCAAAAAAACAAAGAGAAATTCAATTAGAAAAAAGAGGTCGATATGTTGAATTTAACTTACTTTATGATAGAGGTACAAAATTTGGTTTACAAACGAATGGTAATGTAGAGGCTATTTTAATGTCACTACCGCCTGTTGCTAAATGGAAATAAATTATGGAAAAAGAGCCAATCACAGTAAGAGGTTTAGAAAAATTAAAAGAGGAATTAATTTTCTTAAAAGAAAAGAAAAGACCTGAGATAGTAGCAGCCATAGCCGAAGCAAGATCACATGGAGATCTTAAAGAAAATGCAGAATATCATGCTGCAAAAGAGCAGCAATCTCACAACGAAGGAAGAGTTCAAGAAGTTGAGGATATTATAGCTAGAGCAAATGTTATTGATGTTTCAAAATTAGATAATCACGGAAAAGTTATATTCGGTTCAACTATAATGCTACAAAATTTAGATACTGAAGAAAGTTTGAAATATAAGATTGTTGGAAAGGATGAGGCAGACTTAAAAGAAAAACTAATATATTTTAAATCACCGATAGGTATGGGTCTAATTGGTAAAAATAAGGGTGATTTAGTTGAAATTAAAACTCCTGCAGGCGTCAAAAATTTTGAAATAAAAGACGTTAAATATATTTAATTATTTAATACGTTATCAATTTCTTTATTACTTAATTTAAAGCTGTTATTTAACCACAAGTCCTCGAGTAATCTAATTTTTTGTCCAAATTCTTTACCTTCTTTTAAATTGTATTTTTCAAGTAAATCTCGTGCTTTTAACGGAAAAATAGGTTTTTCAAATTGTTCAAAATATTTTTTTAATTGAATTAGTTTTTTTGGTACTGTTTTAGAGTTAAAAATTTTCAAATCTATTAAATCAATAACGTAAGATTTATTATTAAAATAAAAAATCCTTTGAAGATTTTTTTTATTGAAATAGTCTTTTTCAGAGAATAATTCATAATTTTCAATAAGAAACTTTATTCTTTTTTTATCTTCATTTGATAAATTATACTTAAATAAAAAATAATTTGCATTATCAGTTTCATCTATAATTAAGTAGGAAATCAAAAAAATAAATGTTTTGTTTTTAAATATATTTTTTGAGTAGTCATTCATTTTTTCTAAATTATTAAGATTAACAAGCTGAGGAAAAATTATTGTTAAAATTTCTAATGAAAAAGAATCTTTTGATAATTGTAAAAAATTTTTAGATAAAATAATTTTCTTTAATTCGCTGATTAATCTTTCTTTTGAAAGATTGGCTAAACCAGCAATGTTTTGCTTAATTGATTTTTTTAATAATGAATTATGGGGGTGATTACTATAATTTATAAAGAATCTCACATATCTTAAAATTCTTAAATAATCTTCTTGAATTCTATTATCTGCATTACCAATAAAAATTACCTTTCCCTCTTCTATATCTTTGGCACCTCCATTTGGATCAAACAAATTACCATCTTTATCAGCATAAATAGAATTAATGGTAAAATCTCTTCTTGATGAGTCCTTCAACCAGTCTGTTGTATATCTAACGTTTGCGTGTCTTCCATCGGGATCAACATCTTCCCTTAATGATGTGATCTCAAAATTTTTTTGTCCTATATTTGCAGTAATAGTTCCATGTTTTATGCCAGTTTCAAAGAATTTAATATTTTTTGATTGCAAACATTCTTTAACTTGGTTTGGATTTAAATTTACAGCTAAATCAATATCATCCACATCTTCTTGATTTAAAATTTTTCTAACACATCCACCTACATATCTAAGTTCACTTGTATTATTAAAATTTGATATGGCTTCAAAAAGTTTTGAAACTTCAGTGTTGTTGTATATGCTTAAAAAAGAGCTATCTTTCGGTGTAAGTTTTCTCTTTGTTTTAAAAATTTTTCTAAAAAAATTGTACATAAATGGCTGGGGTGCTAGGATTCGAACCTAGGATGGCGGTACCAAAAACCGCTGCCTTACCACTTGGCTACACCCCAAAATTAATTTCATATATCACAAAAAAAAAGCTTTATATAGTTTTTGATAAATTACACCAATAGTTTTTATAATTTTTTCTTAATAATTTCTTTGCATTTAGTGCGGCTTTTTTGGACTTAAAATACCCAACGATTGTTGAGCCAGATCCTGACATTCTTACATATGAATTTTTATCAATATTTAAAAAATAATCTCTAAGTTTCTGAAGTCTAGGATATTTTTTTGTAGATATGATTTCTAAATCATTTTTTAATTTTGACATTAAATTAAAGTCAATATTTTTTGACTTTAATTTCGATAATTGTGGTTTTGAGTAATGTCTAACTCTGTTAAAGATAACTTTTGTAGAACAGCCAAAATTAGGTTTAACCATTAAAACGAACATTTTTAAATTTTTTTTAATTTTTGTAGTTTTTTTTTTATAAGAAATAATTAAATTTTTTTGATCAATACCTAAGATTACATCCGACCCTATTTTTGAACATAAATCATATCTCTCTTTTAACGTTAAATTTATTTTATTTTTTTTTTCAAAGTAATTAATTAAAGAGGCCGCGTTCATTGAGCCTCCACCAAGTCCAGCTTCTTGGGGAATATTTTTTTTTATTAAAATTGAATATTTATTTTTTAATTTTTTTTTTTTATCGAGAATATTTAGCAAATTACTAACGGTATTTATTTTTGGCACTTTATTAGAGAAATCTCCTGAAAATTTTACTATGTGATTTTTATTATTTGTTCTTTTTATAAAAATTTGATCATGTAAGTCGACAAAAGCAACTAGAGTTTCTAAATCATGAAGTTTTGATTTTCGTTTTCCTAGCACTTTGAGAGATAAATTAACTTTTGCGTGTGACTTAATCTTTTCAAATCTCATTAATTATGATTTTTTTAAACCCTCTAATAACTTAGATTTTATTTTTGATTTCATTTTATCTTCTGTTTCCTCAAGCTCTAAAACAGCCCGCCAATAATAATTTGCTTGTAGTTTTTTATTTAGTTTCCAAAGAACATCACCATAATGATCGTTAACAATTGGATCGTCTGGCATAAGTTGCAAGGCTCTTTTTAAATATTTTTCAGCATTGATATAATCACCTATCAAATAATATCCCCAACCAACAGAATCTGTTATATACGGATCGTCCTCTTTTTGTTTGTAGGCTGACTGTATCATTTCTATTGCTTCATCTATTTTGTAGTTTCTCTCTAGCCAACTATAAGCAAGATAATTCATAGTATATGGTTCATTTGGATATATTTTTAAACTCTCCAACATATCTTTGTCCGCTTTTTCATAATTTCCCATCCTTTCATAGCTGCTACCTCTTCTGTAAAGAATCCGAGAGAGTGCATAAGAATTCTTTTCAACCTTTTTCGTTAATTCGGTGTAATATTCGATAGCAATTTCATAATTTTCAAAACCTTTATTAATGTTTGCATAGTCATAAAGGATTTTTAAAGTTGGAGACTTTATAGAATTGAAATGCTTCATAATATAAATTGCAGCTTCTTCTTCTGAATTATCTTCAGATAGTATTCTCCCAATCTTTTTTGTTTTATACCAAAAGTATAATTTATCTTTTTTTTTGAAATCTTCTAAAATTTTATTAGCTTGGTAATTATTCTTATTTAAGTAATAATTTTCAGCAAGCAAAGTCCGATTGAAATAAAATTTAGGGTTTAAGTATTCTGATATTCTTAAATAAAAATTTGACTGATCAAAAATATTTTGCGTGGAAAATAAATTAGATACCAAATAAAAAATCTCAGCCAAAATATCATTTTCATTTTTACAAGAGAAATGAGTTTTAAATTTTTTATAATCTTCATTATCAATCCAATCTTTGATTTGATGTAATAATATACTATCTCCTAAAGGTTCAATTCTTTTTGATACTTCATTTACTTTTTTAAGTTCTTTATTCTCAATGAGATTTGCAAAATAAAAATACATATATCTCGAATAATCTCCATCAGAACTATTTAATAACCTTTCAAAATATGAATTTGTTTTTTGTGAGTTTAAATAACAATTCTGAAAAGCAGTTGAAATTAAACTTAATGATCCATATTTATTATCTTCAATAGCCTCTTTTTTAATAAACAGATAATTAAAATCTTTTAAAATTTTGTAAATTACGTATTCGTAAGTTCCATCATCTT
>CABZRS010000013.1 GCA_902528135.1 uncultured Pelagibacteraceae bacterium | reverse complement strand
TGATTGGAAAAGGTGGAGCAACAATTAGAGAAATTGTCGAAAAATCTGGTGCTAAAGTTGATGTAAATGATGAAGGTGTAGTTACAGTTGCCGCTCCAGATGAAGAGTCTAGAAATATTGCTATGCAAATGATCAAAGACATAACAGCTAAAGCTGAATTAAATAAAATTTATAATGGTAAAGTTATGAAAATTATGGAGTTTGGTGCTTTTGTTAATTTCTTAGGCAAACAAGATGGCCTTGTCCATATTTCTGAGCTTGCAGAAAAAAGAGTTGCTAAAGTAACTGACGTTGTCAAAGAAGGTGATGAGGTTAAGGTAAAAGTTATTGGATTTGATAGAGGAAAAGTCAAACTTTCTATAAAACAGGCCGCAATATAGATAAGGGAGTTAGACAATGGATTTAAAGCTAAATATTTAAATATTATTGGAAAAATTTAAAGGTGCTCTATTATTTAAAACTTATTATTAAATATTTTTCTAGTTTTTTTAAATTACGAACTGTTGAGGCAGTTATCACTTATCCAATTTTAAAAAGTAAAACTTTTTCATCTATAAAAAAATCTAAGAAGTTTCAAAATACTAAAGGAGTCAGAGATTATGTAATAGAAAAATTTCATGACTCCGCAATAGATTTTTATGAATTCGGTGTTCATAGAGGTGACTCAATTTCAAAATTTTCGAAAAGATTAACCAATATTCAAAATACTTTTACTGGCTTTGATTCTTTTGAGGGATTACCGAATGTATATAATCATCCGTCACTTAAAAAAGGTTATTTTTCCACTGAGGGGCAATTACCAAAAATTGACGATAAACGAGTAAAGTTTATTAAAGGTTTTTTTAATACTAAAAAGAAAGAAATAATAGAAGAATTAGATAAATCTAAAAATACTAAATTAATTCATTTTGATTCAGACATTTATTCATCAACATTATATGTTTTATTTATTTTAGATAATTATGCACCTTATTATGCAATTTTTGACCAGTTTGGTGGAGATGAGGCTAGGGCTTTATATTCATATTTAGTTTCAACTGATAAAAAGACTGAGATTTTAGCTACATCCTATGAAGATAATTTTAGTATTTCTCCAGGTGTAACTTTTATGAGAATTTATTAGTTATAAAAAATTAAACAATTAGAAAAACATTAATTATTTTTCTTTCAATTAATAAATTATCTAATTTTCAGGAACGAAAAGTAAACAAAGACCATTGCTGCAATATCTTTTTCCACCATCAGGCCCGTCATTGAATACATGGCCGTGATGGGCACCACAATTTGCACAAGAATACTCAGTTCTTTTCATCCCAAAAGAATAATCAGTTTTTGTCATAAATACACCCGGCAATGCTTCAGTGAAAGAGGGCCAACCGGTTCCACTGTCAAATTTTTTAACGGACTCAAATAATTTCACGCCACAATTAGCACAATGATATGATCCTTTTCTTTTCTCATAGTTTAATTCACTAGTCCCAGCACGTTCAGTGCCCTCCTCAAACATTATTATTTTTTGTTCATTTGTAAGATCAGGATTAATTATATTATACTCACTCTCATCCTTTTTTAATTTTTTTTTAAATCCGACTAAATTACTAGCTAACGTGTTTAATGGATAAAATAAAAAACCCAATATTGAAGCCCCAGCGATTTTTAAAAAGTTTCTTCTCATTATAAATTATTATTTAACTTTTTTTTTACCCAATCTGTTTATCAAGAATAAAGCTATTGCAGTCAATAGGGCAAAAACCTCCAGTGCATGACCAGAACCTTCAAGGATTAATTGTACTATAAAAAATATAATACAAACTATAAACCAAACTAAAATTAGCATAATGATAAACTTTTAAGATATATTTTTTGGATCTGGCATACCTACTTTATTGTAACCAGCATCAACATAGTGAATTTCACCTGTAACACCACCTGCCATATCACTTAGAAGATACAATGCTGAGTTTCCTACATCGATATTATCCACATTTCTTTTTAAAAAAGAGTGATCCGCATTCCATTTATATAAGAATTTAGCATCTCCAATAGCTGACGCAGCTAATGTTTTTATTGGCCCTGCACTTATTGCATTCACTCTTATTCCCTTGGCACCCAAATCTCTTGCTAGGTATTTAACACTAGACTCTAATGCTGCTTTACAAACACCCATTACATTATAATTAGGTATTGCTTTATTAGCCTCATAGCTCAAAGTAATCATACTTCCACCATCTTTCATGACTTTTGACGCTTCTTTTGCAACTTCAGTAAATGAAAAGCAAGAAATTAGCATACTTCTTAAAAAATTTTCTCTTGTTGTATTCAAATATTCTCCTGAAAGTTCAGATTTATCAGAAAAAGCTATTGCGTGAACTACAAAGTCTATCTCGCCCATTTCAGATTTAACATTTTCAAATAATTTTATTACATCTTCTTTTTTTTCAACATCACAGCTAAAAGTAACATTAGAATTTAATTTTTCTGCAAGAGGAACTACTCTTTTTTTAAGAGCATCACCTAAATATGTAAAAGCTAATTCAGCACCTGCCCCTGATAGTTTCTGAGAAATACCCCATGCAATAGATCTTTCATTAGCAACACCCATTATCAGTCCCTTTTTCCCCTTCATTAAAGACATTGATTAAACCTTCTCAAAAATTAGTGTTGCATTTGTTCCACCAAACCCAAAACTATTAGACATTACTGCGTTTAGATTAACATCCTTTTCAACTTGAGTGACTATTGGGAAATTTTTTGCTTCATCATCCATATCAGAAATATTTGCTGATGCAGAAATAAAATTATTTTTCATCATAATTAAGCTATAGATTGCTTCATGAACCGAAGTAGCCCCAAGTGAATGTCCAGATAAAGACTTAGTAGAGCTTATTTTAGGCTTGTAGTCAGGAAATGACCGACCAACAGCTTTTAGTTCAGTAATATCTCCTACTGGAGTAGATGTGCCGTGAGTATTTATATAATCAATTTTATTTTTAGCAGTGCTTAATGCCATATTCATACATCTTACTGCTCCTTCTCCAGATGGTGCTACCATATCGTAACCATCTGATGTTGCTCCATAACCTGTTATTTCTGCGTATATTTTTGCACCCCTGGCTTTTGCATGTTCTAGTTCCTCTAGAACCAAAACTCCACCTCCACCTGAAATTACAAATCCATCTCTAGTTTTATCATAAGGTCTTGATGCTTTCTCTGGTGTTTGATTATACTTTGATGACAAAGCTGTCATTGCATCAAACATAGCCGTCATTGCAAAATGGACTTCATCACTCCCACCAGCAAACACAATATTTTGTTTTCCTAATTGAATTAACTCCATAGCGTTTCCAATACAATGGCCGCTAGTGGAACAAGCCGAACTAATTGTATAATTAACTCCTTTAATTTTAAATGGAACAGCTAGAGTTGCTGACGCTGTACTTGCCATTGTTCTTGGAACAACAAATGGTCCCATTTTTTTTGGATTTCTTTCTCTAGTTTTATCAGCTGCAAGAATAACATTTTCAATTGAAGGACCACCTGATCCCATTACCATTCCAGTTGAAATATTACTTACCTCTGTTTCTTCCAAACCAGAGTCTTTAACGGCCTCTGCCATTGCAATGTAGTTGTAGGCAGACCCATTACCCATGAATCTAATTACTTTCCTATCAATATGATCCTCTAGTTTTATATTTGGTTTACCATGTACATGGCTTTTTAAATTAAATTCTTTATATTCTTCAGAAAATGTTATGCCTGATTTTGTATTAATCAATGATTGGTAAACTTCCTGTTGATTGTTTCCTAAACAAGAAACAACACCCAGCCCTGTAATTACAATTCTTTTCATTATCTAAATAGTCCTACTTTTAGCCCATCAGCTGAATAAATCTTTTTATCATCAGCAAGAAGAACTCCATTTGCTAAACCAACAGTAGTTTCTCCTTTAATTAATATTCTTTTCATATCAATAATATATGTTGCCATTTTGACATTTTTTAATACTTCACCTGTAAATTTTACTGTACTCACTCCTAAAGCTCTACCTCTTCCTGGATTTCCAAGCCAACCCAAGTAAAAGCCAACTAGTTGCCACATCGCATCTAAACCTAAACATCCTGGCATCACTGGATCTTCTTTAAAGTGACAATCAAAAAACCACATATTATCTTTTATATCAAGTTCAGCTTTCATTAACCCTTTGTCAAAAGCTCCATTTTTTTCACTAATTTCAGTAATTCTATCAAACATTAGCATTGGTGGAGAAGGTAATTTTGCATTTCCAGGGCCAAAAAGTTCCCCATTTGCGCAACTTATTAATTCATCATAATTAAAGTAACTTTTTTTCATAATTTTTTAATCTTATTACTTGATTTACAAACATTATAATATAGATATTCTTTAGAATAATTATAATTAGTAATGGCTTACGCTGATCAATATATAGACAAATTAAGAAAATCAGGTCTAAGACCCACAAAACAAAGAATTAAAATTTGTGAAGTGTTGTTTAATGCTGAAAAGACTTTTCACTTTACAATAAAAGAACTAGTTAAAATCATTGAAAATCAAGCAAATATTAAGGTTTCTTTAGCAACTGTTTACAATACTGTTCACGCATTTATGAAGAAGGGTTATTTAAAAGAGATTCCATTAAATGCTTCACAAAGTTATTACGATACAAATGTAACTCATCATCACCATTTCTTTGACGAGGAAGAAAATAAATTGATTGATATTCATCAAGATGATGTTGATGAAGTTAATATTAAAAGGGCAATCCCAGGAAAAAAAATAAGATCAATAGAAGTTATTGCTAAAATTGTGAGTGATAATCAATCTCAAAAATAATTTAATAATATCAATAGTTTAAAAAATACATTATATTTATTCTAAACTGTTGACATATTATAATTCCTCTATATATAAAACTACATTAGAATCATTATTAATAGTAGGAGAATATATGTCATTAAAAGGTAGTAAAACAGAGGAAAATTTAAAGGAAGCATTTGCTGGAGAAAGCCAAGCAAATAGAAGATATCTTTATTTTGCTCAAAAAGCGGATGTTGAAGGCTTTAACGACGTAGCAGCGGTATTTAGATCAACTGCAGAGGGTGAAACTGGACATGCTCATGGCCACTTAGAATATTTAGAGGAAGTAGGTGATCCAGCGACTGGTAAGCCAATTGGTGAAACAAAAGCCAATCTTGAGTCTGCAATTCAAGGTGAAACACACGAGTACACAGATATGTACCCTGGAATGGCTAAAACAGCTAGAGATGAAGGCTTTGATGAAATAGCTGATTGGTTTGAGACTTTAGCAAAAGCTGAAAAATCACACGCAGGTAAATTTCAAAAAACTTTAGAAAGCATCGTTTAAACAAAATTTGTGGACGAAACCCCTCTCGTCCACAAAAATCACATTTATAAAAAAATCTATGAGTAAAGAAGGCGGCACACAAGCACCTACAAGACATCCATTAAAATTTAGGGATCCAGATTTTATTAATCCTGAGAAAATTGATCAGGAAATGAGAAGAGTATTTGATATATGTCATGGATGTAGAAGATGTTTTAATTTGTGTGATAGTTTTCCAAAATTATTTGACTATATCGACGAAACTGAAGGAGGTGAAGTATCAGATCTTTCAAGTGATAAGTTTAAACCTGTAGTAGATGCCTGCACTTTATGTGACATGTGTTTTATGACTAAATGCCCTTATGTACCACCACATGAATTTGATTTAGATTTTCCACATTTGATGTTGAGATATAGAACGGCACAAAGAAAAAAAGGTGATATTTCCAAAACTGCCAACCAATTAACCCAAATAGATAGAAATTCTAAAATAGGAATATTTTTTAGCTTTTTTATAAATTGGATCACCAACGTAAAAAATGTATTTGCTAGAAAAGTTCTTGAATTTTTTACTGGAATAGACAAAAGAGTTATTTTGCCAAAATATAATAAAGAAACATTCGCAAATTATTTTCAAAAATTTAAAAAAAATATTTTACCAAAACACAAAGAAAGAAAAGTTGTAATTTATTCCACATGTTTTGTTAATTTTAATAAGAAAAAAACTGGAGAAGCAGCTTTAAAAGTACTTCATCATAATAATGTAGAAGTAGATCACTCTTATGCAGGTTGTTGTGGTATGCCTTATCTGGAACAAGCGGATCTAGATCAAGTTACAAAGCAAGCAGAGTTAGTCTCTAGAGAATTAATCAAATATGTCGAAAAAGATTATAAAGTAGTAACCTTAACAGCAAGTTGTGGATTGATGTTAAAGTTTGAATGGCCTTTATTGATGCCAAATGATGGGATAATTAAAAAACTTTCTCAAAATACTCTCGATATTGATGAGTATGTAATGGATATTGCAAATAAAGAGGGTTTAGTCGATGGTTTGAAAGAAATTGATGGAGGAGTAACGGTACATAATGCTTGTCATGCTAGAGCTCAGAATATGGGTAATAAGGCAAGAGATATGCTTAAATTAATTCCAAATATTAAATTAGATATAGTTGAAAGATGTGCAGGTCATGGAGGAACCTTCGGTATTATGAAAGAAACTCATGATATAGCAAACAAGGTGGGCAAAACTACCGCAAGCACTGTTAAAAGAAAAAATAATAAATATATGGCTTCTGATTGTCCTTTGGCTGGTAAACACATTAAGCAGTTGGCTGATGACACAAACATAGTAAGTGATGAAGCTGTGCATCCAATCGAGATAGTCTCAAAAAGTTATGGATTATAGAATGTCAAAAGAACAAAAAATTATTACAAAAGAAGATCTTTTACCTCTAGATGCATACACAAAAGTTAGAAGACAAATGAGAAAAGAATTAGTTGAGTTTAAAAAGAATAGAAGAATTCTTTTAGGGCCTTATGCAACATTTTATTTTGAATGTTATGAAACAATGATAGCTCAGGTACAAGAAATGCTTTACATTGAAAAGGGTGGAGATGAACAAGTTGCAGATGAACTTGCTGCATATAATCCATTAATCCCTAATGGAAAAGAATTAGTTGCCACTTTAATGTTTGAGATAGACAATCCAATTATAAGAGCAGAGTTTCTTGGAAAATTAGGTGGCGTAGAAAATAATATATTCATTAAAGTTGCGGACGAAAAAATTTATGCAGTTCCAGAAATGGATGTTGATAGAACTTCAGAAGATGGAAAAGCATCTTCAGTTCAATTTATACATTTTAAATTTTCAGATGATCTAGTAAATAAGTTCAAAGACCAAAATAATCCAATTGAAGTAGGTATTGATCATAAAGAATATTCACACACAACTAAATTTTCGGAAGATAATATTAAAGCTTTATCATCAGATTTTAATTAATTTTTCCCCAAAGATTATCATCTTTCAAAATCCAACCTTTATAATCTTCAGTTTTGATATTGCACCATTTATCCTGGCATTTAATAACAATCAAAAGTCTACCTTCACTTAATTTAGCTAAAGGCTTTGAAAATTTTGTTGGTTTCTTAAAGAGAATTTTTTCTGATGTAGTGATTAATGACGTATTATTTTCTAATTGTGTCCAATGTATCCAGCCACTATTATTTTTATGATCAATTATTTTTCTAAAATTTTCCTTCCTGTCTATCACTTTTAAGGGGTAGCCAGCTTTTCTATAAATATATTTAATTTGGTAGTCCATACTAGGCCCATATCTAACATGCACTTTATTATGTTTTAAAGTAACATAATAATTTATTTTTTGAGCGAATGACGTAATTGGAAAAAATAATATAAAAAAAAGTATTAGATATTTTCGCATATACATCCTTTTCTTTTTTTAAATAACACTTTTCTAAATTTAAGATTTAATAAATCTACAATTAAAATATAAGAACTTAAATTTTTACCGACATTTAAAATTGATTTCAAAACCTCATTAGCTTGTAGGCTTCCATTAACAACTGCCGTTGATCCCAAGATACCATTTGTTTCACAATCCAAAACTCCTTCTGCTGGTTCACCTTGGTAAAAACATTTTAAGCAGGGACTTTTCTTTAAATTAAAATCAAATGTAAAAATATGCCCATCAAATTTACTTATAGCACCAATAATAAGTTTTTTTTTATATTTTAACGAAAATTTATTTAAAAGAAATTTTGCTTGAAAATTATCTGTACCATCAACAATAACATCATACTGTTTAAGAATTTTTCCTAAATTTTTATCATCTGCTTTAACTCTATATGTTTTTACATTTACCTTTTTATTAATTTTATTAATTTTTTTTTTTAAGATATTAACTTTATATTTTCCAACATCATCAGAAGTGAACATAACTTGTCGATGTAAATTTGATATACTAACTTTATCATGGTCCATCATACCAATTTCACCAATACCTGCTCTACAAAGTAAATCAATCACTGGTGTCCCTAAGCCACCACACCCAACAACTAGAACATTGGAGTTTTGAATTTTTTCTTGACCTAAAATCCCAACTTTTTTTAATATAATCTGTCTTGAATATCGCTCGAGGTCTTTGTTACTAAACATTTACTATTTACCAGTAGATCCAAATCCTCCAGACCCTCTGATTGTCTCTGGTAATTCATTTGTTTCTTCAATTTCTACTTTTAAAATAGGCATTAAAACCATTTGAGCAACTCTATCTTCATTATTGACAGTAAATTCATCTTTACCATGGTTAAATAAAATAATTTTTAGCTCTCCTCTATAATCACTATCAATTGTACCCGGTGTATTTAGTACGCTAATACTTGATTTTGCGGCAAGACCAGATCTTGGTCTAATTTGAACCTCTGTATCTTCAGGAATTGCAATTGCAATACCTGTGGGTATTAACATCGACTCATTTGGTTTGATTGTTATAGGTTCATCTACACATGCCATCAGATCCATACCCGAAGATCCACTAGTTTTATAACTTGGAAGTTTTGCTTTTTGGTTAATTCTCTTAAATAAAACCTTTACCATTGATTAATTAAGCTCAGAGATAACTCTATCCACTATCTCAGATGCTATTAAAGATTTGTTTTTCTTTAATAACTTTTCACTTTCTTTATTTTTATAAAATATAGAAACTTCATTATCATCAGAGTCAAAACCTATTGTTTTATCAGAAATATCATTTGCAATAATCCAATCACAATTTTTTTGGTCTAATTTTCTCTTTGAATTTATTTCAAGATATTGTGATTCTGCTGCAAATCCAATTGTAATCTTTGGTCTAAGTGAATTATGATTTGATATGTTTGATAAAATGTCAATATTTTTTTCTAACTTAAAATCCAAATTTTCACTTTTTTTAATTTTTTCACTATTGATCTCTTTAGCTTTAAAATCTGCTACTGCTGCATTAAAAATAGCAACATCGGTTGGTAGATTTCTGAGAGTTTCCCTAAACATTTCTTCTGCAGTTTTAACTGAAATAAATTTAACTCCCTCAACTGGGTCTAAATTTGTTTCTCCAGAAATAAGTGTTGTTTCAAAACCATTATCTCTTAATGATTTAGCAATTTCATAACCTTGTTTTCCACTTGATCTGTTAGTTATAAATCTTACTGGATCTATAAACTCTTTAGTAGGTCCAGCTGTAACTAATGCCTTATATTTTTTATTTTTTTCAATATTTTTAAAATAATTTTCTATAGTCTGTAATATATATGAAGGCTCTGACATTTTTCCTTTTCCATACTCTCCACAAGCCATATCCCCAGTTTCAGGGCCAATTATCTTATAACCGTAACTTTTTAATTTTGATAAATTATCTTTAGTTGATTTGTGTTCCCACATTCTTACATTCATAGCTGGGACTAAAAACACCTGTTTATCAGATGCTAAAACGACAGTGCTAGCTAGGTCGTCGGTTAAACCATAACTTAATTTTGAGATTGTATTTGCTGTTGCAGGCACAATTAAAATTAAATCTGCCCATCTAGAAAGTGAAATATGATCCATTTCAGCTTCATTTTCTGCACTGAATATGTCTTCATATACTTTTTCCTGCGAAAGAGATGAAATAGACAAAGGTGTTACAAAGTTTTTACCACTCTTTGTAAGTATTGTTTTAATACTCACATCTCTTTTTTTTAAACCTCTTATCACTTCTAAGCTTTTGTAAGCAGATATTCCGCCACATATGATTAGAAGTATTTTTTTATTTTTCATGAGGAGAATTAAAATACCAATAGGGTTAAAATTACAAGAGATAATAAGCCAATAATAGACTGATTTCTAAATGACTTCATTTCTTCTTTTTTAGTGTTTAATTCATTATATGAGTTTGAATTTTGGGGTATTTGACCACTTGCAAGGTAATTGAGGGCTTGGTTTGCTTTATCCATTACCTCAGGTAAATTTGGAAGACGTTTTAATACTTCCACAGAGTCTTTTAATGTTTCATTAATTGAATTTATAGGATCTTTAGTTTCTTTTAGCCATTTTTCTAGAACAGGTTTAGATGTTTCCCAAATGTTTGTTTCAGGGTTTAATCTTCTTGCAACTCCCTCAACTACTACCATTGTTTTTTGTAACATAAGTAACTGAGGTTGGGTTTGCATATTAAATTTTTCGGTAACGTCAAAAAGTTGTTTTAATAGCTTACCACCTGAAATATTTTTTATAGAGTGGCCAAAAATTGGCTCACCAATTGATCTTAATGCTTGAGCAAGATCATTGACAGGTACATTATTTGGGACTAGTCCTGCTGCAAGATGCACCTCTGCAACTTTTTTATAGTCTCTTTGAATAAAACCAAATAAAATTTCAGCTAAAAATCTTTTACTGACATTATCTAGTCTTCCCATAATTCCAAAGTCTATAGGAACAATTTGACCACTTTCGTTTACAAAAATATTTCCTTGATGCATATCTGCATGAAAAAAACCATCCCTTACTGCATGCCTTAAGAAATGTTGAATTATATCAGTGGCAATTTTTTTTGTATCAATTGATCTTTTCTCAAGCTCTTCTGTCTCTCTAATAGATACACCATCAATCCAATCAAGTGTCATTATGTTTTCACTTGTATAATCCCAGTAGATCTTGGGAACTTCAAAACCTGCATCATTTTTGGTATTTTCCGCATATTCGTTAGCTGCAGCAGCTTCAAATCTTAAATCCATCTCTAGACTGGTAATTTCTTTCAATAAAAAAACTACCTCAACCAGCTTTAATCGTTTGGTTTTTTTGATTAATGACTCAATAATATAGGCAAAAAGCATCAAAGCATCTACTTCTTCGGTAAAAATTTTTTTAATGTCTGGTCTTAATATTTTTATTGCTACGTCTTTAATAACTCCATTTTCGTTAATTTGAGCTTTATGCACTTGAGCAATTGAGGCAGCTGCAACTGGTTCACTTATATTAATTATTGAATTATATAGTTCATCACCTAGATCTTTTTTAATCATATCTTTAGCTTTTGACTGTGAAAAAGGTGGAAGTTTATCTTGTAAATTTTCTAATTCCTTTGATAATTTATCACCTATTATATCAGGCCTTGTAGCTAAAAACTGGCCGAGTTTAATAAATGTTGTACCCATAGATGCTAATGAGTTAGATAATTTTTCGCCTTCACTTAAATTATCAAATGACAGATCTTTTTTAGTAAAAGAAAAGGAAAGTAATTTAAATATTATACTTATAAGTAAAGGTGGTTTATTAAATTTTGATAAAATAGTTAAAACATCAGATTTAGCGAGTTTTCTACCAAGTTTAAATAATATAATTAATCTTTTGAACATTATATTTTCCAACCAGAATGAATAGCCACTATTCCACCAGATAAATTTCTATATGAACAATTTTTAAAATCATTTTTCTTCATTAGATCTATCAATTCTTCCTGATTAACAAATTCTTCTATACTTTTGGTCAAATATTCATAAGGGTCTTTATCACCAACAACTGCTTTTCCTATGTGAGGGATTAATTTTGAGTAATTTTTGTATAAAAAATCTAAATTAGAATTTTGAATTTTTGAAAATTCTAAACATAAATACCTTCCACCAGGCTTAAGAACTCTATAAGCTTCTGATAAAGATTTATCTAAATTTTTTGTATTTCGTAAGCCAAAACTAATTGTATAAAAATCAAAAGTGTCATTTTCGAATGGTAATTTTTCTGCCTCCGCAACTACCCATTTTATATTTTTGTATTTCCTTAGTCTTTTTTTACCTTTTTCAATCATTTTCCCATTCGAATCTGATGATGTAATTTCTCCTTTCTTATCTGTATAATCTAAAAATAATTTTCCTAAATCACCAGTTCCACAAGCAACATCTAAATACTTTTTGTTTTTTGTTGGATTCATCCAATTCATAAGGTTTTTTTTCCAAAGCCTATGAATTCCAAAAGACATAAAATCGTTCATCAAATCGTATTTATCATAAACTTTATTAAATACTCCTTCGACTAGTCCTGCTTTATTTTGAAGATTTTGTTGCATATAAATTATATTAAAACACTAATATAGTATGAAATGCCTGAATTACCAGAAGTAGAAATTGTCAAACAATCTTTGAATAAGAGTATTACGGGAAAAATTATTAAAAACATATTAGTAAAAAATAGAAATTTAAGGTTTAAGATCCCAAAAAATTTTGAAAAAAATATAGTAAAAAAAAAAATTATTAAAGTAGATAGGTTTTCAAAACATTTAATACTTAAATTTGAGGATAGCTCTAATCTAATGATTCATCTTGGAATGTCAGGAACTATTCATTTAATTAGTAAATCTAGAAAAAAAAATTCTGTAACAAACACAAGTTTTTATCATTCTCCATTACTACCTAAAAAGCATAATCATGTAGAAATGAAAATTGATAACCTTAAATTAATTTATAATGACCCAAGAAGATTTGGCTATTTTTCTTACTTTAAAAATGAGGAAGAGATAAATATAAACTTTAAAAAATATGGACCAGAACCTTTTGATCCTACGTTTGATAAAAACTATATTTTTAATTATTTTAAAAATAAAAAAAAAAATATTAAAAATTTTTTAATTGATCAAAACTTTGTTTCAGGAATTGGTAATATTTATGCAAGTGAAATACTATTTTTATGTAAGATTCTACCATCCAAAGAGGTAAGTTCACTTAGTTTAAATGATTGTCAAAAAATTTCTCATTTTTCAAAAGTAGTTTTAAGAAAAGCAATTGAGAAAGGAGGATCGAGTATCAGGGATTTTATGAATACAAGTGGAGACCAAGGTTCTTTTCAAAAAAATTTTAATGTTTATCAAAGAGAAAATAAAAAATGTTTAAAATATAGTTGTAAAGGGATAATACTTAAAAAATTTATTTCAAATAGGTCTAGTTTTTTTTGTAATTTATGTCAAAAATAAATAATTATTGTATTGACCCAATGATTATCTGAAGATATACACTCTCGCTTATGGCGAATACAAAATCAGCAATTAAACGTACTAGAAAAATTAAAAGACAAACGGCTGTTAACAGATCCAGAAAGAGTCGTTATAGAAGTGCATTGAAAAAAATGAACTCTATAATTGAAAAAAAGGATAAAAAAGAAGCTTTAGAATTTCTACCCAAGCTAAATTCTGAATTAATGTCAATTGCAAAAACAGGGATCATTAAAAGACAAAACGCCTCAAGGAATGTATCGAGAATTACAAAAAAAATTAATTCTTTATAACAACCTCCAATAAGTAATAATTTTTTCGTATACAACTTAAACGTACAATTAGCCTATAAATTACTATATCTAAAAGTTTAATTTAAAAAATTACTAGATATAGATTTAGTAAAATTTGAGATTTCAATTTATTACCCCACTGGGTTGCAAAAATAATTTTTAAAAAATTCAATCAGGAATTTATTCAATCATAAATTTTATTTATTTTTATTTTTACAAATAAATTTATTGCAATAAATTTCGATAAGTCTTAAGTGGAATTTCCTCATGAAAAATAATTTACAAAACAATAAAGCACTCGAAAAGAAAATTGATTGGTCAAATATTAAAAAAGAATTACGAGAAAAGTTTGGAAACGATATTTTTGAAAGTTGGATAAAAAAAATTGAATTAGTTGAAGAATTTCACAATTATATATTATTTTCAGTTTCAACAAGGTTTATAAGAGATTGGATAGTGTCAAGATATTTAGACCAAATACTGCAGACAATTAAAGAATACAAAAAAGACTTAGTAAGGATTGAATTCTCAATAAAAAACAATAAAGAAACTGAAATCAGTGAGACAAATTTATCATCTCAAAATTCTATTGAAACAAGTAATGATAATGTGTCGTTTATAAAAGATTCCTACCTTCAATATAATAGAATAGATCCAAATAAAAACTTCGAAAATTTTATCACTGGAGGAAGTAACAAATTAGCATTTGAAGCATCAAAAAAAGTTTCAGAAGATATAGCTCACTACAATCCTTTATATTTATATGGTGGTGTAGGAATGGGTAAAACACACTTGTTAAATGCTATTGGTCTAGAATTGAAAGAAAAGAATAAAGTTATGTTTATATCAGCAGAAAGATTTATGTACCAATTTGTAAAGTCTATAAAATCAAATGAAATGGTAAAGTTTAAAGAGTATTTTAGAAATACTGATATTTTATTAATTGACGATATTCAGTTTATGAATGGCAAAGAAGCAATGCAAGAAGAATTCTTCCATACCTTTAATGCATTATTAGATAAAAATTCTCAAATAATAATTTCAGCAGATAGACCACCGAATAAACTAACTAGGATCCAGGAAAGAATAAAATCTAGATTTTCAGGAGGTTTAGTTGTGGATATTCAAAACCCTGATTATGAGCTTAGATATAAAATTATAAAATCTAAAACTGAAGAATTAAAATTATCTTATTCAAATCAAGTAGTTATTTCTGAGGAAATTCAAAAGTTTTTAAGCACCGAAATTAAAACTAGTATTAGAGAATTAGTTGGTGCACTAAATAGGATTGTCTCATTCACAAGGATTTATAATAAAATTCCAAGTCTGTCTGAAGTAAAAATAATTTTAAAAGACTTACTCAATATTACTGAAAATAAGGTTGATATTGATACAATCCAGACAATTGTCTGTAAATTTTACAAAATTAGCAAAAATGAAATGCTTTCACCTAGAAGATCAAGATACCTTGTAAGACCAAGGCAGACTGCAATTTATCTTGCAAAAATGCTTACTTCGAAATCTCTACCAGAAATTGGAAGATCTTTTTCTAATAGAGATCACACAACTGTAATTCACTCAGTTAAAACTATTGAGAGATTAAGAAAAGAGGATAGTGAATTAAATATTAATATTGATAGTTTAAAAAATAAGATTTTGTATAACAAAGAAAATGAAGTTTAGTTTAAATCAACAAGATCTTCAAAAATCTTTAAATTACTGTCAGGGTGTTATTGAAAAAAGAAGTACTCTACCAATTCTTTCTAACGTGTTGTTAGATGTAAGTAATGGAAAGTTAACAATAACAGCTACCGATCTTGATTTAATTTTTATTCATCAAATTCCAAACGTTGAAATTATTGAGGAGGGTAAAACTACTTCTTCATCATCAATAATGTATGATATAGTAAGAAAATTTTCATCTGGAAGTAAAATTAACTTTTCTAATCCTAGTGAAAATAAACTGCATTTAGAATCGGATAAATCTGTTTTCAACTTAAATTGTATTAGTGCTTCTGAATTTCCGTTAACTGATGAAAATTTTAATGAAAATGAGTTTTCAATTAAATCAAAAGAGCTCCTTAAACTCTTAAATAAATGTAAATTTTCAGTATCTAACGATGAAACAAGACATTATTTAAGTGGAATTTTTTTACATCAGACAGAGGCCGAAGATAAAATTTTTTTAACAGCTGCAGCCACTGATAGTCATAGAATGTCAATATCAAAGATAAGACTGCAAAATAAAGTCCAATTTGATCAGATAATTTTACCAAAAAAAACTATTTTTCAGCTTTGCTCATTATTGGAGGATTATGAAGGTGAAGTAAAAATATCAAATATAAGATCAAAAATTAAATTTCAAATTAATAATAGTATATTGATATCAAAACTTATTGATGGAAAATTTCCAAATTATGTACAGGTAATACCTAAAGAAAACCAAAAAAAATTGGAAGTTGATCTAAAATCATTTTTGAATTCAGTAGATAGAGTTGCATCAGTTTCATTAGATAAAAAGGATGGTGTAAAATTTAATCTTTCAAAAGATAATCTTGATCTTTCAGTTAACAATACAAATAGTGGAGATGGTAAAGAAAGTTTAAGTGTTAAATTTGATCATGAGTTAGATATAAGTTTTAATTCTAGGTATTTAATTGATGTTGCTTCCCAACTTGATGGAGATAATATTGAGATTTATTTAAAAGATACTGGTTCTCCAGCCTTGATAAGAGATCCAGCTGATTATGATAGCATTTATGTTGTAATGCCAATGAAGGGTTAATTCATTAGATCTAATTCATTATATATTTTACTTTCAATATAACTTGTAAAATCTGCTGAGCTCATTCCAGGTTTTACGACAGGAAGAACCGATACTATTATTGTTTTTTTTGAATTTATTTTTCCATTTTTTGGCCAAACATTCCCGGAATTTACAGCCACGGGTTGGCAATTTATTTTTAATTCATCATAAATTCTACCAACTCCTTTTTTAAAAGGAACTGTTTCATTTGGTAAAACTCTAGTTCCTTGTGGAAATATAATTAATGGTCTTTCTGAATTTCTTACAGAATTTTTTATTTTATCAATTAGACCTAAATTATTTTTACTAATTTTATTTCTATTTATTGAAATTGATCCTATCTTTTTTAAATACCAACCAAATATAGGAATTTTGATTAACTCATGTTTTAAAATAAATATTGGTGCATTAAAAATTGTTTGAAGGTAAAAAGTCTCAAACACAGATTGATGAGAACAAGCAATAAAAAACTTTTCATTTCTAATAATATTTTCTCTACCCTTAACAATAATTTTAGTTTGTAAAAAAATTTGAAGAGAAAATGCTGCCCATCTTCCCATCATTTTTCCACCAAATAAAACTATTTTAGCTGGCATTATTAATGATGGCAGGAATATTATTGAAATTATAGATATACCTAGAAAGAAAAAAAATAAAAATAGAGATTTTCTTATCATTTTTGTCAAAAACTAAATTATATCTGTTAGTTTTTGTCTTTTTTTAATTATATTTATTTTTGAACCTTTAATTAATATTTCAGCAGGTTTAGGTCTAATGTTATAATTTGAAGATAACGATGAGCCATAAGCTCCTACGTCACAAATAATAATATAATCTTTCTCATTTAATTTTTGAAATTTATTTGTCGTTAAGAATTTATCTGTCGTTTCGCAAATAGGACCTACAAAATCATAACTTTTATTAGTCATTTTATCGTTTTTTTTTAATGGAATTATTTTATGCTTGGCCCCATACAACGCAGGTCTCATAAAATCATTCATAGCTGCATCTACAATTATAAAATCTTTTTTAGAATTTTCTTTTATATAAATAATTTTTGAAACTAGAATGGCAGTATCACCTATAATTGATCTACCAGGTTCAAAAATAATTTTAGATTTATTTTTTTTTAAAAATTTTTTAATAATTTGATTATATTTTTTATAATTAAATTTTTTATTGTCTTTGTTATAATCAATACCCATACCACCACCAAGATCAATATATTCAAAATTAAAATTAATTTTTTTTGTTAATTTATCTACGACGTTTAGCATTTTTTGGTATGGCTTATGGTCTAGAATTTGACTTCCAATATGTACACTTAAACATTTAAGATTTAAAAATTTTGAATTTTTTATATATTTTGAAACTTCAATAAATGTCTTTTCATTAACACCAAATTTATTTTCTTTTTTACCAGTTGAAATTTGTTTAATTGTTTTTGCGTCTGTATTTGGATTTAATCTAATTCCAATATTTACCTTTTTATTCTTAGATTTTGCTATACTTTCTATTTCTAATACTTCACTTTTTGACTCACAATTAATCAATAAAATATTTTTATCTATCGCATAAATCAATTCTGGTCTAGTTTTACCCACTCCAGAAAAAACAATTTTCTTTGAATTTATTCCTGCTTTAAGAGCAATCATTAATTCACCTTTAGAGACAACATCAGCTCCTAACCCATTTTGTTTAATTAGTTTGAGTATTTCTAGATTACTGTTTGACTTTGTTGAAAAGCATATAATTGGAGAGAATGATTTAAAACTATTTTTAAAGTTACTTATATTCTCATTAATTTTTTTTTCAGAGTAGCAAAAAATTGGTGTTTCAAATTTTTTAACTATTTTAGTGAGACTGGATTTTTCAATTGTAAAAATATTATTGATATATTTCATCTTTTTTTGGCATTTTTAATACCTTAATTACATTATTAAATTTCAATATATTATAATTTATCGATGCCTCATATTTTGGGTCATTTTTTCTTCCACATGAAGTTAATAAAATTAAACACATAGCAATTAAAGTTAATTTTTTAATCATAGTCATTTTTTTTTGTAACTTAATATCATTTTCTTGATGTTGTCGAAAGAAGTTCCACCATACGAAACTTTAGAATTAACAGATTTTTTTAGATCAAATACTTTTAGAACATCAGACGTTAAACTTTTTTCAATTGTATTAATTTCCTTTATTGTGAGTTCTGATAATTTTTTTTTATTTTTTTCAGCAAAATTTATAATTTTAGCTGTTTGGAAATATGCTTTTCTAAATGGATAATTTAATTCTCTAACCATATAATCTGCTAAATCAGTTGCTGTAATGTAGCCGCTTTCAGCAAGTTCGATCATTCTTTTTCTATCTGGTGAAAAATTTTTAAGAACATCGTTTAATATAATTAAAGAGTTTTTTAATTGATCAAATGATTTAAAAACAATTTCTTTATCATCTTGCAAATCCTTAAAATAAGACAGAGGCAACCCTTTCAATGTTGTTAGCATTGAAAAAAGATTTCCAAATATTGCACCTGTCTTACCTCTTAAGTATTCTAGAGGATCAGGATTTTTTTTCTGAGGCATAATAGATGATCCAGTTACAATATTATCATTTAAATTAATAAGTTTAAAAGCATCTGAGTTCCAGATAATAAATTCCTCTGCAATTCTAGAGATATGAACGGCACATGCAGAGCTAGAATATAGAAAATCAATTACAAAATCTCTGTCAGAGACAGTATCAATTGAATTTTTAGTTGGTCTCTGAAAACCTAATTTTTTTGTAGTATAAAATCTGTCGATTTTAAAAGAAGTACCTGTTAAAGCAGCCACACCAAGTGGATTTTCATTTAAACTCTCTAAATTATTTTTAAATCTATTTTTATCTCTTTTAAACATTTCTAAGTATGCCATTAAGTAATGAGCAAAAGAAACTGGTTGTGCATTTTTTAGGTGTGTGAAACCAGGCATAATTGTTTCAATATTTTTTTCTGCCTTTTTTAAAATATTCTTAATTGTTACATCAATATTTTTAACAATTTCTTTATTGGCTTTTTTTAACCAAATTTTAAAATCTGTGACAACTTGATCATTTCTTGATCTTGCAGTGTGAATGTATCCAGCATCTTCTCCAATTAACTCAAAGAGTCTGTGTTCTATATTCATATGAATATCCTCAAGCCTATCATCAAAAATAAATTTTTTTTTTATAATTTCGTTCTTAATTCTATTCAAACCCCATACTATTTTATTTTTAATTTTAAAATTTATAATTTTTTGTCTAAGCAGCATCTCAACATGTACAATTGAAGCTTCAATATCTTCTCTGAATAATCTTTTATCGATTTCTATTGATCCACCAACCTTTTTAAAAAGGTTTTTTGTTTCCTTTTTAATTCTAGTATTCCAAATTGGTTGATTGTTTTTATTTTTACCCATGATATTTAATTGTTCTAAATTTTATGAAAATCATTTTTTTTAATTATCTTATAATAATATTTTACTTAATATCATCTAGCGTCTCATATTCAATAGAGCGTCCAGAAATTAAGAATCTTATAGTACATAAAGACAAGAAAAAAATTGAAAATATAGAATTTATTAAATCTGATGGCCAAAAAGTAAGTTTAAATGATTATAAATCAAACCCATTAATAATAAATTTTTGGGCCACTTGGTGTGCTCCTTGTAAAAAAGAGATGCCTTTTTTGGATAAACTTAAAACTTTAAATGAATTTAAAAATATTAATATTATTCCAATTAATATCGGTGGCGAAAGCTATAAAAAATCAAAAGAATTTTTTGATGAAATCAAAATTAAAAATTTAGATATATTTACAGGATCTGGACCAAAGTTTTCACAGTTGTTTAAACTAAGAGGATTACCAACAACAATTTTAATAGACCGAAATGGTTTTGAAGTTGGGAGAATTGTTGGGTATATTGACTTTAATGATCAATCTTTACTTGATTGGTTACCAAAAATTTTATGAAATTTTCGTTAAATTCAACAATAATAAAACCAGAAAATAATGTGAAAGTTAAAAGTGCAGTAATTTTACTTCATGGATATGGAGGTGATGGAAAAGATATCAGCATGCTAAGCTTAAATTGGAAAAGATTTTTAAAAAATACAGTTTTTTTATGTCCTGATGCACATGAAGTGTGCAGCATAAATCCAACTGGTTTTCAATGGTTTGATTTAAATAATGAAGATCCAGAATATACTCTCCAAGAATCAAAAAAGGCAGAAAATGTTTTAAACGGTTATATTTCAGAAGTAAGTAATTATTTTAACTTAGAATATTCACAAATTTGTGTTTCTGGTTTCAGTCAAGGATGCATGATGTCATTAAATGTTGGTCTAACATCAGAAAAAGAATTTAGTTGTATTGTGGGGTTTTCTGGAAGAATCATAAATATGAAAGACCTTTCTCCAAGAATTAAAAATAAAACTAATATTTTAATGATACATGGTGAAAATGATCCAATCGTCCCACCAAGCAATTTACTTGAGGCTGAAGATTTTTTCATCAGAAATAAAATTAAAATTGAAACTTTAATGATTAAAAACTGTGATCACCATATACCTATGGAAGCATCAAGTGCGGCATTAAACTTTATTAAAAAAAATATAATTAATTAATAAATCCTTAATATACAATTAGTAAAGTTGATTAAAAATATATTTAATGTATGTTTTAATTATGATTGAGCTTTCAGATCAAAGAATTTCACTAGAAAAATGTCCAGCGTTAGTTTTAAATGCAGATTATAGACCTTTAAGTTATTATCCACTTTCATTATGGAGCTGGCAAGATTCAATTAAATCTGTTTTCTTAGATAGAGTTTCTATTGTTAGTTATTATGACAGACAAATCAGAAGTCCTTCGTTGAGTATGAAACTTCCAAGTGTAATTGCTCTTAAATCATACATTAGACCTCAATCAAATCCTAACTTTACAAGGTTTAACGTATTTTTAAGAGATAAGTTTAGCTGCCAATACTGTGGTAGTAAAGATGAATTAACTTTCGATCACTTATTGCCAAGGTCAAAAGGTGGAAAAACTAATTGGGATAATGTTGTAACAGCTTGTTCTTCCTGTAATGTTAAAAAGGGAGGAAGACTAATAAAGAATTCAGGTATGACATTAAATCAATGGCCTTTTCAACCTACCACAGAAGATCTTCATAAAAATGGTAAAAATTTTCCGCCAAACTTTTTACATAAAAGTTGGATGGACTATTTGTATTGGGATGTCGAACTTGAACCATAACTAAATTTTTTCAGAGATTTTTATAGCAACCTTAGAACCAGTTTTAATTACTTTATCCATAATTGAATAAACACCTTTTTTTGTAGCACCCTTCTCGTAGGCTATATCCTTATGGTCTAATTCGTCTTGTCTAAATTTTATTATTTTTTCCTTTAAATCCTTTTCATCTCCCTCTATTTGGTCAATTTGGCTTTTATAATGTTCGTCTATCACCTCCTCGACAGAGGCCGTACATAACATCGCTGCTTTTTTTCCAAGTATCGTTGAACCAAATCCAAGACCTAGTCCAAGCAAATCCCACAATGGTAGTAATTTTGTTGGTTTTATATTTCTTTTTTCTATCTCATCCTCAAAAAAATTTGAATGTTCCTCCTCATGCTTCTTCATTTCTCCAATAATTTGTTTCAAATCTTCATTTTTTACAATAGTATTTAAAGCAAGAAGTTGACCCTCATAAATTTTAATTGCACCTCTTTCTCCAGCGTGATCTACTCTTATAAATTCTTCTAATTTTTTTTTATTAGTTTTTTTCATAGACCAATGTTCTAATAGAAAAAATAACAATTAAAATTGATAAAATTGTATTAATTGCCGCTAGTGAAATTCCAAGAATTTTAAAAGTAGCATCTTTACAGTTAACAGGCATAGTTTTGTTAAGGGACTCTAGTAATTTCGATTTATTTAAAATATCTGATGATATATTTGTACAGGCTGATATCTCATCAAATATACTATTCTCAATTCCAAAATGATACCCAGATAATATAGCGCTTAAAGCAAATATCATAATTGTAACTATTAAAATTTGATCATTATTCGAATAATTAAACCCGATAAAGCTTACAAATATTGCAGCTAGGTAGGGTAACCTTTGATAAATACATAACTTACAGGGTTGATACTGTAATATATACTCTATGTATAAAGCTGAAATTATTGAAATTAATGAGATAGATAAAATAATTAAATAAAAATTTTTTCTATTAGGAAATATGATCATATTTAATTAATAAAATTATTTAAATATTTATATATAAAAAAAGCAAAAATAATTAAAATAATTGATAAAAAGATAGAAAACCTAAGAAGTTTTTTTTCAATAATTTTTTTCATCGTAGGTCCAAAGTTTCCAACTAAAAATGCTATAAAAAAAAAACGCGAACCTCTTGTTACGAGAGAAATGATAATAAAATACAAAATATTAAAGTTTATAAAACCACTTGTGATTGTAAGTAACTTAAAAGGCACTGGTGAAAAGCCAGCAATCGCTAAGAGAGTTATCCAGGCTATAACACCGCCTTCTGAAGAAACTTTATCTTTTAAAAATGAAGCATCATCTACACCATAAATCTCAAAAATTTTAAGGCCAATTTCGTTAAAGAAAATATATCCAATAAGATAGCCAAGGCAAGCTCCCAAAATAGATCCTATAGTTGCAATTAATGCAATTCTAACCCATTCATGTTTTTGAGCTATTGTCATAGGAATTATCAAAACATCTGGTGGTATTGGGAATATAAAACTTTCAATAAAAGATATAAATCCTAAAAAAGATTTGGATCTTTTATGACCTGCTAGTTTAATAGTTTTAATGTACAGTTCTTTAAACATATTTTCTTTTAATATAATAAATGATTTAATACTATTAGTTTAAATATATAAAGTTTTGGGCGAATGGCGGAACTGGTAGACGCGTTGGACTCAAAATCCAATAGTAGCAATACTGTGAGAGTTCGATTCTCTCTTTGCCCACCAAGAATTTATGAGTACACAAAATATTAATAATTTAGTCGAACTTTTTTTTATTAATTATAAAAAACAAAAAAAAGACAATATTCTTTTAACATCTTTAAAAGACACCAGTAATTGTTTTACATGGGAAAAAACATTCCATTCAATTAAAAAACTTTCTTCAGAAATTAAAAAATATGCAAATAAAGGTGATAGATGTTTATTAATTTCTGAAAATAGACCTGAGTGGTTTATAACAGATCTTTCTGTGATGTTATCAGAAGCTATTACTGTACCAGCTTATACAACTTATGCTGAGAAAGATTATGAATATATAATTGAAAATTGTAATCCAAAAATAATATTTGTTTCAAATCAAGAACAATTCAACAAAGTAAAAGATACTATTAAAAAAAAGAGTTTTATTTCTAAAATTTTTTCTTTTGAAGAATTAGATACAAGTGAGGATGACTATTTAAACATTAATCAATTATTCTCTAATTTAGATTATCAAGATTTAACTGTGCCAGACTTATCAATTAAAAGAAATGATCCAGCTTGTATTATTTATACTTCTGGAACACAGGGCAATCCTAAAGGTGTAATCTTAAGTCATGGTGGAATTTTAAATAATTGTGATGGTGCACTCGATATATTAAAACCATTGCTAACAGACCAGACTAGATTTTTAACTTGGTTGCCTCTATCACATTCTTATGAACATACTGTTCAATTTGTTCAAATAAGTGTTGGAGCAAAAATATTCTATGCAGAGAGTATTGAGAAATTAGTTAAAAATATGAACGATTGTAAACCTCAATTAATGACCGCTGTACCTAGGTTTTACCAAAATTTATTTCAAAAGATTAATGCAAGTTTTAATAAAGTAACAGGTTTAAAGAAAAAACTGATATTAAAAATGTTAGAACTAGGAATTAAAAAAATAAATAAACAATCTTTAACAATTTCAGAAAAATTTATTGATAATATTTTGGAAAAAATAGTAAGAAAAAAAATCAAAAGTCAATTTGGAGGTGAGTTGAAAACTTTCGTTTCAGGTGGAGGAGCCCTTGACAGAGAAGTTGGTATTTTCTTAAATGCTATAGGACTTCCTACTCTGCAAGGGTACGGATTAACTGAAACTTCTCCAGTTGTAAGTTGTAATCCAATTGATGATATTAGAGTTGAGACTGTAGGACCGCCATTTAAAGGTAATGAGGTAAAAATAGCCTTAGATGGAGAAATTTTAGTAAAAGGCGAAAATGTAATGTTGGGTTATTGGAATAATGAGGAAGAAACTAAGAAAGTTTTAAAAGATGGTTGGTTACATACTGGAGATATTGGAATTTTTGAGAATGGTTATTTAAAAATTACTGACAGAAAAAAAGATATTTTGATTACACCAGGGGGGGATAATATTTCACCAGTAAAAATTGAAAACGAGTTATCAAATTCGAAATTAATCGATCAATCAATTGTTTACGGAGACAATAAACCCTACTTGGTTGCCTTATTAGTTCTATCAGATGACAATACTAAAGTAACAAATGATCAAATTGAAAAAGAAATAGAAAATATAAATAGAAATCTTTCTAAAATAGAAAATGTAAAAAAATTTTTCATAATTAAAGAAAAATTTTCAATTGAAAATGGAATGTTAACTCCGACTTTAAAA
>CABZRS010000012.1 GCA_902528135.1 uncultured Pelagibacteraceae bacterium | reverse complement strand
TTTCTTAATATTTTCATCAGAAAAATAATATCTTGCAGTAAAAAAAATAAAGAAGAAAATTATAATAAGAAAAAAAAGATACTTTAGTTCTTTAATCATTACATTTTTTCAGGGGTGTCTACACCCAAAATATTCATACCTGTTTTCAAAGTATTGGCTATAGATTTTAGGAAAACTAGTTTTTCTATTTGAATTGTATTATCTTGATCGATAAATCTTTTAGAAACATCTTCCTTGCCCATATTCCAATAAGAATGGAACTCAGAAGCTAAATCATATAGATAAACTGAAATTCTATGTGGTTCTAATTTTTCTGAAGAAACTTCAACACATTTAGGCCATTCACTAATTTTTTTAAATAGTTTTATTTCTTCATTGCCAAAGTTAAAATCTGAATTCTTTGTCTCAAGATTATTATTTATATCATTTTGGGTATTTCTAAACACAGACGATATTCTAGCATATGCATACTGAACATAATAAATTGGGTTTTCTTTCGATTTTTCTTTTACTTTGTCGAAATTAAAATCAATTTCTGCATCACTACTTCTGCTTAACATAATAAACCTTGTTGCATCCTTACCAACTTCATTAATAAGGTCCTCTATAGTGATATAATCACCTTTTCTTTTAGACATTTTAAAAGGTTTTTTATCCTTAATGAGTTTTACTAACTGACTTACTTTGCAAATTAATTTATTTTTTTCACCTGATAATGCCTCAACCACTGAAGTAATTCTTTTAATATAACCAGCGTGATCAGCGCCAAGAATATTTATTAGAATATTAAAATTTCTTTTTAATTTTGTATTATGATAAGCAACATCACTTGCAAAGTATGTCCACGATTTATCTTCTTTTTGTAGAGCCCTATCTTTATCATCACCAAAGTCTGTAGATTTAAACAATAATTGCTCTCTTTCTACCCAGTTTTCATTACTTTCTCCCTCAGGTGCTTTAATTTTTCCTTCATAAATATATTTTTTTTCTTTTAAATTTTTTATTACTTCATCAACTTCATTATTATTTATTATATCAGTTTCACTTGCAAAATTATCATGCTTTATACCAAGATTTTCTAAATTTATTTTTATTAATTTTAAAGATTCTTGTATTGAAAGTTTTTTTAGTTTTGATGAAACTGCTTCAAAATTTTTGAAATCTAAATCTTTATTTTTTGAAATTATTTTTTTTGCTATATCTATGAGATAGTCTCCAGGATATAATTCCTTATCTTCTACCGGAAAAGTTTCATCATAAAGAATTTCTTTTATTCTTAAATAAACAGATTTTGTAAAATGAGAGATTTGATTTCCATAATCATTAACATAATATTCTTTGGTAACTTTATGACCGTTAAAGGATAAAAGATTAGATATTACATCTCCAAGTATGGCACCTCTTGAATGGCCTACGTGTAAAGGTCCAGTTGGATTTGCAGATACAAACTCTACTAAATAACTATTTTTTTTTCCACTAGTGCTACTTCCATATGATGAATTATTTAAGACATTTAGTATAAAGCCATTCCAAAATTCATTTTTAAATTTTAGATTGATAAAACCTGGTTTTTCAATGCTAATTTCATCAATATTGTTATCACTATCTTTTATTAGGACAGCTATCTGGTTAGCAAGTTCTAGCGGAGTTTTTTTATTAATTTTGGATAAAACCATTGCAACATTTGTGGAAATATCTCCAGTAAATTTTGCAGGTGGAATATCAACATTGATACCTGATAAATTATCTGGCAACTCTAACAAATTATCTTTGTGGGCAGATTTAATAATTTTTTCTATCTTTAATAAATAATTTTCAAATATATTCATTTGTATGACTTATATAATTGTATTGCGTATCTGTCAGTCATTCCTGATATATAATCAGAAATTGCTCTATATTTATTTTTATCTATAAATTTATTAATAATAAACTTTTTTGGTTTCTTTTCTATTATTTTAAATAAATTTTCTACTATTTTTTTTCCACGATTATTTTTCAACTGCACAGTCTTATTATTATACATATTTATTTTTAAAAAATTTTTAACCTCTTTTTCTATTGATAAAAGTTTACTAGAAAAATTAATTATTTTATATTTGTACATTTGAATGTCTCTTTTAGTATTGATTTTATTTTTCTTTAAATTTTTAATACTATTTTTAATTACATCTTGCACCATTAAATTTATCGAGTCTCTTATAATTTGATAAACTATTATATCTTTATTTGAACGATTAATTTTTGTTTTATAGGATTTATAAATTTGATTAAAAAAATTAATTTCACATAATTGATTTAGAGAAAACAATTTAGCCTTAATTCCATCTTGTATATCATGATTATTATAGGCTATGTCATCAGATATAGCTGCAATCTGTGCTTCAAGAGAAGAATTGTTTTTAAAATTAATTTTTTGTTTAAATTTTTTGGCTCCAATTATTCTATTTATTTTATCAATATTACTTATTGGTCCGTTATGTTTTAAAAGGCCATCCAGTGTTTCAATTGTTAAATTTAAACCTTTAAACTTTAAATATTTATTTTCTATGAACATGACTATTCTTAAGGTTTGAAGATTATGATCAAAACCACCATGCATGGTCATTGACTCATTCAAGGCTTCTTCACCAGCATGCCCAAATGGAGTATGTCCCATATCATGGGCTAGACTTAGTGTTTCAACTAAATCATCATTTAAATTCAAATATCTAGATATTGATCTTGCAATTTGAGCAACTTCTAATGAATGAGTTATTCTCGTTCTATAATGGTCACCTTCTGTATTAACAAAAACTTGGGTTTTGTGCTTTAATCTTCTAAATGATGCAGAATGAATAATTCTATCCCGATCTCTTTGAAATGGCGTTCTAAAGATGCTATTTGGCTCAAAAACTAAACGACCTTTTGATGTAAAAAAACCTAATTTTGAGTAATTATTCATTCTTTAAAAATGGCAAATATTAATTATATTAGTAATAACAGCGATAAATAATGATTAAAGAAATTAAATTTACAGATAATGCGTTAAAACAAATCAATAACCTTTTATCAACGAAGGATGAAGGTTCTTTTTTTAGAATCGCTATCAAAGGTGGTGGGTGCTCAGGGTTTCAGTATGATTTCTCATTTGACAAAACTCCTCAAGACGACGATTTGAGACAAGATAATATTTTAATAGATAAAACTTCAGCTGACCTTTTGAAAGGATCAGAAGTTGATTTTGTAAAAGAATTAATTGGAGATCAATTTAAAATTAATAACCCACAAAGTAAATCATCTTGCGGTTGTGGTGTTTCATTTTCACTTTAATGATCATTAGCTCATGGAATGTAAATTCTATAAGAGCAAGAATATTAAATGTTCAGGAATATTTAAAAAAGTTCAATCCTGATATTATATTAACTCAAGAAATAAAAACTCAAGAGGAAACTTATCCGTTTGATGATATTAAAAAATCAAAATACGAAAGTTATGTATTTGGACAAAAAAGTTACAACGGCGTTGCTATACTTTCTAAAAAAAAATTAGATAAAATCGAAAAAGATATAATTAAAGATAAAAACAAACAATCGAGAATAATTACAGCAGATGCAAAATATAAATCTAAAATTATTAAAATTATAAATATCTATGCACCAAATGGTAACCCGGTTGATACTGAAAAATATGATTACAAATTATATTGGCTAACCAGTTTAATAAAAAAACTTAAAACACTTTTAAAAAGTTATGATAATATAATTATTGCAGGTGACTTTAACATAATACCTTCTGCTGAAGATGTTCACAACCCTAAGGGATATGAAAATGACGCTCTTTTTAGAATTGAGATTAGGAAAAAATTAAGAGAAATGTTTAATTTAGGATTTCACGATGCATTTAGATATATTTATCCAGATAAAGAGGAATATACTTTTTGGGATTATACAAGTGGTGCTTGGCAAAAAAATAATGGAATGAGGATTGATCACTTTTTAGTGACTAACAATTTGTTGAATAGTATTAAAGATGTTAGAGTTAATAAATATCCAAGAGGTAGAGAAAAACCATCTGATCATACACCGATCGAATTAGAATTAGCTTAAAGATTTGATTTTATTAACTAGATCCTCATTAATATGTCTAGGTCCTTTATCTAATCTATTTTTATGTCTTCTTTCACCAGGAAGTCTGACATCACCCATTGCTTTCATTTTTTCAAAAAATTTTGATGAATGTTCGTCCCAATTTTTTTTTGATAATTTATCTGGAGATATGGCTAAAATGAACTCTCCACCACTTGGAGGACCTCCATCATTATTATCCTTCTCAGCTGTCTCATAACTGAAATTATCTCCTACTAAGGCACCTGCAAGCAATTCGACCATCATCGCAATCCCAGAGCCTTTATAGCCACCGAAAGGCAATAAAACACCCCCATCTGCAATCTTAGCAGGATCAGTTGTGTCTTTTCCCTCTTTTGTAAGTCCTGTTCCTAATGGAACTTTATGACCTTCTCTTTTAGCAACTTGAACTTCACCCATAGCCATTGATGCTGTTGCCATATCATAAACGACTGGAGGTTTATTTCTTCTTGGCCAAGCAAATGATATTGGATTTGTTCCAAACAAAGGCTTAATTGCTCCAGCAGGTGCTACAGCAGGTTTATATGATGTGCATGCAAAAGCGACCAAACCCTGCTCTGCAATCATTTCAGTTTCAGGCCACATAGCTGCCATATGATGCGAATTTGTTATTGCTAAAATCGCAACACCACTTTCTTTGGCAAGTTTGATTAGTTCTGGAATACTTTTTTTTAAAACCACAGGAGCTAAGCAATTATTTCCGTTTGCTTTAATAACTGATGCTGATATTTTTTTTATATCCGGCTTGCCTTTACCATTAATTTTTCCACTTTTTAATCCTGCTACGTAAGCTGGCACTCTGAATAAACCATGCGATAAGGATCCATCCTTCTCAGCTTTAGTAACCAAGTCTGCCATTATAGTTGCTGTTTCATCATCACAACCACTATTTAAAAAAGTATTTTTTGCTAAATTATAAATTTCATCTAGCTCTAAAGATATATTGCTCACACATCTATTAGATATTATTTAAGATTTATTTCAAATAGAATATTTATTTATTTTTATCTTCCCACTCAAAACGTGGAAACGAGTCAAAGATTTTAAAAATACCATTTGACCATTGATTACACACTTTTGAATACTCATCATCAGTAAGATTTAAGCACTTTTGTGATGCAATTTTATATTGGTCTTTTCTATAAACCGTAAAATCAATTGGTGGACCAACTGTTAAGTCACTTTTTAATGTTGAGTCCATTGATATTAAAGCACATCTTGATGCATCACCAACAGTGACTTCGGGTTTAATAACCCTATCTAAAATTGGCTTTCCATATTTAACTTCGCCTATAACTAAATATGGTTTGCTATCGGCGGGCCTTATATAATTTCCTTGAGGGTAAACTAAATATAATTCCATTGGTTGCCCCTTAATCTGACCACCAATAACAAAAGTAGAACCCAGTAATACTGTGTCAGTGTTTATACCTTTAGGTGATGAATGTTCAATGTTTAATGAGCCAATATATGAAGCAATTTGATCAAAATTTTCACAAGTATTTAAATTCATTATTCCAGAGGAATTCTTCAAATCATTTTGAATTGATTTATAAACTGCTTGAGAAGTTCCTAAATTACCTGAAGTAACAATAATAATTGTTCTATCCCCTACATCGTACGTGAACATTTTTGAATAAATATTTACGTTATCTAAACCAGCATTCGTTCTTGAGTCTGACGCAAAAACCAATCCATCTTGTGCTTTAATGCCAATACAATAAGTCATATGAATAATTTACTATTGAATTATAACATTAATTAATAATCTATTAAAAGCATAACTGCTATATCTATTATGCATTTGCTTATTCTATCCAATTATTAAACATTATCTCGTTATGGTCTCTAAATTATGGAAAAACTATAATGCTAAAAATGCTTATGATGGTTATTTCACAAAAGATAATAAGCTAAGAAAACATGCAACTATAATTTCAGGTATCCTAGAGAGATACGGTAAGAAAAAACTTCAAGAAATAGAAAAGAACTGCCAAAGTACAATTAGTGCAAGAGGAATAAATTTTAGAGTTTATGCTGCTAACAATCGTGCGGAAGAAAAAAAATGGCCATTAGATATAATTCCAAGAATAATTCCTAAAAAACAATGGAACAAAGTTTCAAAAGGTTTGCAGCAAAGAGTGAAGGCCTTAAACCTATTTATTGATGATGTTTATAATCAAAAGAAAATTTTTAAAGATAATGTAGTACCAAAAGAAATAATTTTTAAATCTCCGTTCTATGTAAAAGAATGTGATGGATTTTCACCCAAACATAAAGCCTGGTCAAATATTTCAGGAGTTGATTTAATAAGGAATTCCAATGGTGATTATTTAGTTTTAGAGGATAATTTAAGAGTTCCATCAGGTGTTTCTTACATGCTTGAGAATAGAATGGTAATGAGAGATGTTTTTCCAGAATTATTTACAAGGTATAAAGTCGCTTCTATCCATCAATACACAAACAAATTATTTAATTGTATGGTTGAGTGTATTCCTAAAAAAACATCAAATCCTCACATGGTTGTATTAACACCTGGTATTTATAACTCGGCTTACTTTGAACATTCATTTTTAGCAGAGCAAATGGGTATAGCCTTAGTAGAAGGAAAAGACTTGTTTGTTGAAAATGATATAGTCTATATGAAGACAGTTAAAGGACCTCTGAAGGTTGATTGTATTTATAGGCGATTAGATGACAATTTTTTAGATCCAAAAGTTTTTTTTAAAGGATCATTAATTGGTGTTCCTGGACTTTTTAAAAGTTGGAGAAAAGGAAATGTCGGTATTATTAATGCGATTGGAACAGGTGTGGCTGATGACAAAGTTGTTTATTCTTACGTAAATAAAATGATAGTTTATTATTTAGGGGAACAGCCTATTTTAAATCAAGTAGAAACATATCTTTGTCATAATAAATCTGAGAGAGATTATGTAATTGAAAATATTGGAAAATTAGTTGTAAAGCCTGCAAATGCATCTGGGGGTTATGGGATCATGATTGGTCCAAAAGCTCCAAAAAAAGAACGAGAAGAAGTAATTGCTAAAATAAAGAAAAATCCAAGAGAATATATTGCTCAACCATTGGAAACTCTATCAACAGCTCCAACAATAACTGAAGATGATATAGAACCTAGACACCTTGATTTAAGACCTTTTGTTTTAAGTGGAAAAACTACATACGTAAGCACTGGTGGATTAACTAGAGTAGCTTTAAGAAAAGGCAGTACAATTGTAAATAGCTCACAAGGTGGTGGTTCTAAGGATACACTTATTGTAGAAACATAATAATATTCATTTTATATAAAATTAATCAGCCTAAATTCACTTTGATGAAAAAGAACATAATAATTTTTACTGATCTTGACGGATCTTTATTAAATACTAAAAATTTCAAATTCGAAAAAGCTAAATCACTTATTAAAAAAATTACTAAAGATAGTAATTTTATAATTCCTAATTCAAGTAAAACAGAGTTAGAGATAAATAATTTTATTAAGAAGTTAAAAATTAAACTTCCTTTTATAAGCGAAAATGGCTCAGAAATTCATAATCTAAATACGATCGAAAGAAAGCTTCCTAAAAAAGTTACAATAGCTCGTGATAAAAATATAATTTTGAAAATTTTTTTAAAAAATATGAGTAAAGAGATTTTAATAAAATGTGATTTTTTATATAAAATGGGCAGTAAAAAAAAATCTAAAATTTTAGGTTTAAAAGGAAAAGATTTAATCGCTAGTTCAAAACGGAAATTTACTTATCCTTTTATCTTTAAAGGAGATAATAAACTAAAAAAATTATTATTTAAAAAAACTTATAAGGCAGGTTTAGGTATTCAACAAGGAGGCAGAGTGATGAATTTAGGCGATAATGTAACTAAAGGCGTGGCAATTAAAAAAACATTAAATCTTATAAAATTAGTTAATAAAAATAAGATTACAACTATTGCTGTTGGTGATAATCAGAATGATTTAAGTATGTTAAAAGTTGTAAAATATCCTTGTATTGTTTCAAATAGATCCATCAAAATTAAGAATAAAAATAAAATTTATACTAATAAAAAGGCTCCAGAGGGATGGATGGAGGTGATCAAAAAAGCAATGGATAAAATAAATAAATAAATTAATTTATAAATATGGGTGATTTTTCTCAAAACGGAATAGTAGCAAATCTTCACGATTTTTCGATACGAAGTACTGAGCAAATCGAAAAAGACTTATTAAAATTTTCTAAAGAGAGAAAATTAGAATTAATTTTACCTTGTCTTTATTCAGAACTTGAAGGAGACGCATTACCAAACATTGTGAATGAAATAAGCAAAACTAAATATCTCAATCATGTCATAATTGGCTTAGATCAAGCTAACAAAGCACAAGCCAAAAAAGCATGGAAATTTTTTAAAAAGTTAAAAACACCTTTTTCTATTTTATGGAATGATGGTCCTAAATTAAAAAAATTAGATAAGGAATTAAAAGGTATAGATCTTGCACCAAAACAAATGGGTAAAGGAAGAAATGTTTGGTATTGTATTGGAATGGCAATAGCTAGAGATGAAGCTAGATCTGTTGCTTTACATGATTGTGATATAAAAACTTATGATAGAAGGTTGTTAGCAAAACTTTTTTATCCTGTAGAAAACCCATTATTCAATTATGAATTTTGCAAAGGTTATTATCCAAGAATTGCTGACAATAAAATGCATGGAAGAGTAGCTAGATTGCTTGTTAACCCAGTACTCACAGCAATGGAAAAAACAATAGGTAAAAGTGATTACATAGACTTTATGAAATCATTTAAATACCCATTAGCTGGAGAATTTTCATTTAGAAGAAATATTTTACCTGAATTAAGAATTTCATCAGACTGGGGAATTGAAATTGCTATTTTATCTGAAATGCAAAGAAATTATTCATCAAACAACATATGCCAAGTAGAATTAGCTGATAACTACGATCATAAACATCAGATATTATCTATAAAGGATAGCTCTAAAGGCTTATCTAAAATGTCTATTGATATAATTAAAACATTAGTAAGAAAACTAGCAACACAAGGTTATTCTTTTAGCAAAGAAACTTTTAGATCAATTAAAGCAACTTATTATAGATCTGCTTTAGATTTAATTGATATTTATAGAAGTGATGCTCAAATGAACGGATTAAAGTTTGATTCTCATAATGAAGAAAAAACGGTTGAGTTATTTGCTTTAAATATAATGAAAGCTGGTGAGTCATTTTTTGAAAATCCGATGGATACACCCTTTATTCCAACTTGGCACAGAGTAAAAAGTGCTATCCCCGATTTCTTAGATAGATTTAAAGAAAGTGTTAAAGCAGATAATAAAGAATTTAAGTAATATTAAATTTTTCCTTAACAACCTTTAAATGATTTTGACATATTCTTAATCAGATCAAAATATAAATTTTTTCCTGGATTAAGAGTTGCTCCTAATGGATCTACAATACCTGTTTTAATATTTGTATCTTTTGCAACTGCTTTAATAATATCAGGATTAAATTGAGGCTCAGAAAATACACAAGCCACTTTATCATGCTCAATTACTTCTCTGATTTCTGCTAATTGTTCTGCACCAGGCAATACATCCGTGTTTACTGTAAATGCGCCCAGAATATTTACATTAAATCTTTTTTCAAAATATTGATAAGCATCATGAAATACAATAGATGCAGTACTTTCATTTAGTTCTGCAGTTACATCATTTGTAAGCTTATCTATTTCTTTATAAGCCTTGCTTAGATTGGCTATGTAAGCAGTTTCATTTGATGGATCATTTTCAATTAAGTGTTTAGACATTTCAAATAAAATTACTTTTGCGTTAATTG
This sequence comes from uncultured Pelagibacteraceae bacterium, assembly GCA_902528135.1. Lineage (GTDB taxonomy): Bacteria > Pseudomonadota > Alphaproteobacteria > Pelagibacterales > Pelagibacteraceae > Pelagibacter. The sequence goes on along the minus strand of CABZRS010000012.1, from coordinate 17,893 downwards.
GATCTAACCATATGTGTGGATCAAACTCACCATGGTTATGACCTTCGTGTCCATCGTGGTCATCGTGATCATCATGTCCATCCTTTTTCTTTGCATGACTATCGTGATCGTGGTCGTCATGGTCATCTTTTTTCTTATGGCCGTGATCATCATGATCTTCGTGATCATCAAAAATATTTCTCTCTCTAAATTTTAATTTATTTAATCCTTTAACCTCTAATAATTCAATTTTTTCAGCCTTTTTAGCAATTGAACTTAATGGTTTTTCTAAAAAATTTTCTAAGTCTTCACCTACCCAAAAAACAATATCAGCATTTTGTAACATCTTTGCATGAGAAGGTTTTAATGCAAAACCATGGGGTGATGCATAACCATCAACTATTAAATCCGGCTTTGCTATTCCATCCATTAAATAACTAGCTAATGAATGAATTGGTTTGATAGATGCAACAACTTTAATATCAGCATTTGCTGATGTAAAAAAAGTTAAAAATGATAGAATTGTAATGATTATTGAAGATTTTTTTAGATTTTTCATATTAATAGTTTTATGTTAATTGTTATAATATAACATCATGTAATAATATAACACTTTAAAGTCAAGAGAATAAATGAGCATAGAAAATAATATATTAGTAAAATTAAATGAAGTTGGATTTCAGCAGAATAAAAAATGGCTTGTCAAAGGTGTTTCCTTGCAGGTTGAAAGAGGTAAAATTGTTACTTTAATTGGTCCCAATGGATCAGGGAAAAGCACAACTGCTAAAATTGCTTTGGGTATCTATAAAAATATAGAAGGACAAGTTGAAAAATTTACAAATAATATTGGATATGTTCCGCAAAAAATATCGATAGATTGGACACTCCCTTTGAGAGTGAAAGATTTTATGCTTTTAACTGATAACCTCAAAGATGACTCATTAGATGAGGCCCTAACATTGACTGGGGTAAAACATCTTAAAGATAAAAATTTAGGTAATTTATCAGGTGGCGAATTTCAAAGAGTTTTACTTGCAAGAGCAATATCAAAAAAACCAGAATTATTAGTCCTTGATGAGCCAGTTCAAGGAGTAGATTTCACTGGGGAAATTGCACTGTATGAATTGATTAAAAAAATCTCCGAAAAACTTAATTGTGGAATATTATTAATATCTCATGATTTACACACTGTAATGACTGCAACAGACCATGTTGTTTGTTTAAATGGACATGTCTGTTGTTCAGGTTCACCAAAAGATGTAGCACGTAATAATGAATATAAAGCTTTATTTGGCGAGCAAGCTTCTCAAACACTGTCTGTTTATGAGCACAAACATGACCATGAACATTCTAATGACGGAGAAATAAAAAAAAATTAATATGTTTGATGACTTTTTTATAAGAGCATTGATTGCTGGTATTGGTATAGCTTTTGTTACAGGTCCACTTGGATGTTTTGTTGTTTGGAGAAGATTATCTTATTTCGGAGACACACTAGCCCACTCTGCTTTACTTGGAGTAACAATTGCTTATACCCTTGAATTTAATATTGCAGTTTCAATATTTATTACTTCATCAATAATTGCACTTATTTTAGTCAAACTTGAAAAAAAAACTAATTTACCAGGTGATGCCTTATTAGGACTTTTAGCTCATTCATCTCTTGCAGTTGGATTGGTTGCTATTGGATTTTTAACATTTATCAGATTTGATATAATGGGATTGTTATTTGGAGATATTTTAGCAGTAACAACTGATGATTTACTTACAATCTGGATCGGGGGTGCTTTAATTTTATTGGTTTTAAGATTTATATGGAAACCATTGTTTGCATCAACCGTTAATTATGAATTAGCTGAAGCAGAAGGTTTAAATCCAGATAGAGCTAAAGCTATATTTACAATTTTAATGGCAGCAATAATTGCAATATCTATTAAAATGGTTGGCTTATTGCTTATTACAGGAATGTTAATCATACCTACAGCAATGGCCAGAAACTTATCTGATAACCCTCAAAAGATGGTTATATTTTCAATAATTGGCGGGTTACTGTCAGTATTTATTGGACTATTCTCCTCATTAGAATTTAATACTCCATCTGGTCCTTCTATAGTAGCTGCTGCACTAGTATTATTTATTCTTTCATTATTTAAAATAAAACAAACGATTCAGTTGAAAAATTAATGGAGTATTATAAAAAATAATAACATGCAAAAACAAGAAACATTATCTAAAAACCAAAAAATAATATTAGATTTAATAGAAAAATCTGATCAACCATTAAAAGCATATTCAATTTTATTTGATGTTAAAAAAAAGGGTATTAATGCTCCTTTGCAAGTTTATAGAGCTCTGGATAAATTAGTGGAGATTGGAAAGATACATAAAATAGAAAGTAGAAATGCGTTCATAGCTTGTAAAAATTCAAAATGTCAAATTGCAAAAGCTACTGTTTTTTCAATTTGTGAAAGTTGTGAAGATGTAACTGAAATTCATGATCATAAACTATCAGAACACTTAAGAAATTTTAAAGATAACAAAGGAATGAAATACAATAAATACAATTTGGAGTTTTTTGGCCTTTGCAAGAAATGTATATAAAAAATGAAAATAAATAAAGGCGATACATTAGAAGAAATCTCATTACCAAAACCAGATGGTTCAATATTTAATTTATCTGAAACAAAGGGCAAAAAAGTACTACTTACTTTTTACCGTATAGCAGGATGTAGCTTTTGCAATTTAAGATTGAATGAATTGAATAAAAGATTTAGTGAATTTGGAAATAATTTTACACATGTTGGAATTTTTCATTCCCCAGTAGATAATTTAAAATCTTATATGGATAAACATGGTGAATTACCTTTTACAGTTTTAGCTGATGAAAATTTTGAATATTTTAAAAAATATGAAATTGAAAGATCTATGGCAAAAACATTGAATGCAATGTTATTTAAACCTCACAAAATCGTTCCAGCAATGATGAAAGGATATATTCCAACAAAGATTAAAGGTCATTTAGATATTGCTGTAACTGATGTTTTGATTAACGAACAAGGCATTGTTGAAGAAGTATATTATGCTCAAAAAGATATAGCAGATCATTTTGAATTTGAAAAAATTAAGCAGTTTGCGCTTAATTAAACAAATAATGAAAGTTGAATATTATTTTAGTGTCCTATCTCCGTTTAGTTATCTTGGAGCTGATAGATTTACAAAGATAGTAAGCAAATATAATTTAGAGGTTATAGAAAAACCACTTGATTTAGTTGGTGAAATATTTCCTAATACTGGAGGATTGCCAGTTCCCAAAAGACATCCTGCTAGACAAAAATATAGACTTCTAGAACTGGAGAGAATTTCAAATAAACTAGGTTTGCCAATTATTAAACAGCCAAAATTTTTTCCACCTAAAGACCCACACTTACCAGCAAAATTTGTAATAGCTTCAAATAAAATGGATAATAAACTTCATTTTGGAAATGAATGTTTAAAATATTTATGGTCTATGGATAAAGATCTTTCTGATCACAATACACTTCAGGAAATTTGTGAAAAATTAAATTTAAACTTTGAAGAAATGAAGAAATTAGCTTTATCTGAAGATGTGAACTTGGAATATCAAAAAAATTCAAAAGATGCAGTTGATAACGATGTATTTGGTGCTCCCTCATATGTCTTAAATAATGAGATTTTTTGGGGTCAAGATAGATTAGATTATCTTGAAGATGCATTAAAAAAGTAATTTTAACAAATCTTTAACATAAAAGTAATAAACACTAAGAAAGGATAATTATGTTTATAAAAAAATATCTAAAATGGATAAGTACATTTTTAGTCTTAACTGGAATTTTACTTACTAATCTTAATATCTACCCTATTAATATTTATTTTCATGGATTAGGGGTTGTTGGATGGACTATTGCAGGATTTCTGAGCAAAGATAAAGCAATCTTAACTAACTTTGGGTTACAAATTCCATTGTTTGTAATTGGTATTTATAAAGTTATTTTTTAAATGAAGAATATATTGTTCGTATGCACAGGTAATTCAGCAAGAAGTATTATTGCTGAAACTATCATTAATAATGAATATAATGATAAATTCAAAGCCTATAGTGCTGGCAGCAATCCTACAGGTAATATAAATAGTGATATTAAAAAATTTTTAGAAACGAAAAATTACGATCTAAGTAATTTATCATCAAAAAACTTTGATATTTTTATCAATAGTGAAATTAAAATGGATCATGTGATTACAGTTTGTAATAATGCTAACAATGAACTTTGCCCTATTTGGCCTAAAAAGGATCAGGTTATTCACTGGGATATTGAAGATCCTGTGTCTAAACTAATAAATTCAAATGAAAACGAAAAAAATAACATTATTTCAAATACATTTAATGTTATTAACAAAAAAATCATTAATTGGATAAAAAATGAAGAATAGTAATAAAATTTTTTTAGGTGAATTTATAGCTTGCTGCTTTTTAGTAATGGTTATTGTTGGTTCTGGAATAATGGCTGAAAATCTAACTAATGATAATGCGGTTAGACTATTAGCAAATACGATTGCTACTGGAGCAGGTTTATTTGTGCTAATAACAGCTTTTGCTAATATTTCAGGTGCTCATCTAAATCCTTTTGTAAGTTTATCTATGTATTTAACTAAAAGAATTAAAGGAAAAGATTTATTAATCTATATTCCTGCACAAATTTTAGGTTGTATTTTAGGGGTTATTTTGGCTAACGTTTTTTTTGAACACAGTATTTTAGAATTATCATCAAAAAGAAGAGATGGTTTTCATATATTTTTGGCAGAAATAGTAGCTACATTTGGTCTTATTTTTATTATTTTTGCTACATTAAAAGATGGAAAACATACAGTTGCTGCGTGTGTTGCAACTTATATATCTGCTGGTTATTGGTTCACATCATCAACATCTTTTGCAAATCCAGCTGTTGCTATAGCTAGAACTTTTACTGATTCTTTTACAGGAATTAATTATTTAAATACTCCTACATATATTTTGGCTGAATTTTTGGGAGCTTTAATAGCTGTATATTTAATTAAGAAATTGGTTAAATAAATACAACTTTATTGCGAAATAAAAAATATTAAAAAGTAGACATCAATATTAAATAGTTTAGTAGTCGATGAATCCCCCTCCTGTTTCTCAAATTAATAAATTTATAACTAGAATTATTTTCCGTCTCAGATTACATACTCCTTAAGTCATGAATCAATAGGAACCGAAAACAATAATATTAAGGAGATAAAAAATGGAAATGACTTTAGTATATACGGTAATAGGGTTTGCCCTTGCCGGTTATAGCGTAATCGCTAACGACTCAATTCAAACACTAGGTACATTTATAGCTTCAAAAAAGAAATGGTTTAAATGGTACGTACTTGCAGGATCAGCTTCTAGTGTAATGATTTTAGCTTTAGCATGGGGATGGTATGTGTATGATGGTGATATTTCGTATGGAAGATTAACTAGAATACCTTATCAAGAAATTCAATGGTATCATGCAGTAGCGCCTGCAATACTTTTATTATTAACAAGAATTGGAATACCAGTATCTACTACTTTCTTAGTTCTTTCAGCGTTTGCTTCGACAGTTGTGCTTGAAAAAATGTTAATGAAAAGTGTAGTTGGTTATGGTTTAGCGGCAATGGTTGCTTACATAGCCTGGATAGCTGTATCAAAATTCATTAATGAAAAATTTGATGAAGTAGATGACAAATGGATAGGATTTTGGAGAAATGCTGTTTGGGTTTCATCTGGTTGGTTATGGTGGGTTTGGTTATCTCACGATGTAGCAAATATTGCAGTATATCTTCCAAGACAACTTGATATTACAATACTGCTGATTGTAATGGCATATTTCACTATTTTGCTATTTTACATCTTCTACATTCAAGGTGGACGGATCCAAGCAGTAGTTTTGGAAAAAACTGGAACTAGATATGCAAGATCAGCTACAATTATCAATATAATTTATGCTGCTGTTTTATTCTACTTTAAAGAACTAAACGATTTACCAATGTCAACGACATGGGTATTTGTTGGTTTATTATGCGGTAGAGAATTAGCAATTTCAACGATGAACAAGGATTATAAATTTAAATATGTTTTCCCATTAATTGGAAAAGACTTTCTTAAAATGATCTTTGGATTAAGTGTATCGGTTGGAATAGTTCTTGCTATTCACTATATAATTATTCCAAACAATTGGTTTTAAAATAGCTTTAAACCGATAACTCCAGCTAGGATTAATATAATCGAGAATATCTTAGCTGGAGTAATCTTTTCTTTTAAAAAGAAATATCCAATTAAAATAGAAAATAAAATACTCGTTTCTCTTAATGCACCAACAATTGGTATTGGTGCTTTAGTAAACGCCCATACTACTGTTATATAAGTGAAGTAATCAAGTGAACCGCCGAATATAAATATCTTTTTTCCATATTTTGCTAATCTTTGAATGATATTTTTCTCATCTTTTAAACGCATTACAAATGTGTGGAGTAATGCATTTACAACAAACACCCAGCTAATAAAGGAAATAGCTGACAAACTTACCCTTGCGCCATAACCATCTATCACAGAATACAATCCAATCCATAAACCAGTTAATAGTGAATATTGAATTATTTTTGAGTTTTTTTTGGATTTATCAAATAAGCTTAAAAAAATTATTCCTAAACAAATAATTAAAATTGAAAGAATAGTAAAATTATCAAGCACTAAACCTAAAAATAAAATTGAAATTATAGTTGCAACCAAAGGTCCTGTTCCACGCGCAATCGGATAAACCTTTGTTAAATCTCCTAGTTCATATGCACTTAAAAGATACCATTGATATGCTTGGTGAATAATAATGCTTACAATTAAATAAGGAATGCTCTCAAATGTAGGCAAAGGTAAGATTATTATTGCTGTTAAAGCTAATGGTAGACGACCTAAAATTACTCCAGATAAAGCTATAACTTTATCAGAATGTTTCTTAACCATTCCATTCCATGTGGCATGTGTAATAGCTGCTATAAGAACTAATATGAAAACAGTATTATCCATTAAGAGTTAATTATTTAACTCTCCCATAAATGTCTTGATATCTAACAATGTCTGTCTCTTTTAGAATTGAACCAACTTGAGCTTCCATAATTTTTACAGGTTTTTTTCCAGGATTTTGTATTCTATGAATTGCTCCTAATGGAATGAAAATATGTTCATTAGGTTTTTTATTAATGATATTTTTATTTAAAGTTATTCTTGGATTACCTTTTGTAACTAACCAATGTTCTGCTCTGTGGTGATGTTTTTGAAGACTTAATATACCTTTAGGTTTAACTGATAATTCTTTAATTAAAAACTCTTTTCCTTCGAATAAATTTAAATAACTCCCCCATGGTCTATAAAAAACATTCTTTTTCTTAAAGTGTTTTCTTTTATTTTTATCATATATCTTGAGAATCTCTTTCCAGCTACCAAGATCAGACCAAGGAATGTCTAATTTAATAGCATTAATTTTATTTGTTTTTTCAAGTATTGCATAATCAAAAGATTTCTCGATTGATTTTTCAAAAGCTCTTTTATTTAAGTAGTAAGTATTATTTTTATATTTGCCTTTTTTAATAGCCTCAACACAACTTTTGTAAGTTTTATTTTGATATTTTTTAAAGTTATTGATTATAGAGTCTTTTCTTAAATAAAACATGCCAGAATTCCAGTAACCTTTGTTCTTAATTACTTCTTTTGCTTTTGATAATTTTGGTTTTTCAATAAATTTTGTAACTTTATTTATAGATTTAATTTTTTTAGTTAAAAAATATCCATATTCACTTGATGGATTTGTAGGTTTTATTCCAAAAATAAATAAATTTTGATTATCTAAATTTGGTTTATTTTTTAAAAGGGATTTATTTAAAATATTAGACCTTTCAAATAAATGATCTGCTGCAAAAAACATTAATGGTTGCTCTAATGGAATATCCTTTATCAAAGCTGAAGCAAGGATTGCTGGTGCGGTATTTTTTTTAGCTGGTTCTAGAACTATTTTAAACTTTTTAATTTTACTTTTTTTTAAAGCTAATTTGACTTGTTTTAAGTATTTTAAATTTGTACTGATTATAGGAAAATCAAAAATTGGTTTATTTACTCTTTCTAAAGTTTTTTGAATTAAACTCCATCCACCAAAATCAATAAATTGTTTTGCTTGATGTTTTTTTTTATCTGGCCAAAGTCTTGTTCCTGCGCCACCACAAAGTATTACAGGTCTAATTTTCATTAAATATCAGCGTACGTTCTAACCTCGTTTTTACCACCTGGATGAGTTGGTGCACCTTTATAAGCTGGTCCTACAGTTTGTGCATATTTCCATAATGTACCATTACCAAAATTCACTTTTCTCGGTTTCCATTTTTTACGTCTTGCACTTAATTCCTTCTTAGTAAGTCTTACGTTAATTGTGCCCTTTTTAGCGTCTATATCGATGATATCCCCATTCCTTAAAAGGGCTATAGGGCCGCCTACGGAGGCCTCAGGGCCCACATGACCGATACAAAAGCCTCTAGTAGCCCCAGAGAACCTACCGTCTGTAATAAGAGCTACTTTCTCACCTTTTCCTTGACCGTAGATTGCTGCAGTTGTTTGAAGCATTTCTCTCATTCCAGGACCTCCTATTGGTCCTTCATATCTAATTATAATGATGTCTCCATCTTTGTATTTTCTGTTTATAACTGCTTTGTAAGCAGACTCCTCATTATCAAAACATCTAGCTCTTCCTGTAAATTGCAATTTTTTTAAACCAGCTATTTTTACAATTCCACCTTCTGGTGCCAAATTACCTTTTAATCCAACAACTCCTCCTGTTGGAGAAATTGGATTTTTATAAGATCTCATTACTTTTTGATTTTCTCTAAATTTGACATTTTTTAAATTTTCTCTCATTGTTTTACCTGTAACTGTCATACAGTCTCCATGAATGTAACCACCATCCATAAGAGTTTTTAATAACATCGGAACTCCACCTGCCTCCCACATATCTTTTGCAACATATTTTCCACCTGGTTTTAGGTCTGCAAGATAAGGAGTTTTCTTAAATATTTTTGCAACATCCATTAAATCAAATTTAATTCCTATTTCATTTGCTATAGCTGGTAAGTGTAAACCTGCATTTGTTGATCCACCTGTTGCCGCAACAATTGTTGCTGCGTTTTCTAATGATTTTCTAGTTACTATATCTCTTGGTCTAATATTTTTTGCTAACAAATTCATTACAGCTTTTCCACTATCAACAGCATACTTATTTCTTTCAGCATAAGGCGCAGGTGTACCAGCAGAAAAAGGTAATGCTAAACCAATTGCTTCTGAAACACATGCCATTGTGTTTGCTGTGAATTGACCACCACAAGCTCCTGCACTTGGACATGCTTTAAGTTCTAATTTTCTTAATGCATGCGCTGTCATTTTTTTTGAAGTATATTTTCCAACACCTTCAAATACATCAACTACAGTTACGTCTTTACCTTCAAATCTACCTGGTAGAATTGATCCACCATATATAAACACACTTGGAATATTTAAACGAACCATCGACATCATTAAACCAGGTAATGATTTATCACAGCCTGCTAGCCCAACTAATGCATCATAACAATGTCCTCTAACCGTAAGTTCTGTTGAGTCTGCAATTACATCTCTTGATATTAATGACGATTTCATTCCTTCATGACCCATCGCAATACCATCAGTTACTGTAATAGTACAAAATTCTCTTGGTGTTCCTCCAGTTGCTTGAACACCTTTTTTAACTGATTGAGCTTGCTTCATTAAATTTATGTTACAAGGAGCGGCTTCATTCCATGTTGAAACAACACCAACAAATGGCTTAGCAACATCCTTTTCTGTTAAATCCATTGCATAATAAAATGATCTTTGAGGGGCTTTATCTGCACCTATTGTTGTATGTCTACTTGGTAATTTTTTCTTATTAAATTTTTTCATTATAAACCTTTAAGAGTTAATTCTATTTTTTTAACATCTTTTTCAAGATTAGCAAAGTTGCTTTTCTCCTGCTCTACTATATTTTGTGGTGCACGATCCACAAAGGATTTATTTGATAATCTAACATCAATTTTTTTCATCTCTTCACTAATTTTTGTAATTTTCTTTTCTAGTGTTGATTTGATCATATTTAAATCAATATCTTCATCAAAATATAATTTAAATAACTCACCACTTATGACTATACTTGCGGAGGGTTTGTCTAAATCTTTTTCATGAAAATTTTTAATTCTTCCATTTTTTTTCATTATATTTTCATTAGAAGATAAAAAGGTTTTATATTCTTTGTTTGTATTTTCTGTTGAAATTTCAATAAATGATCCAGGACTTATATTTAATTCATTTTTAAATGATCTTATTGATGTTATAAAATTGATAATATTATTTATCTCATCATATGATTTTTTTTCATGATAATCATCTTCTAGCCAATTGGCATACATCAAGTAATCTTTGCCTTCTTTATCTAGCTTATTATTTAACCATATCTCTTCGGTTACAAATGGAATAAATGGATGAAGTATTATTAAAATTTCCTTAAAAACATATGCTGATGTTTGTCTTAACTCCTTAATATCTTCCTCATTTTCAGAGTTTAAAACCGTTTTAGATAACTCTAAATACCAGTCACAAAAGGAATGCCATACAAACTGGTAAATATTCTTAGCTGCTTCATCAAATCTATAGTTTTTTAAACTATTTTCCGTGTCGTTTTTGACTTTTACAAGTTCAGATAGTATCCACTTATTAATTGTTAATTTAAGATTTTCAGGTTTTTTAATGTCACTAAAATCACACTCATTTTGTCTTAAAAAATTGTTAGCATTCCAAATTTTATTTAAGAAATTCCTATAACCTTTAACCCTGTCTTCAGACAATTTTACATCGCGACCTGGCGATGCCATTGACAAAAGAGTAAATCTTAAAGCATCAGCACTATATTTTTCAATAAGTTCTAAAGGATCAATTACATTGCCCTTTGATTTAGACATTTTTTGACCCTTTTCATCTCTGACAAGTGCGTGAACGTATATATTTTTAAAAGGCTCTTCTTTTAAAAACTCAGTTCCCATCATTATCATTCTTGCAACCCAGAAAAATATGATATCAAAACCAGTAACTAGAACACTAGTTGGATAAAATTTTTCAACTTCTGGTGTTTTTTCTGGCCAACCTAAAGTCGCAAATGGCCAAAGACCTGAAGAAAACCAAGTGTCTAATACATCTTCATCTCTTTTTAATTCCACTTCTTTTGAATAGAACTCTTTTGCCTGTTTTTTACATTCATCTTCATTTACAGCTACAAATATTTTTCCATCAGGCCCGTACCATGCTGGAATTTGATGTCCCCACCATAATTGACGAGAAATACACCAAGGTTCAATATTATCCATCCATTGAAAATATGTTTTTGACCAATTTTCAGGAAAAAATTTAGTCTTACCATTATTTACTACTTCTTTTGCTTTAATGGCTAAAGTTTTTGCATCAACAAACCATTGCTCTGTTAAGTATGGTTCAATAATAGAATTAGATCTATCCCCATAAGGAACTTTATTTACTAACTTTTCTATTTTTTCTAAATATTTACCTTCTTCAAGATGTTCTAAGATTAGTTTTCTTGCGGCAAATCTATCTAAACCTTTATATGGGTCAGGTGCATTGTCATTTATTTTTCCATCAGGAGTAAATATATTAATTACTTCTAACTTGTTTCTTGTGCCTACTTCATAATCATTAAAATCATGTGCTGGAGTAATTTTTACTGCTCCTGTTCCTTGTTCAGGATCTGCATAATCATCTGTTATTATTTTTATCTTTCTGTTTGCTAAAGGTATTGTAACTAACTTTCCAACAACATCTTTAAATCGATCATCTTTAGGATTTACTGCTATTGCAGTATCTCCCAACATAGTTTCAGGTCTTGTTGTTGCAATTGTTATAAGTTTATCTGATCCTTCTATTGAATAATTTATATAATAAAGTTTAGAATTTACTTCACGTTGATCAACTTCTAAATCAGATATTGCTGTTTTTAAAACAACATCCCAATTTACAAGTTTTTTTGCTTTGTAGATTAATTTCTTATTATAAAGATCAACAAATACTTTTATCACTGACTTAGACAAATTCTCATCCATTGTAAATGCATTACGAGACCAATCACAAGAACACCCAAGTTTTTTCAGTTGGTTTATTATAATATCTCCATACTCATTTTTCCATTCCCATACTTTTTCAATAAATTTTTCTCTTCCTAAATCATTTTTCTTAACACCTTCTTTTGCGAGTTTTTTTTCAACTAATGCTTGGGTTGCAATACCTGCGTGATCTGTTCCAGGTTGCCATAAAGTTTCATAATTATTCATTCTATGAAATCTCGTTAAAACATCTTGAATCGAGTTATTCAAAGCATGTCCCATATGAAGGCTTCCAGTTACATTTGGTGGAGGAATTACAATTGAAAATTTTTTTGAATTTTCTTTGGGTTTAAATAATTGATTTTTTTCCCAATAATCATAGATTTTATTCTCAACATTATTATGTTCATATTTATCAAAACTCATTGATTTGTTTTATAAATTAATCAAATTAATAAACAATAATGAAAATCATTGCTAAATTTATAGATTAATGATCAAAATGAATTATACAAATATCGATTACCAAATATTTTATATTTGATGGCAACGTGGCGGAATGGTTACGCAGAGGATTGCAAATCCTTGTATCCCGGTTCGATTCCGGGCGTTGCCTCCAAAATAAGTATTGAGATAAATTTTAAAAAAAGTAAGTTGTGAGAAAATATTCCTCGGTAGCTCAGTTGGTAGAGCAGTTGACTGTTAATCAATTGGTCGCAGGTTCGAGTCCTGCCCGAGGAGCCAAATCAATTAAACAGCTTTAGAAATATTTATTTGGGCTATTTGTAAATTTTTTCCAAATTTAATTTTTTGATCCTGAGTTAACTCTGAATATACTCTAACTAAGAAGTTATAGTTTACATTCATGTGTCCCTCTTTTGATTTGTCAAGATTTACTAAATATTCTGAAAAATCTTCAAAGAAATAATTTATTGGAACTTTCAAATAATTAGAAAGTTGTAACAATCTAATAGAACTTACGCCGTTAGTTCCTTTTTCATATTTTTGGATTTGTTGAAATGTTACGTTTATTGCTTTTGCTACTTTTGTTTGAGTTAAACCTAGTGCTAATCGTCTTAGCTTGAGCTTATTGCCAAGATGTTTGTTAAAATTTTCTTCCATTTAAGACCCCTCTTTAAATAAAATATTAATGTGAGTTAATCTAAATAGAAAACTTTATGCAAGTAAAATAATTTTTAAAAAAATTGGTTTTTTTAAGTAATTTTAAACCTGTCAAGTAACTTTTTTCTTATCTTTAGAATTATTTTAAAGAATTTGGCTTAAAAAAAGCTTAGTTCTATCACTCTTTGGGTTTGCAAAGAAGTCTTTTGTGTCTGCCTTCTCAATTATCATGCCCTCATCCATAAAAATGACTTCGTCAGCTACTTCTTTTGCAAAACCCATCTCATGGGTAACTACAATCATAGTCATTCCACCTTTTGCAAGACTAACCATTGCATCTAGTACTTCTTTGATCATTTCTGGATCTAACGCAGAGGTTGGTTCATCAAAAAGCATTATTTTTGGCTGCATACACAAAGCTCTAGCGATTGCACAACGTTGTTGTTGTCCACCTGAAAGTTGTCCTGGAAATTTGTTTGCTTGATCATCTATCTGAACTTTTTTAAGTTGGTCTAATGCGAGTTCTTGAGCCTCTTTTTTTGGCATTTTTTTTACCCAAATAGGTGCAAGAGTACAATTATCTAATATTGAGAGATGTGGAAATAAATTAAATTGTTGAAAAACCATTCCAACTTCAGCTCTAATTTTTTCAATATCTTTTGTTTTTTCTGATAGCTCATTTCCATCAACGATTATATCACCCTCTTGATGTTCTTCTAATCTATTGATACATCTAATTAGTGTTGATTTGCCTGAACCTGATGGGCCACATACTACAATTTTCTTATTCGCTTCGACTTCTAAATTAATATTTTTTAAAACTTGGAAATCGCCAAACCATTTATTCATATTTTGGATTTTTATGATTGGATCAGACATTTTTTATCTTTCAGTTTTATATTTTGCCTCTAAATTATAACTATATTTACTCATTGCATAGCATATAATCCAAAATATTATTGATGCAAAAATATATCCTTCCATAGCAAAGCCAAGCCATTTTGGATTTGTTTTTGCTAAGGCAAGCATGCCTGCTAATTCAGCTAAACCAACTACAAATATTAAAGGCGTATCTTTTACTAATGCTAAAAATGTATTTGCTATTCCAGGTATGACTAATTTTAATGCTTGCGGTAAGATCACAAAAATATGCATTTTCCAATAACCCATTCCTAAAGATTTAGCAGCATCATATTGACCTCGTGGAAGAGATTGTAAACCACCTCTTATTACCTCTGCACAATATGCAGCTTCAAATAATGTGATTGCGATAATTACTCTTACTAATTTATCCATAAAAAAATCTTCAGGTAAAAACATTGGAAACATTACAGATGACATAAATAGTACTGTAATCAATGGAACACCTCTCCAAAATTCAATATAACAAATTGATATATATTTTATTGCAGGAAGATTAGATCTTCTTCCTAATGCAAAAATCATACCTAAAGGAAAACAGAAAATTAGACAGAAAAAAGAAACTATAAAAGTAAGTGATAATCCACCCCATGCTCCAGTTTCTACCCATTGTAAACCGAATGATCCACCAGATATTAAATAGTATATAACTAAATATGCAATCACTGGATAAATAATTACATAGTATAAAGCTAAATATTTTTTCAGATTTTCCTTCATGAAATATCCAACAAATCCAAGTGCTATAACTAATATAAATGCTGTGTTTATTCTCCAATGAAATTCATTGGGATACATTCCATACATGAATCTTCGAAACCAAACTTTAATGTATGTCCAACAAGCACCCGTACCTGTACAAGCATCTTTTGAGTCACCTGAAATAGTTGCGTCTAAAATCATCCAACTTAGAGACTGAGGAAGAGCCTTTATAATTGAAAATAATATTAATAGAGTTAATAGAGCATTAAAATTATTTGTATTTATATTTTTATTTAATAAATCTAATGTTTTATTTCCTGAATAATCAATTCTCATCATATTTAATCCTATTAATCCTATGATTAATGGAAACAAAGTAGTTAATGAGCCAGGTAAAAAAGATGTTAAATTTATTTTAAAAAAGGCATTTGATATTACATCAATTAAACTTACTAAAATTAAAAGAGAACCAGTTATAGAATAATTTTTAATATTATCTCTATTAGGTTTTAAAAAATTTAATGTTTGCATCGTTTACTTTTCTTTAATTTCAATTTTTTTGTTATACCAATTCATTATTGCTGCAATAGTTAGACTAATAGTTAGATAAGTTAGCATTGTTATTGAAACAATTTCTATTGCCTTACCTGTCTGCATAAGAGCAGTCCCTGCAAATACAAGTACTAAATCAGGGTATGCAATAGCAGCTGCTAAAGATGAGTTTTTAGTTAAATTTAAATATTGGTTTGTTGTTGGTGGAATAATAATTCTTAATGCTTGAGGCATAATAACTAACTTTAAAACTTGATTAGGTGTTAAACCAACAGATGCTGCAGCCTCTTTTTGGCCTTTACTAACGCCTTCAATACCTGCTCTAACGCATTCTGCTACAAAAGTAGAAGTATATAAAGATAGTGCTAGAACTAATGCTATTAATTCTGGTGGTAAACTTATTCCACCTTCATAAATATAGGAAATTTTTGATAATTTTTTGAGCTCAGGTATTTCAAATTCTAACGATACTCCACCAAATAAGAATGATAAAAGAGGTAATACAATTAAAAGAGCTACTGAATAAAGAAACACAGGTATTTGTTTGCCTTCTGTGTCTCTTAATTTAATTGCGTAATTTCTTAATACAAAAATTGATATTATTGCTGCAAGACCACAATATAGAAATACATTCAAATTTTCCCATACCATTGCTGGTATGTAATAACCTTTTACAGTCATATAAGTTACCCCAAACCACGCATTAGCTTTCTCTGGCATAGGCAATGCTCTAAGAGCTGCATAATACCAAAAGAAGATTTGTAAGAGTAATGGAATATTTCTAAAAAACTCAACGTACCACGCGGCTGAGTTTTTTATGAGGTAATTTGATGATAATCTTGCTACACCAATTATAACACCCAATATTGTACAAATGATTATACTTATAAAAGAAACTAACAAAGTATTTAAAAGTCCAACTAGAAAAGCACGGGCATATGAGTCTGATCCACTATATTCAATTAAAGAAAACTGAACATCAAATGAAGACTCTTGTGATAAAAATCCAAAACCAAAATCAATACCTCTATTATCCATATTGGTTTGAGCATTCAGGGTTAAAAAACCAAAAATAAGAATAACAATAAGTATTGCTAAAATCTGAGGTATAAATTTTTTTATAATGGTGTTCATCGAAATTTATAATAAAAAAAAGGGCTAGAAATATCTAGCCCTTTTTAATTAATTTGAAATAAGATTATCTTGCTGGTGGTACGTATAATATTCCACCTTTAGTCCATAATTCATTTGGACCTCTATCAGGTAGAATTCCGGTATCTGCTATGTTTCTTTTGTAGCTTTCACCGTAGTTACCAACTTGTTTGATAATTCTTAAGTTCCATTCGTTATCTAAACCAAAAGCTGCACCTAATTCACCTTCAGCTCCAACCAATCTTTTGATTGCTGGGTTGTTTGAAGTTTTCATCATGTCAGCATTTGATGAGTTAACACCATATTCTTCGGCTTCGATCATAGTATTTAAAGACCATCTTACTATATCTTCCCAAACAGAATCACCTTGACGTACAACTGGTCCAAGTGGCTCTTTTGAAATAGTTTCAGGTAATACTATGTGATCATCTGGAGCTGATAATTTAGTTCTTTGTGCAGCAAGACCAGATTTATCTGTAGTGTATGTATCACATCTACCTGCGTCATAAGCAGCTACGACCTCATCTGCTTTCTCGAAAACTACCGGCTCATATGAAATTCCTCCAGCATCAAAAAAGTCTCTCATGTTAAGTTCAGTTGTAGTTCCTAAGTTTGTACAAACTGAAGTTCCATTTTTAAATTCACTTGTAGATGCAATTCCTGAACCTTTTCTTACCATGAAACCTTGACCATCATAAAAATTTACACCAACAAATGTTAAACCAATGTCAGCATCTCTAGATAGTGTCCAAGTTGTGTTTCTTGATAAAATGTCAATTTCACCTGAAGTAAGTGCAGTAAATCTTTCTTTTGCACTTAAAGGAGTAAACTTAACTTTAGTTGCATCTCCTAATGTAGCAGCCGCAACAGCTCTACATACATCAACATCTATTCCTGTCCAATTTCCAGACTCGTCTGCGTTTGAAAATCCAGGTAGACCCTGAGAAACACCACATCTTACGAATCCTCTTTTTTTAGTGTTCTCCAGAGTTTTTGATTTCTTAGCAGCCATTGTTTCTGTTGAAAATGCAAATAGCACAGCAAACATAGCAACTACAGAAGTCAATTGTTTTATTATTTTAAACATTATTTTCCTCTTTTTATTATTTATTTGTTAACAAATTATTCAAAAATTAATTTTTGAATAATTGAGTAAAGCAGAAAGTTATACAACCATCAATGGTAAAATAACCTCATCAATATTGATCAATTAAAGATGGCGCGCCCTGGAGGATTCGAACCTCCGACC
>CABZRS010000011.1 GCA_902528135.1 uncultured Pelagibacteraceae bacterium | reverse complement strand
TGCTCAAAATATCAGAAAGTTTTAAAAAATATAAATGGGATTTAAATGCTGGTTATGGAACTAGAGATCACATTAATGCTATTAGAAAATATGGAGTAACTAGATTTCATCGAAAAACATTCAATCCAATACACAACATATTGAGTCACAGAAAAAAATAGTAACAAGTATACTCAAAATAATTCAATCTCAGGTTGACGAAGACTCTACTCTGGAGTCTAATTAATAATTAAAAAATGAGTAATCAAACTTTAAAAAACAAAATTATTAATGGAGATAGTTTAGAGGAATTAAAAAAAATTCCTGATGAAACTTTTGATCTTATTTTTGCTGATCCCCCTTACAACCTTCAATTAAAAAAAGAATTAAGTAGACCGGATACATCTAAAGTAGATGCTGTAGACGATAAATGGGATCAATTTGAAAGTTTTAAAAGTTATGATGAATTTACTTTTGATTGGTTAAAAGAATGTAAGAGAATTTTAAAAAAGAACGGATCGATTTGGGTAATAGGTAGTTATCACAATATTTTTAGAGTGGGCGCTACGATCCAAGATTTAGGTTTTTGGATACTAAACGATGTAATTTGGAATAAAAATAATCCAATGCCAAATTTTAGGGGAAGAAGGTTTACTAACGCACATGAAACACTTATTTGGGCATCAAAAAGTGAGGGGTCGAAATACACTTTCAATTATCAATCATTAAAATGCTTGAATGATGACCTCCAAATGAGATCTACATGGAACTTTCCAATCTGTAATGGCAAAGAAAGATTAAAAAACAATGGAAAAAAAGTCCATTCTACTCAAAAACCAGAAGCGTTACTCCATAGAATAATATTAGCCTCATCAAATAAAAATGATTTTATTTTAGATCCATTTTTAGGATCAGGTACCACGGCTGTTGTTTCTAAAAAATTAGGTAGAAAATATTTTGGAATTGAAAAGGAAAAAAATTATTTTGATGCTACAAGAAAAAGATTAAACAATACAGATATTATAAAAGATGAATATCTAGATACACTTCAAAATAATAGATCAAAACCAAGAATTCCTTTTGGATCATTAGTTGAAATGGGCTTAATTAAACCTGGAACAGAAATTTATGATCAAAAGAAAAAAGTAAATGCTAAAATTATGGTGGATGGAAGTATCAAATATCAACAATCAGAGGGTTCAATCCATAAAGTTGCAGCAAAAATTATTGGTGTAGAAAGTTGTAACGGATGGACATTTTGGTATTATAAATCTGGAAATTCTTTAAAGCCAATTGATGATTTGAGACAAAGATTAAGGCCTGCAAATTAAGCTCTGTAAATTTTACCCAAATAATTTTCAAGAAATTTTTTATTTTTTGAGAGATATTTCAAAATTTTATTTCTAATAAAAATATTGATGGGATTTGATAAGTGAAATGTAAAATGGTTTAATTTTGATTTATTATTTATAGAAGAAATACTACGAATCCTTTCTTGATAGAATTCATTTGTACCACTAAAAATACTTTTAAATATATCATTTGCAGTTTCAATACTTTGGGAAGCTCCTTGAGCAAATGATGGAGGGAATGTAAATAAAGCATCGCCTGACAAAAATATATTTTTTTTATTTAGACTTGGAAATTCGCTGCTAACGTGAACAGGAAATGATTTCAATTCACTCAAATTTTTTGAGCTTATTTGCGATGTTTTTTGTAAACCTGATACTAACGATGCTAAAAATTTTTCAGATTTGAATAAATCATGATTTTGCAATTCATCTGAGGATAATTTTTTTTTTATAATAGCTACAAAATTGTATTCATTATTTTGATTTACTGGGTAGATCACATAGTGACTATTTGATCCCATATATATTGAAATATCACTACCATAATCACCATTTAATTTACCTCGCAGTGCAACATTAAGATTATATTTTGGATATATGCTTTCATTAAAAATTAGTGACCTCGTTTTTGAAAAAATACCGTCCGAAATAATTAAGTAATCGAATTCTTCATTTTTATTATCTCCAAAAGAAATTCTGATGCCATTAGAATTATCTACTTTTGTTATATTTGAATTAAATTTTATTTTTTCTTGTGGGATGTTTTGAAATAAGAATTTTAATAATGTTGATCGTTTTAAGGTAGTGTATCGATTTACTGAGTCATTAAATTGTGTAAGGTCTATATCGCAAATTTTTTTGGAATTATTTGCTTGTATGAAATTCACTTTTGACGGAAAGCTAACTTCAGATGCAGGTAGATTTTTAAATCCTATACTATTTAATAATTTTATACTATTTACTGATAATTGAATTCCATAACCTTCAAGGAAATTATAATTATCTTTTTTTTCAAATATCTTATATTCAAAATCTTTTTCATTATTTAAAAGATTTGCAAAATATAAGCCTGATATCCCTCCACCAATAATCGCAATTTTTTTCATTAATTTATTTGATAATATTAAGTATTTTCTTTGTAAACGAAGGTAAAGTCCAACTGCTTAAATCTTTAACATTAATAAAAAATCCATCGCTCTTTTCTGGTAAATTATTTTTCATATTAATTGCAATTTTCATATCCATATTTGACATTTTTATATTGATCCTTTTTCCTAAATGATTTTTAAATTTTGTCTTAGGTATCTCATTCATGGGGAATATAGGCATATCTTTTAAAAAGTTAAATTTTCTGTTTTTTAAAAGATAGTAATTATTCTGCTTATTTTGAAAAATATTTGCTTCAAAAAACTTTTGTTTATTAAATTTATTTATTTTAATTATTTCAAAGTCATTTTTTTTAAAGGATTTGCAATTTGTTGAGATAGGACATTGATAACAAAGTGGGTTGGATGGTTTACAGATTAATGCACCTATTTCCATTATAGCTTGAGCATAATCACTAGCTCTAATTGTTTCCCCAAAAAAAATTTTTTTTTGGTGTAAATTTTCTTTAGAAATTTCTTTTTCTTTTTTTAAATAAAATACTCTTTTTAAAATTCTTTCAACATTTCCATCTAAAGGAATTATTTTTTTATTGAATGCAATTGCCATAATTGCATTAGATGTATAATCCCCTATTCCAGGTAGTGATTTTAAATCGTCCTCATTTTTTGGAAGCTGGCCCTTAAATTCATTTATAATTTGTTTTGCTGATTTTTTAAGATTTCTGGCTCTTGAATAATACCCTAATCCTTCCCAACATTTCATCAATTTAGCATCTCTAACTCTTGATAAACTTTTTAAATCTGGGATTTTAGAAATAAAATTTTCAAAATATGGTATTACAGTCTTCACTTGTGTTTGCTGCAACATAAATTCACTGACTAGTGTAAAATATTCTTTTTGAGTTCTAGAGACTTTTTTTCGCCAAGGAAGGTCTCTTTTATTATTATCGTACCAATTCAAAATTTTATTTGGTATGTTTTGACTTGTCATATGAATTTTAAATATAATACTAAGCAGAGAACTAAATCTGTTCAAGGACTAAGATCTTTTAAAGATACTTTGCCCCAAGAAGCAAAAAGAATATTGAATAAAAAAGGTCAAATTTATTCAAATACTTTGGATAATTGGAAATTTCTTGTTGGCAAAGAATTATTTAATGTATCCTATCCAAGATCATTTAAAAATTCTAAATTAAATGGAAGCTGTTTAAACATAATGGTCAAAAGAGGAAATGAAGTAGATCTTGAATACTCTAAAAAAGAAATAATAAAAAAAATGAATATATTTTTTGGTTATAATGTAGTTGATGATATAAAATTAAAGACTTTTGAAGGTGAGTTTGAAAAAATTAAAGAAGATAAAATAAATAATGCGACAAAAAGCAAAAATATTAAGCAGATAACTAATATTAAGAATGATAAAATTAAAAAATCTTTGTTAGAATTAAATAAAATATTTAAATCAAGATGAAAAAAATACTAATACAAACAATTATAATTTCATTATTTTTTGTAATTCATAATGCTAAAGCAAATATTAAATCAATCACAGAAGGTGATGTAGATGCAAAAGTAAAACTTATAGTTTTTGAATCTTTAACATGTAGTCATTGTGCAGATTTCCATAAAAATGTTTATCCTAGCTTAAAAACTGATTTTATAGATAAAGGCTTAATTTTAATCGAATTTAGAAATTTTCCATTAGATATGGCTGCATTTAATGCATCAAAAATAGCTCATTGTAAGAATGATGGAAATTCAGAAATACTTCATCATTTATATAAAAATCAAAGTAGCTGGGTAAGAGGAAGCACTATTGAAGATCTCAACAGAAACCTAAAGAAGGTAATTCAAGAATCAAATTTTAAATTAGATTTTGATAAATGTATAGCAGACTCAAAAATTGAAGATTTTATTTTAGAAGACCGAATCAACGGAGCTAAAAACTACAAAATAGAGGCAACACCAACACTTATAATCAATGGTGAAAAGTTCGAAAATACATCCAACTATAAAAAATTAAAAAAATATATAGAAAAACTGATATAAGTCATTTAATGGAGTTTAAAAAAATCCAATTAAATGGCTTTAAGTCTTTTGCAGAGAAAACTAACTTTTTAATTGAAAAAGGCCTTACAGGAATTGTCGGGCCTAACGGTTGTGGCAAGTCAAACATAGTTGAATCTCTTAGATGGTGTATGGGAGAGACTTCGGCAAAAAGTATGAGAGGGTCTGGGATGGAAGATGTTATATTTTCAGGCACATCAAATAAACCCTCAAAAAATATTGCTGAAGTAGTTTTAAGTTTAAACAATGATAACAAAGATGGACCGCACCAATACAATGATCTAGAAGAAATAGAAATTCGAAGAAAGATTGAAAAAGATAAAGGATCAAAGTTTTACATAAACAACAAAGAAGTTAGAGCAAAAGATGCACAAATGTTTTTTGCAGATCTATCTACAGGGGCTCATTCGCCATCGCTAATAAGTCAAGGCAGAATTGGAGCATTAGTTACAGCAAAACCATCTGATAGAAGAGCTATACTTGAAGAAGCTGCTGGAATAGCTGGTTTGCATGTTAGAAGACATGAAGCAGAAATTAGATTAGGAGCAGCAGAAAATAATTTAAAGAGAGCCGACGAACTTAGAAGACAACAAGAAAAACAATTAGCAAATTTAGAAAAACAAGCTGAGGAAGCTGCAAAGTATAAATTAATTTCAGAGGAAATAAAAAAAGTTGAGGCAGGGCTTTATTATTTAAGACTTCTAGAAATTGATAAAGAAATCACTTTAGAAAATGAAGTAAATAATGAGGCAGATGGGAAAGTAGAAGAATTTAATAAACAAATTGAAGAATTAGAAACAAAAATTAAAAATGAACTTGAAAGAGTAGAGCCAATAAGACAAAAAAATATTGAAAATTTATCTAAGATCCAAAGATTAAATCTTGAGCTGAAAGCTTTAGATGAGGAAACTACTAGAATAAATGAGGAAATAGATACAATAAAAAGCTCTATAAAAGTTATAGATGAAGACATAGATAGAGAAAAAAGTATTGTAATTGATGCAAATTCTAACGAAAAAAGATTAAAAGAGGAGAGAAATATCTTAATTGATACAGATTCAAAATATTATGAAACAGAAAAACTTTCCAATCAAGACCTAGAAAACTCAAAATCAAAATTAAAAAGTGAACAAGATAGAATGGATGAATTATTAGAGGGGTTCAGTGCTGAATCTTTGCAAAAAAATAATGAAATTATTAGCAACATAAAAAGTCAAATCGAAGAAGTTAAAAAATTAATTTCAGAAAATAGAAATCATCAGACAATAAAAATTTTAGATGAATGTATAATTAACTTGTCCTATTTAACTATGAAAGTTAAAGAAGTTGAGAATGATGATGTAATTTCAACTCTAACATCAAAAAGTGATCAAATAAAAAAATTACAGGACGATTATGCTGAAACTTATAGTAAAAACCAAAACATAAAAAATGAGTCAGTCAAAAGAAAAGAGAGAATTAGTATAATTGATCAAGAATTTGAAAGCTGGCAAAATCTTTTAATTAATTCTGAAAAGATGGTTAATGAGCTCAACACTAGAAAAAATAAGCTTGTAGAAAAATTGAATGCTCTGGAAAAACAACCTCAATCTCAAGCAGAAAAAAAAGGGAAAATTTCTGAAAACTTAAGAATTTCAGAAAATGAAAAAAATGAGAATGAAATTTTAGTTGAAAAAATCGATAATAATATTACAGAAATTAGAAACCAACTAAACAACACAAAAGAAAATTCAATTGAAATTAGAGAAAAGAAAGCAAGCTCTGGAGCAACCATTGAAGGTTTAAATAAAAGAAGAAATGACCTTTTGGAAAGAGTTATGACAGAGTTAAATGTTGAAGAAGACAATATGCTTAATTATTCAAATCTTGAAAAACGTGCTGAATTTACTGACTTAGTTACTCAAGAAGAGTTACTAGATGAAAAAAAGAGGGAAAGAGAAAAGCTTGGATCCGTTAACTTAAGAGCAGATGACGAAACTGAAAAATATAAAACTGACATAAAAAAAATGGAACAAGATAGACAAGATCTTGTTACAGCAATATTAAAATTAAAGGAGAGCATAACTGAACTTAATCAAAAGGGTCGAGAAAGATTATTGGACGCTTTTGAGAGAGTGAATAGAAAATTCAATGAGGTTTACACAAAATTATTTAATGGGGGTAGCGCTAAATTAGAACTAGTAGACTCTGATGATCCACTAGATGCTGGTTTGGAAATGCTAGTAAGCCCTCCTGGAAAAAGACTTCAGTCGATTACCCTGCTTTCAGGTGGTGAACAGGCTTTAACAGCATTATCCTTAATATTTGCAGTATTTTTAACTAACCCTTCACCTATCTGTGTTTTAGATGAAGTAGACGCTCCACTAGATGATGCAAATGTAACTAGATTTTGTAATTTGTTAAATGAACTGACAAAGATTACTTCTACAAGATTTATAATAGTGACCCACCATGCGTTAACTATGTCAAAAATGGATAGATTATATGGGGTCACAATGCCAGAGAAAGGGATAAGTCAACTAGTTGCTGTTGACCTTCAAAAAGCTGAGAGCATGGTAGCTTAGGCTGATGCAAGAGGAAGATTTTAAAACTCGCCTTAAAAGTGCAAAAAACAAAGCAAAATCTAAATATTCTGAAAATAAAGAGCCATCAACATCAGG
Source organism: uncultured Pelagibacteraceae bacterium (assembly GCA_902528135.1). Lineage (GTDB taxonomy): Bacteria > Pseudomonadota > Alphaproteobacteria > Pelagibacterales > Pelagibacteraceae > Pelagibacter. The sequence continues at coordinate 26,707 of CABZRS010000011.1, read as the reverse complement.
GATGGGTCACGCTTTTAAAATGAGCACAGAATTAGTTGCTGCAGTAGCTGTTGGGACAATTATTGGGTTTATTTTAGACAATTGGTTTGGTACTAAGCCATGGTTAATTTTAATATTTTTTTTTGTAGGAGTAATTGCAGGAATAATGAATGTAATTAAATCAGCAAAAAAAATGCAAAAATAAATAAGAGAATATAATGGCATCAAATCCAATGTACCAATTCAATGTTTATCGAATTGGTCCGGAAATTAAATTAGGCTCAGTCGATCTTTCTTTCACTAATGCAAGTTTATTTATGGTTATTAGTTCTTTAGCTATTTTGATAATTTTTAATCTAGGAGCAAAGAAAAAAACTCTAATACCTGATAAACTTCAATTACTGTCAGAATTAAGTTATTCCTTTGTCGCCAAAATGATTAGTGATACAGCAGGATCAAAAGCAAAACCGTACTTTTCTTTTATTTTTTCACTTTTTATGTTTGTACTTTTTTGTAACATGTTTGGAATGATACCTTACGCATTTACAGTGACTAGCCATATTATAGTTACATTTGTGTTGGCAGCATTTATTTTCATTGGAGTGACAATTATTGGATTTATGAAACATGGATTGGGATATTTAAAGTTGTTTGTGCCAAGTGGAGTTCCTATGGTTTTGCTTCCTTTAATTGTAGTTATTGAAATTATTTCGTATTTAAGTAGACCAATTAGTTTATCTGTAAGATTGTTTGCTAATATGATGGCTGGTCACACAATGATGAAGGTATTTGGAGGCTTTGTTATAAGCTTAGGAATTGTAGGTGGATGGCTTCCACTTAGTTTTTCGGTTGCACTTACGGGTTTAGAGATACTAGTTGCTTTTCTTCAAGCGTATGTATTTGCAATTTTAACATGCATTTATTTAAATGATGCATTAAATCTACACCATTAATAAAAAAAGGAGGAAAAATGGAATTAGAAGCAGCAAAAATGATAGGAGCAGGATTAGCAGCTATAGCACTAGCAGGTGCGGGAGTTGGTATAGGAATTATCTTTGGTAATTACTTATCTGGTGCTATGAGAAATCCATCTGCAGCTCAAAAACAATTCCCTAACTTATTATTAGGATTTGCTTTAGCTGAAGCAACAGGATTGTTTGGACTAGTAGTTGCGTTGATTATTTTATTTGCATTTTAGTTAATGTTAAAAAAAATAGTTATTTTATTATTCGTTACATGCTTTGCATGTTTTAATTCAGTATTTGCCGCTGAAAGTGGTGGTATGCCTCAACTTAATCCAGAGTTTTGGATTTCTCAAATCTTCTGGCTTATCATCACGTTTGGAATACTTTTTATTGTTTTGACGAAAGTTATATTGCCTAAGATTAGCGATAATTTAGAAACTAGGAAATCTCAAATACTTGAAAATATTGAGACTGCAGATAAACAAAAAGAAGAAAGTCAAAAAAAAATTGACGAATATGAAAAGATTATTTTAGACAGCAAACTTAAAGCTAAAAGTTACTTTAATGAAGCTAGAGAAAAGATTTTGGATGATATTAATAAAAAAAGAGCTGCATTAGAGAAAGATCTTGATGAAGAAATAAGTGAAGTAGAAAAGGAATTGTCTGATCTAAAGCAGAAGTCAGGGGAAAAAATAAATAAAATAGCAGCTGAAACATCAGCTGAGTTAATAAAAGAGCTAATTGGTGAAGAAGTAAATAGTAGTAGCATAGCAGCAATCGTAGAAGACCAATCAAAAATAAACAGAGAGAGAAAAGATGTTTGATGCAACTTTTTGGGTAGCAATATCGTTTTTTATTTTTATAGGTCTATTGGTATATTTTAAAATACCTCAGAATATAAACAATCTCCTAACAAAAATGATAGGAGATATAAAAAAAGAAATCGATGAAAGTGAAAAGTTAAGAGTTGAGTCAAAAAAACTGTTAGATGAAGCTCAGGCTAAACTTAATTCCGTTGAGGGAGAGTCCAAAAAGATCCTTGATCAAGCTAAAGCTGAGTCTGAACAACTTGTTATAAGCATGAATGAAAAGTTTCATAAATCTTCTGAAATAAAGAAGAATTTAACTCAAACAAAAATTAATCAGATGAAAGAGGGAGCAATTAAAGAAATCAAAGATACTTCTATTAAAATTGCCCTAGAGTCTGTAAAAAAAATAATAACAACTACAGTTGATAAATCTAAGTTAGATAATCTATTTGAAAAAAATCTTGAAGAAGCAAAGACTGAATTAAAAAAAATTAATTCATAACTAAATTACGTTACATTTTCTTAAAATAATATAAAATCCAAATTATGAATTCGATAGTAATAGGATCAGGTTTTGGTGGTATGGCTGCAGCATTAAGGTTAAAAGCTAAAGGCCATAATGTAACCTTGATTGAAAAACATGAAGATTTAGGCGGACGGGCAAGAGTCTTTAAAAAAAATGGATTTACATTTGATGGTGGTCCAACTGTGATAACAGCACCCTACTTGATTGATGAATTATTTCAGCTTTTTGACAAGAATTCAAAAGACTATTTAGAAATAAAATCTTTAAAAACTTGGTATCAATTTGTTTTTGAAGATGGTTTTAGGTTTGACTATTCTGGTGATGAAGAAGAAATGGTTAATCAAATAAAAAAGATTAACAAAAAAGATGTAAAAGGATATAAAAATTTAGTTAATTTTACAAAAAAGATTTTTGATAAAGGTTTTACTGAACTATCAGATGTCCCATTTGATAAACCTTCTTTTATGTTAAAGCAAATACCCTCTTTATTTAATCTAAAGAGTTATAAATCTGTTTATGGTTTGGTTTCCTCATATATAGAAGATGAAAAATTAAGAAGATTACTTAGTATGCATCCTCTATTGGTAGGTGGTAATCCTTTCACAACAACATCAATATATGGATTAATTTTATATTTAGAAAAAAAATGGGGAATTCATTATTCAATGGGTGGTACTGGTCAAATTATAAATGGCATGGAAAAACTAATGAATGAAGAAAATATAAAAATATTAAAAGGTTGTGAAGTAAATAAAATCATATTAAATAAAAATAAAATAACTGGGGTTGAACTAAATAATGGAGATAGAATAGAAACAGATAATGTTATTTGTAACGCTGACCCACCTGCAGTTTACTCAAAATTAGCAAACTCAAATAATAGTAATTCTATTTTTAATTGGAAAATGAAAAGAATGGAATATTCAATGGGTTTGTTTGTTTATTATTTTGGAACCAAAAAAGTTTATGACGATGTTGAACATCATACAATCAAATTTGGTGATAAGTACAAGGAACACTTGGACGATATTTTTAACAATAAAAAATTAAATGACGATATTAGTTACTATTTACATAGACCGACAGCTACAGACAAATCGATGGCGCCTGATAATCATGATTGTTTTTACGTGTTGGTACCAGTTCCTAATAACCAATCTGGTTTAGACTGGTCTATTGAGGGAGATAAAATGAAAAACTTAGTTATTAAAAAAATGGAGGAAAGTTTACTTCCTAATCTAAGTGAAAATATTGTTGAGGATTTTTACTTAACTCCTGATTATTTTGAGAAAGAGTTAAATACAAAATATGGCTCAGGTTTTTCTATTCAACCAAAATTTACTCAATCAGCTTATTTTAGATTTCATAATAAATCAGAGATTTTTGATGGTTTATATTTTGTTGGAGCAGGTACTCACCCTGGAGCAGGTGTGCCAGGAGTACTATCTTCAGCAAAAGTCTTAGACAAAATTTTGTAATGGAGAAAAAGAATTTTCTATCAATATACGCAAAATCATTTAACTGGGCTGGTTTTTTTCTTCCAAAAGAAACTTATTTGAAATGTTCTAATTTATACGATTTTTGTAGAACTTTAGACAATATAGCAGACGACGAAGGTATAATTGATGTTAAGTTAAGAAGATTTTTAAACTTCAAAAATAACTTTAGCAATAAAGAATTTCAGAACCACATAATTAAAAATATGTGGGTATTAATAGATGAATATAATATTTCCACAAAAATTGTAGAAGACTTATTCGATGGTGTGGAGTCTGATATTCAAAATGAAGTAAGATTAAGTACAAAAAAGGAATTATTAATTTATTCATACAGAGTAGCAGGAACTGTTGGATTAATGATGGCAAAAATTCTAAATGTTACAGATTCTAGCTCTCTTAAATCAGCTATAGATTTAGGTATAGCAATGCAACTTACAAATATTTCTAGAGATGTAATAGAAGACTCTAAAAATAAAAGGTTTTATATAAAACATAATTTTGAAGCCATAAAAGAAACATTGGCTACTGCAGATTTATTTTATGATAGTAGCTTTTCTTCAATAAAGGATATTCCATTAAATCTTAGATTTTCAATTTTAGTAGCAAGAAGAGTTTATAGGCAAATTGGTAAAAATATTATTAAGAAACAAACAATTCAAGATTACAACCAATCAGGTAAAATTTTTGTTAGTAATAGTGGCAAAATATTGCAAACATTATTATCTATATATGACTTGCTTAAACTATCATTGATTAAAAACCATAATCACCTTAGAGATAAAGAACATGAATTAATTAGTGAGGAAATAAATTTAAATGAAAGATTTTGATTTTATCATAATTGGTGGTGGATGTGCAGGATTATCTTTAGCATATGAATTAGAAATCAATAATAAGTTAAAAAATAAAACTTTAGCTATTATTGAGCCAAGAGATGAATATAAAAAAGATAAAACTTGGTCTTTTTGGAAAACATTCCCACATAATTTTGAGGATTGTGTAAAAAAAAATTGGAAACATTTCTCCATAAATTTGCCTCAAAAAACAAGACATCTAGAGTGCGATAATTATCATTATCAAAGTATTGATAGTGGGTTATTTTATGAGAAGATAAACAACAAATTAAAAGAAAATAAAAATATTTCCTTTCACAAAAATGATCAAAATATAAATTTTGATAACTCCTTAGTATTTAATAGTGTTCCAAATTTAGATAATCAAAACTCTGGACTTTGGCAACATTTCTGTGGGGTAGAAATAGAGACAAACAAGGAATTTTTTGATGAAGAAATGATGAATCTAATGGATTTTGATTGTGAACAGAGAGGAAGTGTTCATTTTTTTTATACACTTCCATATTCGAAAAAGACAGCATTAGTTGAAACAACATGGTTATCAGAAATGAATGACGATTCCCAAAAAGATTATGATCAGCAAATTAAAGAATATATTGAGAATAATCTAAAAATAAAAGATTATAAGATTACATACAAAGAAGTGGGTGCTATACCTCTTTTTTACCCAATAATTGACCAAGTAAAAAATAAAATTAATATCGGAACAGCTGGTGGTATGACAAGGTTAAGTACTGGTTATACTTTTCTAAATATTCAAGAACAAAGTAAATATATAAGAGAAAATATCGAAAATATTAGTAAATTGAAAACTTTTCAAATTAAAAAAAAATATCAATTTCTTGATAATATTTTTTTAAAAGTTCTTAAAAATAATCCAAGCAAAATGCCAAATATTTTTTTTAGGATGTTTAATAATAAATCTAATACTGTTATAAAATTTTTGTCGAATAGAAGTAACTTATTTGAAGATTTATCAATAATATTAAAAATGCCTAAATGGATTTTTATAAGAGCACTTTTTTAAATTAAATGATTAGAATTAATTTTTACCACTCTTTAATTTTTTTTAATTTATGTATACTTTTATCTGGAATAAAATATCTGAGAGAAGGAAGTTTCTTACTAATTTCATTGTTTCTTATTTTAACAATTGGAATATCTCATGGTTCTCTGGATCATATTAAAGGTAAAAAACTGATAAAATATTTTGGATATAAATCAATGGGTATATTTTATTTGAGTTATTTATTTATTGGTACAGTTATAATATTAACTTGGTTAATATTTCCAAAATCATTACTTTTCTTATTTTTAATTATCGCTGCTTTTCATTTTGGAAAAGAGGACTCCGAATTTATTAATCAAAGGAAAAACTTTGAATTAATTTATTTTTTAAAAGGATCATTAATAATTACCTCGCCCTTATTTTTTCACAAAGAAGAGACACTGACAATATTCGAGACATTAAAATTTTATATTTCAAACAATTCAATAATATCTAACGAGATATTATTCATATTTATCTTACTATCTTTAATTTCTGGAATTATTTTATCGTTAAACAAAAGTATCGAGGTAAAGTCATTATTATTAATGGATTATTTATCAATATTAATCCTAAATTATTTTCTTAATCCAATAATTGCTTTTACGATTTACTTTTGCTTTTTACATTCTATTAGGCACTCGATTTCTTTGATTAGAGAAATAAATAAAAATTTGACAAAAGGTTTACCAATATTTATTAAAAAAGCCCTTCCACTAACAATTTTGACAATTTTTGGATATGTTGTTTCAATATCAATTCTGAATAATTATATCGAATTTAATGAAACTATATATCGAGTAATTTTTATTGGATTGGCCTCATTAACTTTTCCACATATATTGCTCGAATATTTAATTGAAAAAAATGAGTAATAAAAATATTAACTTAATTGGGTGGATTTTATTCCTTATTTCTGCGTTGGGTTTTATTATATCAAGTGTAGGAAGTTTTTGGGCTATGTTTGGTAGTCTTTTTTTTCTAGTTGCATGTATTATTTTTTTAATCCCATTTTTTCGAAAGGATGGAAGTGAAGAATAATCATCTTAAAATACTTTTAGCAGCTCCCAGAGGTTTTTGTGCGGGTGTTGATAGAGCAATTGAAATTGTAAAAAAAAGCATAGAAAAATATGGCGCTCCTGTATATGTAAGACATGAAATAGTTCATAACAAACATGTAGTAGATGGTTTAAAAAAAATTGGCGCAATATTTGTTGAAGAGATTGATGAAATTGAGGATAAAACGAGACCTGTTGTCTTTTCAGCTCATGGTGTACCAAAATCTGTTCCTCAAGAGGCAGAAAGTTTAAATATGATTTTTGTAGATGCTACATGTCCACTTGTATCTAAAGTTCATAGAGAAGCAGAAAATTTAGACAAAAAGGATGTTCAAGTTTTGCTTATAGGTCATAAAAACCATCCTGAAGTAATTGGTACTATGGGACAAATCCCTGATGGAAAAATTGATCTTATAGAAACTATTGATGATGCAAAAAATTATGAAAGAGGTGAAAATAAAAAACTTGCTTATATAACACAAACAACATTGTCGGTTGATGATACTAAAGATATTATAAACGTCTTAAAAGAACGCTTTCCTGATATTAACGAGCCTAAGAAAGATGATATTTGTTACGCAACAACAAATAGGCAAGCAGCAATAAAAAAAATTGCAAAAGAGTGTGATAATCTATTTGTGATTGGTAGCAGAAATTCATCCAACTCAGTTAGGCTAGTAGAAGTAGCTAAAAATAATGGATGCAAACATGCTGAGTTAATTCATTCAGAAAGTACTTTTCCTTTTGAAAAAATATCTAAATGCAAAATAATAGGTATTTCATCTGGTGCTTCAGCCCCTGAAGTATTAGTCAATGAATTCATAGAAAATATTAAAAAAAATTTTACTGTAGAAATAGAAGAAGTTGAAATAGTAAAAGAAAACGTAACGTTTAAGATTCCAGGAAAATTAAATTAATGGCTGTATATACAAGGATAAATCAGAGCGATTTAAGCTTGATCGAAAAAAACTTTAATATTGGTAAAATCGTGTCTTTTTCAGGCATAAAAAAAGGAATTGAAAATACTAATTACTTAATAAAAACAAATAAAAAAAAAATAATACTGACCATATTTGAAAAAAGAGTTCAAAAAAAAGATTTACCTTTTTTTATGAATCTTATGTTTGGTTTATCAAAAAATAAAATCAAATGTCCAGAGCCAATAAAGAATAAAAAAGGGAAATATTTATTCAAAATTAAAAATAAAACTGCATGTATGGTTAGTTTTTTAGAAGGAAAAGATAAAAATCAACTAACAAATAAAGACTGTTTTCAAGTTGGAAAAAACGCAGCCCTGTTACATTTAGCTGCTAAAAAATTAAAATTATATAGAAAAAATTCATTATCATTAAGTTCTTGGGGACCTTTGCTAAATAGAATAGATAAAAGAATTAACAAACTTTCAAATAATTTAATTGAGACCATGAAAACTGATTTAGTTGATATTAAGAAAAAATGGCCAAAAAATATGACTAATGGAATAATTCATAGCGATCTGTTCATTGATAATATTTTTTTCTACAAGAAAAAATATTATGGATTTATTGATTTCTATTTTTCTGCAAATGATTTTTTAGCTTATGAATTAGCTACATGTGTGAACTCACTATGTTTTAAAAAAAGAAATAAAATTTTTGTTTTAGACAAAAATAAATCTTCTCAATTACTAAAAGGTTACCAATCAATACGTAAATTAAATTCTAAAGAAAAGAATAATTTCAATACTTTGTGTAGAGGGTCAGCTTTAAGATATCTTCTGACTAGATCATATGATTATTTAAATACTCCTAAAAAAGCATTGATAAAAATAAAAGACCCAAAAGAATATTTAGATAAATTAAATTTTCACAAAAAATTAAATTCTTTTAAGGATTACAGCTAATGATAAAAATCTATACTGATGGATCGTGCTTGGGTAATCCAGGAAATGGTGGATGGGCTGCAATTATTATAGATGATAAAAAGAAGACCCATATAAAGGGTAGCAAAAAAGATACCACAAATAATCAAATGGAATTACTTGCTCCAATAAAAGCTCTTAAAAAAATTCCTAAAGGTAGTAATGTTCAGATTTTCACTGACTCTAAATATGTAAAATCAGGAATAACTGAGTGGATACATAATTGGAAAAAAAATGGGTGGAAAACTGCAAATAAAAAACCGGTTAAAAATAAAGATCTATGGATTGATTTAGATGAACTTTCTAAGAAATTTCAAATTGAGTGGACTTGGGTTAAAGGGCACTCAATAGATCAGTTAAATAATGAGGTAGATGCTCTGGCAAAAGAGATAGCAAATACTTAATCATTTTTAATTCTCATTTCTATTTAGTTAACATTCATCTCGTCAAATAAGTCTTCTGGAAAAGATATCTCTACAACTTTCCATTTTGTTCCTATGCGCCTAAAATGGATTGGATATGTTTCTCCCTCATTCTCTAAATTTACATGAAAGGAATTTAAACTATCAAATTTCATAATTGAAATACTCCCAATTAATGTTTGAAAATTTGGCTTAGGTATTTCTGATTTTTGCTCAGATTTCTCAATTAATAAACTAAGTCCGTCAGCATTAATATATGTATCTATTGCGTAATCAACAAATTTACTTGCTAAACCTGTAACTAATATACTTAATTGACCCAAATCATCAGACTGACTTTCATTAGACATTTTTTCAAGAAGATTTGCATTTAAAAAATCTTTAAAATTATTCTTTACCTCATCCCATTCAATATATTTTTTACTCAATTGTTTGTTATTATAATAAACAGATTTGTGTACCTGATGAAATGAATGCATAGCACTGAAAATATAAATGACAATAATTAGTAATGGCAACAATGTTATAGAAATTTTTTTCATAAGTTTCAAATATTACTTAAATAATACTTAAAATTTCCTCTGCTGAGGATATTCCACAATTTTTAGTTTCTTCTTCTTCTTGGATATTTTGTACTTTAAGGTTTTCAATGACCATCGCGTAACGGCTTGATCTAATTCCCATGCCTTTTGAGTTTCTATCAACTTCTGTACCTATTAGCCTAGTAAATGACAAATAAGGATCAGCTAACATAGTTATATTTTCTCCTATATTGTTAGCAACTCCCCAAGCATTCATTACATACGGATCATTGACAGCTAAACAAAATATTTTATCAATACCTTTATCTAAGATTTGTTGAGTATTTTTAACATAACCCGGTAAGTGAAACTTAGAGCATGTAGCTGTGAATGCACCAGGTAATCCAAATAATATTATTTTTTTTGATCCTAATACTTCAGACATATTTTGTTCCTTGGGTTCACCATCAACTAAATGAAATATTTTTGCATATGGGATTTGATCATTAACTTTTAGCTTCATAATTTACTTTTAACAAAATTTTTTACTGCTTCGGTATCATTTTTTAATATTTGAAAATTTTCCTCTTTACTATGAACATATTGAAGCTCTTTAGGTAGTTCTTCATGTTTATTTATTGCATTATCAGTGGCAGCTGGAAATTTGCATGGATGAGCAGTAGATAAAACTACACAATCATTTAAATTAAGCTTATTTGCAGCCCCTACTCCAACTGCAGTATGGGGATCTAATATGATACTATTTTTTTCAAAATTTTCTTTAATAATTTCTAAAGTTTCCTCTTCGTCACAACTTTCTGAAACAAAATCTTTTTGAATGATATCCAGGTTTGATTTTTCTATTCTATATTCATTTTTCTTAACTTTTTTCATTATATTTGATGTAATTTCAGAATTAGAATTATTTACATAATAAATTAATCTTTCAAAATTGCTTGCTAATTGGATATCCATGCTTGGAGAAAATGTTTCTTTTACTTTTCTTGAAACATAATCACCATTTGAGATTGCTCTATGCAAAATATCATTTTCATTAGTTGCAACAATAAGTTTATCTATCGACAATCCCATTTTTTTTGCAAGATATCCTGCAAAAACATCTCCAAAGTTTCCTGTGGGAACTGAAAAAGATATAGGTTTATCGCTATCAAGTTTGAAATAAGTATAAAAATAATAAACAGCTTGGGCAATTATTCTTGCCCAATTAATTGAATTTACTCCAGACATATTTATAGATTTTGAAAAATCAAGATCTGAAAACATTTGCTTTACTATATTTTGGCAATCGTCAAAATTTCCATCAATTGCAATATTGAAAACATTTTCATCCTCAACTGTTGTCATTAACTTTCTTTGTACTGGTGAAATTCTATTATTAGGATGTAAGACAAAAATATTTAGGTTTGATTTGCCTTTAATTGCATCTATAGCAGCAGCTCCTGTATCACCTGAAGTTGCAACTACAATATTAATTTTTTTATTATTCTTGCTTAAATAATACTCATATAAATTTCCAATGAACTGCATTGCGATATCTTTAAAAGCTAATGTTGGGCCATGAAATAATTCTAATAACTTCAAATCACCAACTTTTGAAATTTTAACAACATCTTTTTCTCTGAAAGTTGAATAGGATTTATTAATTAATGATGTAAGATCATCTTTTGGAATAAATTCTGATGAAAATTGATTAATTATTTCAGTAGATAAATCATTATAATTAAGATTTTTAAGCTCGGACAATTCATCTGAGCTGAATTTTTTTAAAGATGTAGGTACATAGAGTCCACCATCATCAGCTAAACCTTTGATGAAAACATCACCAAAACTGTATTCTTTTGAATTATCTCTTGTGCTTACGTATCTCATGAATTTTTTTTACCATTTTCCTATAAAATAAGTAGGATTATTTATTTTATAATCTGGTCTACCAAAAATAAGACAAAAAGCAAAAATAAGTAAAAAATTGAGTAAGAAAATACCTTTTTAGCCTTCTTTATTTCAAATTTATTTTTTTTGAACTTAAGAAGATCATAACAAACATAGTTGTAATAAAAGGTAAGTAATAATGAAACTATTAAGAATGTTTCACCTGTAAAACCAATATAATAAGGCAAAATAACTACTGGTAACATTATTAAAGAATAAACAAATATATTTTTCTTAGTTTCCTGAATTCCATTAGTGATAGGTAACATAGGAATTTTAGCTTTCTGATAGTCGTCCGCTTTGTAAAGGCTCAATGCCCAAAAATGAGATGGGGTCCAAAAGAATATAATTAAGAAAAATGTTATTGGTTCTAATGTTAATGAGTTCGTAGCTATAGTCCAACCTATAACTGGTGGCAGTGCGCCTGATGCGCCTCCGATAACAATATTTTGGGGCGTTTTTCTTTTTAACCAAATCGTATAAACAAAGACATAAAATGCTATCGTTATTGATAATAAAATAGCTGATGTTAAATTTGAAAAATAATAAAGTCCAACTATAGATATTATTGACAATACTGTTCCAAATAATAAAGCGTGTTCCCTATTAACTTTTCCTGTAGGAATGGGTCTAAGACATGTTCTTGTCATTAATTTATCAAGGTCAGCCTCATACCACATATTTAGGGCGCCAGCTGCACCTGCACCCATTGTCACAAAAAATATTGCAACTATTGAATTTAGGAATGAAACTGAAACTGGAGCTGTTAATAATCCAACAGCACAAGTAAAGATAACCAAAGACATAACTCTTGGCTTCATTAGTAATAATAAATATTTTGAATAGGAAAAAAAACTTATAGAAACTGATTTTTTTTTAATTGTATTTGCAGTCACTATTACTCAACATTTAGTGAAACAAATATTACAAGTAATATAACGCCTGCAATTAAAATATGATTTCCAAGATCGAATATACCCACCTTGCTATTTTTTTTGTCAATTAATCTTCTACTTAAAGGTATTTGATCATAAGGATTTATTGTGACTTTATCACCTTGTTCTTTTTGGTTTTCAACTTTTACCGAATAACCAAACCAAACTATATAAATGAAAAAAACAAATAAAATTAAGAAAAAAGCTAAATATCCGTAAGCGTCCATATTAAGCTCCCCCTACTACAAAATAAAAGAATCTTGAAAATAGCGTATATTTAAACTCTGCTGTCATTAAAAATATAAAACACGCAATAGCTGTCATTGGCCATAACAATACATTAACTAAAGCGTATCTTTCCCAAAACAAGTGCATGAAAAAAGCCATAATTAACCCTGCTTTTAAGAACATAAAGAATAATATCAGTGACCATCTTAGCATTCCTTGAAATTGGTACCAGTCAACCATGTATGAAAAGAAACTTAAAACAAATAATAACAACCATATCCAAAGATAAATTCCTATCTTCTGGGTACTTGTTTGTTCTTCTTTTTTAGTTGTTTCTTCCATTTTATTAGTCTCTTCCATATTTTATTTTACCACAAGTAGAAAAATGCAAAAATAAAAACCCAAACTAGATCTACAAAGTGCCAGTAAAGACCTAATATTTCAATTTCAACATAGTCCCCTTTCATCTTTGTAAACCATCCTCTTTTTTTGCTCTCATAATGACCAGCAAAAACTTTGTAAGTATAAATGAATAAGAAAATCACACCTATTGAGACATGGAAGCCATGAAAACCTGTTATCATAAAAAAGAATGAACCAAACTGAGCTGCTCCAAATGGATTACCCCACGGTCTTACACCCTCATGAATTAGTTTTGACCATTCAAATACTTGCATTCCTACAAAAGTAAGTCCGCCTACAGCAGTGGCTAGAATTAGCCAACCACACATTTTACGGTTTTTCTCGTAACCATATTTAACCGCTAGAGCCATTGTTCCACTACTTGTAATCAATACAAAAGTCATTATCGCAATCAGTAGAAGCGGAACAGGCACACCACCTACATGTAAAGAAAAAACTTCACTTGTATTTGGCCAATCAACAATAGTTGAACCTCTACCCTTCATATAAGAAATTAAAAAACAGCTGAAAACAAAAGTATCGCTCAATAAAAAGATCCACATCATGGCTTTACCCCAATGCACACCTTTAAACATTGTTTGGTCTGAACCAGTATCAGACGCCATGCCCTTAAACCCTGGTTTAAGTTCAAAGCCGTCTATTTTTTGTTCAGACATTATTTTTCTCTTAAGTTTTCTCTACTTCAGTATTTGCTACTTCACTTGGAGCAGTTGTTTGTGGAATAAAATCATCTTTCGCTCCTGGAACACTAAAATCGTAAGGCCATCTGTGAACAACTGGAAGTCTTTCACCAAAGTTACCATGTTCTGGTGGAACAGTAGAAGTATACCATTCAAGTGAATTAGCTTTCCAAGGGTTCTGTTCAGCTTTTTTTCCTGTTTTTAGTGTTTTAATAATATTGAAAACTAAAATAAATTGTGCTGCACCTACTATAAATGCTGCAACACTTATAAATTCATTCATTCCTACTGTAGATGTCATATATGGACTATCATACATTTCAAAATATCTTCTTGGAACTCCAATAAAACCTAAGTAATGCATTGGGAAGTATATTGAGTAAGCTCCTAAGAAAGTGATCCAGAAGTGCCATTTACCCAATGTTTCACTTAACATTTTTCCAGCTACTAATGGGAACCAATGATAAACTGCTCCCATAATAACCATTAGTGGTGCAATACCCATGACCATATGGAAGTGTGCTACTACAAAATATGTATCAGATAATGGGACATCAACTGAAACATTTCCTAAAAATATTCCAGTAATTCCTCCATTTACAAATGTCACGATAAATCCTAAGCACCATAACATTACAGTATTAATTCTAATATTTCCTCTCCACAAAGTTAGTATCCAGTTATAAACTTTCATGGCGGTTGGAACTGCAATAATTAATGTGGTTGTTGCAAAGAAAAATCCAAACCAAGGATTCATTCCACTAACATACATGTGGTGAGCCCATACGAAGAAACTTAAACCTCCAATACCTACGATCGCCCAAACCATCATTCTATAACCAAAAATATTTTTTCTGGCATGAACAGATATTAAGTCAGAAACTATTCCAAATGCGGGCAATGCAACTATATAAACCTCAGGGTGTCCAAAGAACCAAAATAAGTGTTGGAAGAGAATTGGGCTTCCACCACCGTATTCAAGAACCTCTCCTGCTTTTAAAATTGTTGGCATAAAGAAACTGGTTTGTAATACTTTATCTAATGTCATCATTATTGCACTAACTAGTAGTGCTGGGAATGCTAACATAGCAAGCACAGTTGCTGTAAAAATACCCCAAACTGTTAGGGGCATTCTCATTAAAGTCATTCCTCTAGTTCTAGCTTGAAGAATAGTAATCATATAATTTAGTCCACCCATTGTGAAACCAATTACAAATAAAGATAAAGATATAAGCATTAGAAGTATTCCTGTGCCAGATCCTGGAGTTCCCTCTAGAATTGTTTGAGGAGGATATAATGTCCATCCTGCTCCTGTTGGTCCACCTGGAACAAAGAAACTTGCCATTAAAACTGCAACTGCAACAAAAAACATCCAGAAGCTAAGCATGTTTACATATGGGAAAACCATATCTCTTGCTCCTACCATGAGTGGAATTAGATAATTTCCAAAGCCTCCCAGAAACAGTGCAGTTAAGAAGTAAACTACCATTATCATTCCATGCATAGTTACAAATTGATAATAATGTTCAGCTGTCATGAAACCTGCTAACTCAGGAAAACCAAGTTGAAGTCTCATTAACCATGATAAAATTAATCCTACGATCCCAGTGAATACTGCCGTTAAAAAGTATTGAACACCAATAACCTTAGCATCCTGACAAAAAATCCATTTTTCTATAAAACTATGTGCATGATATAAATCTTGTTCAGGTATTTCGGCTGGTCTTACATAATCCATATCGGGATTAATTGATCCAGCTGAACCATCTAAAACCTCTGATGATTGCGCCTGGTATGATTTATTATTATCGTATTCGTCTGACATATTTTTATCCTTTATATATATTTTTTTTTAAATTAATAAATTGTTATTTTTTGACTAATTTGTTCCCGTCCACGTTTAATTTTTCATATCTGGCTGATAATTGCTGAAAAGTTTCTTGCTCACTTAACCACACTTCATAATCAGCTTTATCTTGAACCTCAACTCCACCTCTCATTGCGTAATGACCAACTCCACAATATTCAGCACACAAAACTTCATATTCTCCAACTTTATTTGGCTCAAACCAATAAAAAGTAACTGTCCCAGGAACAGCATCCATTTTTGATCTAAATTGTGGCACATACCAATTATGAAGAACGTCGACTGATCTTAATAGTATTTTTACAGGTCTATTATTTTCCAAATTTATTACATCGCTCTCAATCATAATGTCATCTTTTCCAAAAGGATCATCTGGATTGATACCAAAAGGATTGTCATCAGCAATATTTCTTACTTGTGTAGTTCCTAATTTTCCATCTGCACCAGGAAGTCTGTATTGCCATCCCCACTGCCATGCCATTACATCAACTTCAATTGCGTTCTTTGGTACATTTACATATTGATTCCAAATAATAAGACCAGGAGCGAGTAAAGCACACACTCCGAGGGTTGTTGCCCATGTTAAAATTTTTTCTAACTTTTTATCTTCAGGTTTATATTCTGCTCTTCTATCTTCTTTATGTGAGTATCTAAAAATACAATAAACCATGAACAAACATACAGCTACAAATACGCCTCCTCCTACCCAGAATGTAAGAGTGATTGTGCTATCCATTCCACCCCAATTTGATGCTATGTCAGTCCAGTACCAAGGTGTGAAAATGTGAAATAAGATAGATCCGACGATTACCAATAAAAATATTATTCCTGCATGCATAATGCTTATATAGAAGAATAATCCTATAATTACCTATGACAAAATGTCATAAAACATATTAATTATACTAATATAATCAATATCTTTATGCTTGGTAAATTAGGTATTTTAATTACAATTCTCTCTTTAGTATTAGCCTTCTATTTTGTAATCTCTTTAGGAGCAGGAAGGTTTTCAAAAGGAGAGACAAAACCTGAAACTAAAAGATATCTTAGATCGGTCAACATTCTTTTAATAATAATTGCTGTGTTTGGATCTGTGTTAGTTTTGTTTATTTAACTAAGCAATCAAAGATTTACAGAATTCTATAACAGTATCATTGTAAGCGAACATTATAGTAAAGAAGACCAACCAAACTATAAATAAAAAGAACCAATACAAAGAAAGAGCATTAATACTTTTTTCCTCTTTGTTATAATCCTTCTCATCTAGTTTAAAAATTTTAGAACTGACTTTGCCCCAAAAGTAAAGACCTCCTAAAAGATGAATACCATGTAATGCTGTGAAAAAATAATAAGATGAAAAATATGTATTAGTTGAAACAAAATTTCCAGATTTCATAAGTTGGTACCATAAAGCTAACTGTAGAAATAAAAATATATAACTTAGAGCACCTACATAAATTAAATTTCTTTTTATTGTATTTGTAATTCCATTCTTTAAATCTTTACTTATTCTATTAAAAAATATTGTTACTAATATTAAGACTAATGTATTTATCCAAAGTAAATTTGTCTTGAGTATAAAAGTTGTATCTTGCTCTGGTGGCAGTGAATAAAGATAGCCAGTAAAAATTAGACTAAATAAAGTTGTACTTACTCCAAAAATTATGATTACTGCTGACATTTGATTTGAAATTTCAAACGTCTTTCCTGCATGTGTACTATCTATTGCTGCTTGACTAGCTTCCCAAGGCTTTTCGGTTAATGTGCCAAATATTTTCTTTAACAGAGACATAATCTTTATATAGTTCCTATATATATTTTTACAATAATGAAAATAAAAACCTCAATCGCAGTGTTAACTGGATGTTTAACAATATTCTTTTTTTTAATGCTTCCAGTATTTCTTTCAATGAAAGAACAAAAAGACCAATCAGTCGCAGCTTTCAAGGGATCAGATTTTGAGCTTAAAGATATGAATAATAATTCAATTACCCAAGAGTCTTTTAACGGACCTTTAACAGCAATTTTTTTCGGTTTCACAAATTGCCCTGATATTTGTCCCATGACTTTAAACAAAATGGATATCGCATTAAACAGAATTAAAAAAAATAAAAAAAAAGATTTTAAAGTCTTTTTTATTAGTGTTGATCCTAAAAGAGATACTCCAGAGGTTATAAAAGATTATTTGAGAAATTTCGATAACGAGTTTGTTGGAATTACAGGGGACGCAGGAGAAATATTTTTATTATCACAATCCTGGGGAATAATTAGTCAAAAGATTTTTTTTGAAAATGGAGATTATAATGTTGATCACAGCTCGCCCGTAATACTTCTTAAAGATGGAAAATATATCGCCAAAATATCTCATAGAGATGATATTAAACAATCAATCAAATTAATTAATAAATATTTATAAATTTAAAATATAACTAAGTATTGATATAGATGATATCACTGCTGTCTCTGATCTTAGAATATTTTCATTGATCTTGAATGATTTGACACCTTTAAAATTTAATATCTTATCTCTCTCCTGCTCTGAAAAGTCTCCCTCAGGCCCAATAATAATACATAAAGGTTTAGTTCTATTTTTATTTAGTTCAATTTTTTTATTTTTATTATTTAGATCAGTAAAAATTAAATCAATTTTATCCTCATTTTTTTTTAGGAAGCTTTTCAAGTTTTGAGGTTTTTCTAAAGAAGGAGGATTGATCCTATTTGATTGTTCAGTTGCCTCGATTATTATTTTTTCTAATCTTTCAGAATTAATTTTTCTAACAATTGTACGATCAAAGATAATTGGAATAAATTTAGTAACACCCAATTCAGTAGCCTTCTGTATCATAAAATTTGTATAATTTGATTTAATTGGAGAAAATGCCAACCAGATATTAACTGAATTTTCTTTATTTCTTAATTTTTCTTCAATACTAAATCCAACCTTTCCATCATGAATGTTATTAATTTTAGCTAACCACTCACCATTTTTATTAAATAGTGAAAAATTATCACCAATTTTAACTCTCATTACTTTAGTTAAATAATGAGATTGTGGTTTTTCAAGGTAAGAACTAAAATTATGAGATAAACTCTCAGTAAAAAATATTCTAATATTACTCATATCAAGAAAGTAATTTATGAAAAATATTAAAGCAATAATTTTCGATGCTTACGGAACTTTATTTGATGTCAATTCTGCTGCGGAAAAATGTAAAGATAAAATTGGCAGCAAATGGGAAAATTTTTCAAATTATTGGCGAACAACCCAGCTAGAATACACTTGGCTTAGAAGTCTAATGAAAAGACATAAAGATTTTTGGAAAATTACTGAGGATAGTTTAGATAAATCAATGAAAGTTTTTAATATTAATCCTAATATGAAAAATGAATTACTTGATCTTTATAAAATTCTTTCCCCTTATCCAGAAGTAAAAGAAACCCTACAATTATTAAAAGAAAAAAATTACAAACTATCAATACTGTCAAATGGAACTCCTTCCCTTCTCAATGAATTGGTCTCCAGTAATAATCTTAAAGTTTTTGATGATATTTTTTCAGTGGAAGAAGTAGGTATTTTTAAGCCAGACTCGAAAGTATACGATATTCCAGTTAAAAAATATAAGATTGAAAAACGTGAAGTCGCCTTTTTAAGTGCAAATACATGGGATGTTTCTGGTGGTGGTAATTATGGTTTTAATGCTATTTGGGTGAATAGAAATAATGTTATTTTTGATAATCTAGATTACTTTCCGGAAAATCAGATAAATAATCTTAAAGACTTGCTTGATATTATTTAACAAGTCATTATTTTGAAATTATGACAAACATTTTAGATCTTGTTGCAAGAGTTTTAATTTCAGCTTTATTTCTTCTTAATGGTATTTTTAAGATTAGTAATTATGATGGGACAATTGGCTGGATGGAGGGTTTTGGAATACCAGGAATTTTAATTATACCGGCAATAATTTTGGAGATAGTTGGACCTATCTTAATTATATTAGGCTTTAGAGCAAAAATTGCAGCAGGTTTATTAAGTCTATTTTGTATTGCTACAGCAGTAATTTTTCACAACGATTTTTCGGACCAGATGCAATTAGGATCTTTTTTGAAAAATACAGCATTAGCAGGTGGGTTTCTATTTATATTCATAAATGGAACCAAAGATTTTAGTTTAGATAAGAAATTT
Source organism: uncultured Pelagibacteraceae bacterium (assembly GCA_902528135.1). Classification (GTDB taxonomy): domain Bacteria; phylum Pseudomonadota; class Alphaproteobacteria; order Pelagibacterales; family Pelagibacteraceae; genus Pelagibacter. Next base: position 6,854 of record CABZRS010000011.1, on the reverse strand, counting down.
TAAATAAATAATATGTCAGACATAGAAGTAAAAAAAATTATTGAACCTACGCCAGCATCTGATGGGGCTGGAGTTAAATTAAAAAGAAGTATTGGTGTAGAGCCAAATTACTTTGATCCATTTTTAATGCTAGATGAATTTGGATCAGAAAATAGTGAAGATTATATAGCAGGTTTTCCAGCTCATCCTCATCGCGGAATAGAAACGGTAACCTATATGTTAGCTGGAGATTTTGAACACAAAGATAGTACAGGTGGCGAAGGTAGAATGACTGCAGGAGATGTTCAGTGGATGAAAACTGGGAGCGGAATAATTCACTCTGAAATGCCAGCTATGAAAGAAGGTAAGCTACATGGATTTCAATTATGGATCAACATGCCAGCTAAACTTAAAATGAGCAAACCTAGTTACATCTATATAAATGCAGACCAGATGAAATTATATAAAGATGAGGAAAAAATTGTAAAAGTCATTGCTGGTATATTTGAAAAAGCCGAAGGACCTGTAAAAAAACATAATGTTGAACCTATTTATTTTGATGTAGAATTAAATAAAGACAAAGAGTTCAATTTCGATTTACCATCAACTCACAATTCATTTATTTATTTAATTGAAGGAGAGATAAAAATTGGAAATCAGCAACATCAAAAAGTTGAAAATTCAAAACTAATTCTTTTAGAAAAGGGAGACAAACTTAAGGTTTATGGCTTAACTGATACTAAGTTTCTTCTAATTGCTGGAAAACCAATAGGTGAACAAATATCTAGAGGTGGTCCATTTGTTATGAACACTAAACAAGAAATCTTGCAAGCAGTCGAGGATTATCATAAAGGTACATTTGTAAAATGAAATCTATAAAAGTAACAAATACTGGTGGACCAGAAGTTCTTAAACTAGAAGATATAACTTTAGAAAAACCTAGAGCGGACGAGGTTCAAATCGAACATGTTTCAATTGGTTTAAATTATATTGATACATATCATAGGTCGGGTTTATACCCTCTTCAATTACCAACTGGTATAGGAATGGAAGCAGCAGGTATAATTAAAGAAATTGGTTCAAATGTTTCTAATTTTTCAGTTGGGGATAAAATTGCATATGCTGCAGCTCCTTTAGGTGCTTACTCCACTCACAGAAATTATACATCAAAAAATATTGTAAAAGTTCCAAATGATATTGATTTAGAGCAAATTTCGAGTGCAATGACTAAAGGAATGACAACATTTTATTTGTTACACAAAACATATGTTCCAAAAAAGGATGAAACTGTCTTATTTCATGCAGCAGCAGGTGGCGTAGGACAATTCTTTTGTCAGTGGGCAAAAAGTTTAGGACTTAAAGTTATTGGAACGGTTGGTAGTGATGAAAAAGTTGAGATAGCAAAAAAGTATGGTTGTGATGAAGTTATAAATTATTCTAAGGAAGACTTTGCAAAAAAGGTGTTAGAACTCACAAACGGTAAAGGTGTTTCAGTAGTTTATGATGGTGTGGGAAAAACAACATATGATAATTCAATTGAATGTTTAAAATTAAGAGGAACAATGGTTTCATTTGGAAATGCATCGGGTCCACTTGATCCAATTATTGTTTCAAAATCTTTGCAACCAAAGGGTATTTATTTCGTTAGACCTGCAATGAATCAATACTTCACAAATAGTGAAGAAATACAAGAAGCGGCTAATATGTTATTTAAACAAATTTCATCAGGAAACGTAAAAATAGAAATTTTTAAAAAATATAATTTAGAAGATGTTGTTCAAGCACATAAAGATTTAGAAGGAAGAAAAATTACTGGTCCGGCAGTAATTATTCCTTAAACTGAACATCCATATCAGAAAGATGAAGTTTTAAAGCCTTAGTAGAAATTTGTATTTCTCTAATAAAAAATATAATTGAAATCATCATTGATAAACAGCACGTTCCAAAAATTACTCTAGCTACAATTAAACTTTCCAAATAAAGAGCAAATACAGTCAGCATATTAAATAGAAAGCCAAATGCTGCTGACATAATTGCAATCTTTAATACTCCAATTCTGCTGTTCAGGTTTATAAGTTGATCTTTCCATTCTGGGGGAGTGTGTTTTTCAAAAACGTACTCGTCATGAATTTTTCTTATTAATCCACTTAGGGTATGAAATCTATTGCTATATACACTCATTATAAGGGGTATTGCTGGAAACATTAATGCAGTAACAGTGTAATCTATGTTCATTCGAATCAATTTGATTATGAGACTCTGCTTTGCTATTTACAAGTAAATTATTATGCAAAACATCAAATTGTTCATAGAACTTACAAGGTTTAATAGACCAATCGGATACATGCTTTTATTTTGGCCTTGTCTATGGGGCCTTACCATTGCTTATGATTTTAATTTTGAATTAGAAATATTTTATTTTTATTCTTTGTTATTTTTACTTGGGTCAATGCTAATGAGATCTGCTGGTTGTATTGTAAACGACATAGTAGACAAAAATATTGACAAAAGAGTTGAGAGAACAAAAAATAGACCAATTGCATCGGAAAAAGTTTCTGTAAAGCGTGCTATAATTTACTCTTTTATTTTATGCGGATTAGCATTCTTAGTATTGATTAATTTTAATAAATTTACAATTTTTATGGCACTATTATCTATGCCATTAGCATTTACTTATCCTTTAATGAAGAGATTTACATATTGGCCACAGCTATTTTTAGGAATTACATTTAATTATGGTCTTGTGCTTGCGTGGATATCAATAAATAACAGCATAAATTTAGTACCAATTATTTTTTATTTTGGAGCCATATTTTGGACACTGGGTTACGACACTATTTATGGATATCAAGATATTAAAGATGATGAGATTATAGGAGTTAAATCTACCTCGATAAAATTTAAAAATAACCCAAAAATATTTATTTCTACATGCTATTCATTTTTTTTCCTTACATTGGTATTAATTGGTATTTTGATGAATTTTAAAAATTTTTATTTTATATCGTTGCTTATAACTTTTTATCAAATGGCTATATTTCAGATAAAAGATCTTGATATTAGTAAACCTAATAGCTGCTTAGAAAAATTTAAAAGTAATAATTTATTAGGATTAATTATTTTTATTAATATTTTTATAGGAAAAATAACTTAAATGACAGGTTTTGAGATATTAAAAAGATTATATAAAGATTATACTGAAGAATATTTAAAAAAAATATTTTTAGCAGTTTTCTTTTCCTTGTTAGTTGCAGGAAGCACATCAGCAATAGCATGGTTATTAGACCCTGCGATAGAAAAAATCTTTATAAATAAAGACCAGAGCCTACTATTACTGATTCCACTTTTTATTATCATAGCTTTTGCAACTAAAGGAATTTCACTCTACATGGCAAAAATTCTAATGATAAATGTAGCAGAGGAAGTTAAGAAAAAAATTCAAATGAATATGTTATCTTCATTTATTAATTCTGATACAGAAAATATAGAAAATAAGCATACAGGCAAATATATTTCAAATCTTAATTTTGATGTAAACCAAATTACAGGAATGCTAAGTACGTCATTTTTAGCTCTTTTTAAAGATGGCTTTACTTTAATAGGTCTATTGTTTGTGATGTTTTTTCAAAATTGGAGATTAGCTTTAATTGCAATAATAATGATTCCCTTTGCATCATTTATGGCAAAAAAATTAGGAAAAAGAATGAGCAAAGTTGCAACAGAAGCTCAAGAAAAATCAGGAGACTTAAATAAATACCTAATCGATATATTCAAAAATCATAAAATCATAAAAATTTTTCAAAGAGAAAAATATGAAAATGAAAGATCAGAAAAATTTGTAAACGAATTAAAAGAGAAATCTGTGAAAATTGCATCTGTATTTATTAGATCTACTCCTATTATGGAAATTTTAACTGGTATTATGATTGCTATTTTAATTTTTTACTCTGGAAAATTAATAATGAATGAGCAGTTAAGTTTAAATAATTTTTTTTCATTTTTAGCAGCGATGATGTTAGCATACCAACCAGTAAAGTCTTTAGCTCAAATTAATGTTGGAGTTGGTCAGGGTTTATCTGCTGGAAAAAGAATTTTGCCAATTATTGATACTGCAAATTATATTGAAACAAATGATAATAAAGAAAATTTAAAAATAGAATCTGCAACCATTAATTATAAAAATATAAATTTTAATTATTCCTCAAATAATGAAAATAAAGTCTTAAATAATATTAATATCAAAATTAATGGAGGTAAAATGACAGCCTTAGTTGGTCAAAGTGGCTCAGGAAAATCAACATTGTTAAGTTTAATTCCCAGAATATATGATCCAAAATCAGGGATTTTAGAAATTGATGGACAAAACATCAAGGAGGTCAATTTATTTTCATTAAGAAAAGAAATATCAATTGTTGATCAAAATGTAACTTTATTTGATGATACAATATTTAACAACATAAAGTATGCAAAACCCAATGCTAAAGATGATGAGGTTTACAAAGCTGCTGAGCTTTCGATGAGTTTAGACTTTATAAATAAACTTGAAAATAAATATAAAACTTTAATTGGTGAAAATGGGGTTAGACTATCAGGTGGTGAAAAGCAGAGACTTTCAATTGCAAGAGCTTTTTTAAAAGATAGTCAAATTATTCTCTTAGATGAAGCAACTTCATCATTGGACTCAGAAACTGAACAAAAAATTCAAATTGCTTTAGATAAACTGACTTTTAATAAGACTACTGTTGTGATAGCTCATAGACTTTCTACAATTTTAAATTCTGATAAAATATATGTTCTAGATAAAGGAATTGTAATAGACTTTGGCAACCATGAGGAACTATTAAATAACTCAGAAACATATAAAAATTTTTACAATAAACAAATAAACAAAAGCTGATGTTTATTATTTACAATTTTTTTTTGATAATATTATTAATATTTTCACCAATTATCATAATAATAAGAATATTTCTTGGGAAAGAAGATCAACATAGGTTTAAAGAAAAATTTGGGTTTTACTCAAAAAATAATAATATCAAGGACACAGTATGGATACATGGAGCAAGTGTTGGAGAACTTTTAAGTATTGTACCAATCATTCAAAAACTTGAGGAGGACAAAAAAATTAGAAAAATTTTAATTACCTCATCAACTACAAGTTCCTCATATATTTTTTCAAAATTTAACTTTAAAAAAACAATCCATCAGTTTTATCCTTATGATCTAAGTTTTATCACAAAACTTTTCATTAATCATTGGAAACCAAAAGTTGCAATATTTGTTGATTCTGAAGTGTGGCCTAATATGTTTAAAAATCTACATAAAAAAAAAATTCCATTAATTCTTCTGAATGCAAGAATAACGAATAAATCTTTCAAAAAATGGAAATATTTTCCAGGCTTTTCAAAAAATATTTTTGATAAGATTACTATGGCATTGCCTCAAAATAATGAAACAAAAAAATATTTAAAATCACTTGGAGCTAAAAATATTAAGTTTTTAGGAAATATAAAATTTTTTGGAAATACATATAAGAAGAAAAAAGAAAATACAAATTTAAAAAGAAAATTTTCAAATAAGAAAATTTTATGTGCCGCAAGTACGCATCAAAAAGAAGAGATATTTATTGCAAGGGTTCATAAAGAACTGAAACCAGAGATTAAAAATTTAATAACAATTATAATACCTAGGCACATAAATAGAAAAAACGAAATAATAAAAGAGTTAAAAAACCTTGATCTTAACTTTCAACTTCATACAAGTGCAAAAAAATTAAACAATAATACAGATATATATTTGGTTGACACTTATGGAGAAGCAACAAAATTTTATTCTTTATCAAAGTTGACATTTTTAGGAGGATCATTAATACCTCATGGAGGACAAAATCCTCTAGAACCCATGAGAGAAGGTAATTTTATTTTATATGGTCCGCATATAGAAAATTTTAAAGAAGTTTATGAGATGTTAGATAATTTTAACGTAACAGCAAAGATAAGTTCAATTAAAAGTATGAAGATTGTAGTTCGAAGAAAAATTAATTTTTCAGATAAAAAAAATGTGAATCGTAAATTAAATAACTTAGGTAAAAAAATATTAAGTAAAAATTTATTTGAGATTAGAAAATTTATCTAGATGAGGATAAAAAAACCATTATATTTAAGTAATAAGAATCTTATTTCTTACTTACTAATTCCACTTTCAGTAATTACTTTTGTTGTTAATTTTCTGAAAAAATTTACGATAAAAAAAAACTATAAAATAAAAACGATATGTGTAGGGAACATATATATAGGAGGTACTGGAAAGACCTCCCTATGTGTTGAAATAAATAATATTTTAAAACACAAATACAAAACGGTTTTTATTAAAAAAATGTACCCGAATCAATTTGATGAACGAAGAATATTAGAATCTCATGGAAAACTGCTGAGCAATAAAGATAGAAGTATTAGTTTAGAAAAGGCACAAAATAAATATGATTTAGCTATTTTAGATGATGGTTTGCAAGATAAAAAAATAAAATACAATCTATCAATTGCATGTTTTAATACTACTTATGGAATAGGTAATAAATATCTTCTACCAGCTGGTCCGTTAAGAGAAAGTCTATCAACGCTGAGAAATTATAGTGCAATATTTCTTGTTGGAGATAAAAAAAATAAAAAACTATTTTCGATCTTAAGAACTTTTAATAATAAAATATTTTACTCAAATTATTCAGTATTAAACATAAAAAAATTTAATATGAAAAAAAAATATTTATCTTTTTGTGGAATAGGAAATCCGGAGGAATTTGAAAATACCCTTAAAAAATACAAATTTAATATAGCTGATAAAATAATATTTCCAGATCACCATAATTTTAAAGATAA
>CABZRS010000010.1 GCA_902528135.1 uncultured Pelagibacteraceae bacterium | reverse complement strand
TTTTAAATTAAATCCAGCGTGATCAGATGCGATATAAATTTTTTTCAAATTAATTAAATTTATAATCTAAAACACATGCAACTAGGTGTATTCTATTTTCTTCTCCACCATTAAATGCATTATGATATTTTGTATTGTTAGTAACCCAAACTGATCCATCAGCAGGCATATGCTTAGCTACATTATCAATAACCATCAAGCATCCAGGATTTGTTATAATTGGTATATGCAATCTAGGTTCTGGATCTCTATGCCAGCTTAATGTAGATCTTGGTTCTTTTAATAAAATTCTAACTCTGCCTAATTTATATTTTGATGAAATAACATCATAAACTTCTTTAAAATAAGTATTTTCATAATCTCTTATGAATTCATTATATTTAGACTCATCTATATCCACATCTCTTGAAACTTCTTTTCCAGATTTATCTGGTTTAGTCCAATAAACACCTCGAGCTTTACTACCTTTTATTGAGTCTGGGTCTCCTGGTATTTGTGTTAAAGAAATTGCACCAAAGTTAGTTACACCACCTCCATCATCAAATTTTTTAATTTTTGTGATTTGATTATAAGCACCTTGAAGCTTATCAATATCAAATTGTATAGTTTGTTTTTGAAAGTCACTAAAGTCTAAAACTCTATCAGTTTGATTATGTAAGTTAAGGTTTACGATTTTATTTTTATTGTTAATCATGAAGATTGTTTTCTACTCATTTATATATATATTTGTATAATAGATTTTGTCGCATAATAAAATACAATATGATTACAGGTAAATATCCAAATTTAAGGCTTAGAAGATCAAGAAAATATGCTTGGTCTAGGAGACTAGTCCAAGAAAGTTCTTTATCTTATAGTGATTTGATCCTGCCAATTTTCTTAATTGACGGAAAAAATAAAAAAGAATCAATAAAATCTATGCCAAATGTATTTAAGTATAGTGTAGACAAACTGAATATAGCTGTAGGTAAAGCAATAAAAAAAGGAATACCTATGGTTGCTTTATTTCCATACACAAGCAAAACAAAAAAAGATGAAAATGGTTCTGAAGCCTTAAATCCAGATAATTTAGTTTGTAGAGGGATAAAATTTATTAAAAAAAAATTTAAGAATAAAATTGGTATTATGTGTGATGTGGCCCTAGATCCTTACACTTCTCATGGCCATGATGGATTATTGAAGAAAAATAATATTCTAAATGATAAGACTATAGAAATACTTACCAAACAAGCGGTGCTGCAAGCCAAAATGGGATGTGATGTTATTGCACCCTCAGATATGATGGATGGCAGAATTGGTAAAATTAGATCAGCATTAGATAAAAATAATTTAAATGACGTGCAAATATTATCATATGCAGTTAAATTTTCATCAAGCTTTTATGGACCATTTAGAGACGCTGTTGGATCAAAAAATTTACTAAAAGGTGATAAAAAAACATACCAAATGGATTTTAGAAATTCAGATGAAGCTTTGAGAGAAGTTTCATTAGATATAAAAGAAGGTGCTGATATGGTTATGGTTAAACCTGGTATGCCCTATCTTGATATAATAAAAAAAGTAAAAGATAATTTTAAAATACCAGTATTTGCGTATCAAGTTTCTGGTGAATACAGTTTGATAATGAATGGAATTAATAAAAAATTAATAGACAAAACTTCAATAAAAGAGTCTCTTATTTCGTTTAAAAGAGCTGGAGCAAACAGTATTGTAACATATTTTGCTGATCAAATTGAACTTTGATTATTTCAACAAATTAACAAAATCATTCCTTGAGGAAGGATAGTTTTTGTTATTAGGTTTGATAATTGTTTTATCCAAAAAATCTCCCACTATCGAAAAACCTTTATAAATATCTTTTAAATTTTCAGGACTAATTTTTTTATCAATTAGAAAATTAGGTATAACTTTTTGACTTGTGTCAACAATATATTTTGTTTGTCCATTAATATTTTTATCAACTACGTAATCTTTAAAGTTAATATCATATCCAATAGATTTTAGTATATTTAGCTCTAAATATAAAAATTCAACAAGCCAATTATCAAGTTCAATTATTTTAAATAATTTTTCTAAAAGATTATATATTTCAACATTATTCTCATTTTCAGCAGTGAGAATTTTAATTAAATTCATACAATAGATAATACAAAATAATTTTTTTTTATTTTCTAAATAAACTGGGGTTTTAATTTCATCGATCTCAACTTTCAGATATCCAAGCCTACCATCCTCTCTTAGTTTTGAATTTATATGAAATTTATTACCTATTAATAAATAGCTCTTAATCTTTTTTGATGTAGACCCAAAAATGATGCCGACTATTTTTCCATTATTTTCCGTGTAAAATTCAGCTATTGAGGAATTCTCGTTATATTTGTTCAAAGATATTAAATATCCTTTATCTTGCCAATTCATTTATGCTTAATTTTTTTGAGAAGTTCTGAAGCTGCAGATTGTTCTGCATTTTTTTTTGAAGATCCATTTGCATAAACATATGTACTATTTTTAAGTTTAACACCAACTTTAAAATTTGGTTTATGTCTTGGACCTGTATTAGAGATTAGTTTATAGATAGGTAATATTTTATAATTTTTCAAAGAGTATTCTTGAAGTTGTGTTTTAGCATCAATAAAGGTAATTTCTGCATCGTTTATTAAATTTTTCCATAGTTTAAGGATAAAACTTTTAGAAACTTCAAAACCTTTATCTAAATATATAGCTCCAATTAATGCTTCACAACAATCAGAGATAATCTTATTTTCAACTATATTATTTCTCGTTTTTGAATTACCTGTAATTATAAATTCTTTAAGGTTTAATGAATTTCCAATTTCTAGACATTTATTTTTATTAACTAAAGAGGCTAATTTTTTATCTAACGACCCTACTTTTTCGTTAGGATAAAGCTCATACAATTTTTTTGAAACAACAAGTCCTAGTACTCTATCACCTAAAAATTCAAGATTTTCATAATTATTATTTGGATCATTACTTTTGTGAGTAATAGCCTGCAAAAGTATTTGCTCATTTTTGAAATTTATTTTAATCTTTTTTTGAAGGTGTTTAAGAGTGCTCATAATTAATCAATTAATTTGAAAAATCTATTTAACCTTAATATTTCATTCCAATTCCAAAATTTAACAATACTTCCTACAAATGGATTTGATGAAAAAAATATTATTTGAGCTTTACCGACAAGATTATTTTTATGGACATATCCAACTTCAGATAAAAATCTACTATCTTTTGAACAATCCCTATTATCACCTAAGAAAAATAAATGGTCTTTTGGAACAAGGTATTTATCTGTGTTAGCGAAAGTAATATCAATTCTGTATGATGCCAAATAAACTTTGCCGTTAGGAAGTTTCTCCTCAAATGTGTTAACTTTTATTTTTGATTTACCACAATAATTACTGATATTTCTTAATTTAATTGTTTTTAAAATTTGATTGCCATTTAGGTAAAGATCACCATTAATAAACTGAATTGTATCACCTGGTAAACCAATAACACGCTTTATATAATCTGTTCTATTATCGGCCGGTGTTTTAAATACCACAACGTCACCTCTTTCAGGATTACGGGCAAAAACACGGTTTTCAAAAATAGGTGGACTAAATGGAAAGGAATGTTTGCTATAACCATATGTGAATTTAGTGACAAAAAGTCTATCTCCAACTAATAAATTTGGTTCCATTGATGATGAAGGAATATAAAAGGGTTGCAATAAAATAGATCTAATTATAACTGCAATGATAAGTGCATAAATTATAGTTTTAAGATTTTCAATAATTATTTTTTTCATATTTTTTTATCTATAACAACAAACGCTATTGAATAATCTTTTTCATCAGAAAGTGATAAAAAGACTTTATATCTATGTAATTTAAATTTTTTTTTCAAAAAGTTGTTTAATTTTTTTGATAGTGAAATATATGGTTTTCCATTCTTGTAATTTTTAATTTCAATATCTATAAAATTTATATCTGATCTAAAGCCAGTCCCAATTGCTTTAACAAATGCTTCTTTTGCAGCAAATCTTTTTGCATAAAAATTAATTTTATTTTTTAATTTTCTTCCCTGTTGAATTTCTTTTTCTGTAAAAATTCTATTTAAAAAACCTTTAATTTTTAATGAATTATTTATTCTACTGTTTTTAATAATATCAACACCATTTCCAATTATATGCATTATCTTAAAATTTTAATAAATTGTTTAACTACTTTTGAAATGCTATGTGAGACAGACTCTCCAATTATAAAATGACCTATATTAAATTCCTCAATTTGTTTTATCTTATTGAGTATTTTTGTTGTCTTATAGTCCATACCATGTCCAGCATGTACCTCTAAGCCTATATTTTTAGCATAAGTAGCACATTTTTTAATTTTATTTAGTTCTCTGGAATAATTTTTTTTCTGCTTAATTTGATTTGAAATCTTACCTGTATGTATCTCTATACATTTGCTTCCTAAGATTTTTGATAATTTTATATCTTGCAGAGATGCATTTATAAATAAGCTTGTTCTAATATTATTTCTATTAAAAATTTCTAATATTTTTTTGATTTTATTTTTATTCTTTTTTAAATTTAAACCACCTTCTGTAGTAATTTCATTTCTTTTTTCAGGAACAAGACAAATAAAAGAAGGTTTATTTTTTAGTGCAATATTAATCATTTTTGGATCTGAAGCTATTTCCAAATTAATAGGGATTGATCTATTTGAGGAGAGAATTTTTAAATCCATATCATTAATGTGTCGCCTATCTTCTCTTAAATGAACGGTAATAGAATCTGCACCAGCATTTAAAACATCTAAAGCTACAGTATAGGGATCAGGATGTTTTTCACCTCTAGCATTTCTCAACGTTGCAACATGGTCGATATTAACCCCTAGTCTCTTTTTCATTTTAAAAATCTACTTCCAGGCTTGGTAATTGGAATTTTTTTTAGACTTTCTGGAATATTTTTTTTTTTAAAAGTTGGAATTTTTAATTTTACTTGTGAAATTATATTTTTTCTTTTTATTTTTAAAGTTTGCTTATTAGATCTGTCAATTAAACATGCAAATCCTAATAAAATTGCGCCAGATTTCTTTATTAATTTAGCACACTCTAAACTAGATTTTCCTGTAGTTATAACATCTTCAATAATTAAAACTCTTGATTTTTTTTTAATATAAAAACCTCTTCTTAACTTAAAATTTCCCTCAACACGTTCACAAAAAATTGTTTCTTTTTTTAAAATTCTTCCAATCTCATAACCAATTACAATTCCACCCATCGCTGGTGAAAGAATTAAATCAATATTTTTAAATATTTTTTTAATTTTACTTGCTAAAGATTTTGTAAATTTTTCAGATTTGTTTGGAAAACTTAATAATTTTGCACATTGCACATAAGAAGGTGAATGTAGTCCAGATGACAATACAAAATGTCCATCTAACAAAGCATTAGTTTTTCTTAAAACTGCTAAAGAGTTTTTTGAAGAAAGCATATTTTTTATTTTTGTGTCTTATAATTTTAAATTTATATTCTTTTTGTTTTAGTTCACTTATCAATTTTGTAAAGTTCTTAAGGTCATGTATGATTAAATTAAATTTGAAATTAATCCTTCCATTAAGTTTTTCTACCATTTCTACACTTGAAATATTAACAAAGTTTTCACCAATCATGGTTGTTACATCACCCATTTTTCCAGGTTCATCAGGTAGAGAAATCCAAAGTGTAGTATTATATCTTTTTTCCTTAATCGGTTTGCTGTTTTCACGGTACTGCCAATAACGTCTAATTGAAGCACGAGCTTTCCCTGTTTTAGTGCTCGTTAACCAATGTAATGAGGGGGAGGCTTTTTTGGAGGTGATAATCTTAACCACATCCCCGTTTCTTAATATAGATTGCAAAGCGCTTTCATTTCCATTTATTTCGCAACCAACAGCAGCATCTCCGATTTGAGTATGGACCGCATAGGCAAAATCTATTGGTGTAGCATTTTTAGGTAGTTTTATAATTGATCCTTTTGGTGTGAAACAAAAGGCGTTTTCTTGAAACATTTGAAGTTTTGTATATTCATAAGAGTCATCTGGATTCTCATTTTTATCAATAATCTCAACTAAATCTGCTAACCAATCATACTCCTTCCAAGTTAAAGAATTAAATTTTTCTGATGATTTATATTTCCAGTGAGAAGCAATACCTCTTTCTGCAAACTCATGCATTTGTTTTGTTCTTAATTGGATTTCAATTGGTCTTTTATTTGGTCCAATAATAGCTGTGTGTAATGATTGATATTTATTGATTTTTGGCGATGAGATATAATCTTTAAATTTACCTGGTATACAATTCCATTTACTATGGAAAATCCCTAAAGCTTTATAACAATCATCAATATTATCTAAAATAATTCTAAACCCAATAATGTCTGTTATTTGTTCAAGAGAAGTTCTTTTTTTTTGGATTTTTCTCCAAATTGAAAAAGGAGTTTTCTCTCTTCCAACTATTTTTGGTTCTATGTTTTTGTTTTTAAGTATTTCAAAAAACTCATCAGAAATATTATTAAAGTTAATTAGATTATTTTCTTTAATTTTATCTAATCTGTCCTTTATCAATTTTCTTGCATCTTCATTTAAAACTTCAAAAGAAAGGTCCTCTAATTCATCTCTAATACGATGCATGCCCATCCTATCAGCAAGTGGCGCATAAATTTCCATTGTTTCTTTTGCTTTTCTAATTTGCTTTTCTTTATCAACAACTTTAATGGTACGCATATTGTGCAGTCTATCAGCTAGTTTCACCAGTAAAACTCGGATGTCTTTAGATGTTGCTAATATTAATTTTCTAAAATTTTCTGCTTTAGAGTTTGATATTGCTTGATTTTCAAATTCAGAAATTTTTGTAACACCATCAACTAAATCAGCAACCTCTTTTCCAAATTCTGCTTCTATTGTATTATAAGTTGCATGAGTATCTTCTATTGTATCATGAAGTAAACCAGTAGCTATAGTTGCACTGTCTAGCTTTAACTCAGTTAAAATATTTGCAACTGCTATCGGGTGAATAATATAAGGTGAGCCCTCATCTCTTTTTTGTTTCTCATGGGCCTTTAAAGCAAAATCATAGGCTTTTGATAAAGTTTCTGGATTAAGAAACTTATTATAATTTTTTACCTTATTAATTAATTCTTCAGATTTAAGCATTACTATTTATATCATTTTATTGAGCAATTTTAATACCCAATAACTGATCTAGGGTTAAATTTGACATTAAAATGACTATATTTTCATTAAGTTTAGGGTGAACCCAATCTTTATCCAATTCATATAAAGGAAACAAAACAAAATTTCTATTATGCATTCTTTTATGAGGAGTATTGAGTTTATGATTTCCAAGTTTTCTATGGATTATTTCACCATTAAAATCAATTATATCAATATCACATATTCTTGGATGATTTCTTTTAGACTTAGTTCGACCTAGTTTTTTTTCAATTTTTTTTATTTTTAAAAATAATTCAGCTATATTTAATGTTGTCTCAATTAGTAGGATAGAATTAATAAAGTTTGGAAAATTTTCATTTGGCCAAGATTTTGTACTGTAAAATTTTGATCTTTTCTTTATAAAAATCCCCTCCTCTTGGATTAAATCTATGCTTTTATTTAGATTATTTTTCTTGTCTCTAAGATTAGAACCTAATGATAGATATGCAAAATTAACTTGATTTTCTAATATATCTTGCTTTTTCACGGTTCCAATCTCTTGTCTTCTTTGTCAGTCTTTTATCAAATTGTTTTTTACCTTTAGCTACTGCAATTTCTAATTTTGCCTTTCCTTTTTTAAAATACATTTTTGTTGGCACAATAGTTAAACCATCTTCATGAATTCTACCGATAATTTTATTTATTTCTCTTTTATTCAACAAAAGTTTTCTTTCAGAGTAAGGATTATGATTTGAATAACTGGCTTGTTTATAGATAGGTATATGAGAATTAATCAAAAAAATTTCTCCATCTTTATCTACAGCATACGAGTCTGCTATGTTAATTTTACCTGATCTTACAGATTTTATTTCAGATCCCTTTAAAACTATACCTGCTTCAAACATCTCTTTAAAAAAATAATTAAAAGATGCTTTTCTATTAATTGTAATAATTTTTAAACCGGGAGTGGTTTTTTTATTCATTAATTAATTCGGCAGATATAAGGGCTTTTTTAACCTCAGCTTTTGTTTCATCTAAAACTGTTACCAAAGGTAATCTCACATTATCATCACAGAGGCCGATTAATTTAGCTGCGTATTTAACTGGTGACGGATTGCTCTCAATAAACAAAGATTTATGAACAGGTTGAAGTTTTTTATCTATCTCTCCAGCCTTTTTTTGCTCATCTTTATCTTCTGATTTTGAAAATTTTTGCATATCAGAACACATTTTAGGAGCTATGTTGGCTGTAACAGAAATACACCCTACGCCACCTCTTTTATTATAGTCATAAGCAAGACCGTCCTCACCTGTTAGTTGGATAAATTCATTGCCAATTTTTTTGAAAGTCTCATCTACCCTATTCAAATCACCAGTTGCATCCTTTACTCCAACTATGTTCTTCAGTTCAAATAATCTTGCCATAGTATCTACTGTCATATCAATAACTGATCTGCCAGGAATATTATAAATTATGATTGGTATGCCACATTTGTCATTTATAGCTTTGTAATGCTGATATAAGCCCTCCTGAGTGGGTTTGTTATAATAAGGTGTCACTATCAAGGCACCATCTGCACCAGCCTTTTCGGCGTGCTCTGTGAGTGATATGGCTTCTGTAGTAGAATTTGATCCCGTACCTGCGATCACTGGAATTTTTCCTTTAGCTTCTTGTATGCACAACTCTATAACTTTTTCATGTTCTTTATGTGAAAGAGTTGGAGACTCGCCTGTTGTACCTGCTGGCACAAGTCCATTTGTTCCATTTTCTAAATGAAAATTAATAATTTTTATATAAGTTTCCTCGTCAAGACTATTGCCTTTAAATGGTGTAACTAAAGCTACATTTGAACCTTTAAACATAAATATTTATATCATAAGTTATTAAAAATGATTTTTAGAAAATCTAAATTACTCCTAACAACTATATTTTTTTTAACCTTTTTTCAATCATCATATTCAAATGAAATAATAATACCTAAGAAAAAACCTGCGTTTAAAAGTCAGGTCGTAGTTCCTCCCTTTAAACCCAGAACATTGAATGAAAAACAAAGTTTAAAGGATGATAAAGATTTACTTAAAGAGATCTTTGGAATCTTGTTACCCCCTAAAAAACCACTTATAGTAAAAAAACAATCATTAAGAAATGTTAAAAAAACTAGATATTATAGTGAGAGAGATTTTGAATTTGCAAAACAAGCAATTAGATTTATGGAAAAGTCTAATTGGAAAGACGCAAAAAATACCGCGAAAAAAGCAAGGGCTCAATCAATATATGATTTTATACAGTGGAGACATCTTCTTACATCAGGAAATAAAGTAACTTTTTCTGAATACAAAAGGTTTATCGAAAGAGTTAAAGATTATCCAAGATTTAATAGAATTAAATATCTTGCTGAACACAAAATAAATTTACAAAACCATTCTCCGACTGAAATTATTAATTGGTTTCAAAGCAATGAACCATTAAGTGGATATGGTAAAATGATGCTAGGTGAGAGTTTTATTAAAACTGGAAAGTCTGGGGATGGGATAAAATTAATAAAAGAGGGGTTTATAAATGCGGATCTAAATACAAATAATTTAAAATATTTCAGAAAAAAATTTAAAAATATTCTAGATACCTCTGATTATATAAATAGAGCTGATTATTATGCTTGGGAAGGAAAACATTGGGATCTTAAAAGGGTTATTAGATACCTTCCTAGTGAGTATCAATTACTTTATACAGCAAGACAGATATTAATAAGCAGAGGATATGGGGTTGATGAAGCGATAAAAAAAGTACCAAAGAACTTTAAGAATGATGCTGGTTTAAATTATGATAGATTAAAATGGAGGAGAAAAAAAGGACGCGTAGATAGCTCGCTAGAAATTCTTAATAAAATAAATAATACTGAAGAATATTTAGTTAGACCAGATAAATGGTGGAGAGAAAGGTCAATAATTGCAAGATCCTTCATTTATAAAAAAAAATATAAAACTGCATATAAAATTGTTTCAAATCACGCAATGACAGAAGGTGCAGACTATGCCGAGGCTGAGTGGGTGAGTGGCTGGATAGCACTCAGTTTTTTAAAAAATGCACAACAAGCAGAAAATCATTTTTTAAATTTTTATAGGAATGTTAGCTATCCAATCAGCTTATCTAGGGGTTCGTATTGGTTAGGTAAAACTTATGAAAAAATTGGGGATACAGAAAGCTCAAATAAATGGTTCTTGGAGGGATCAAAATATTTAACAACTTACTATGGTCAACTCTCACATATGAAGGTGAAACCTCAAGAGAAATTTGAACTAGATAAATTAATGTTTGTAGATGATGATTATGAACAAGAGTTTTACTCAAAAAAACTTGTCGCTATTGTTGATTTACTTGATTATTTAAATAAAGATAAATACACAAAACATATCTTAAGGTTTTTAGCAAATGATAATGTAGAAAAAGGCAGTGAGGCTTTAGCTGCTAAATTAGCTTCAGATATATCACGTTTTGATTTTGCTATACAAGTTTCTAAAATTGCCTCATATCAAAAAAGATTTCACAACCAATTTAATTATCCAATAATGAGTGTGCCAAAATTTGTTGGTGGCAGAAAAATTCCTGATCCAGCATTAATATTATCTATTATCAGACAAGAAAGTGAATTTGATACCTCTGCAAGGAGTAGAGTTGGAGCTCAAGGATTAATGCAACTTATGCCTTATACGGCTAAGACTGTATCAAAACAAGCTAAGTTAGGATACTCGAAGTCTAAATTAACGACTGACCCCGAATATAATATTAATTTAGGATCTCATTATATTGCTGGTTTAATCAATCAGTATAAAGGATCCTACCCTTTTGCTACAGCCGCTTACAATGCTGGTCCTAAGAGAGTAAAGTATTGGAAAAAAATTAATAAGGATCCTCAAAAAAAACAGATTGACTATGTTGATTGGGTTGAGCTTATTAAATTTAAAGAAACAAGAAATTATGTACAAAGAGTTTTAGAAAATTACAATGTTTACAGGTACATTTTGTCTCAAAAGCCAATATACCTAAAAGATTTTTTTAAAAATCAGAACCTTTATTAAATGGCGGAAGAGAAGGGATTCGAACCCTTGGAAGGATTGCTCCTTCGGCAATTTAGCAAACTGCTGGTTTAAGCCAACTCACCCACTCTTCCATTTGTACATGTGTAACTTGAAATCATTGAATATTCAATATTAATCAAGTAATTTCTTGCAAATATGAAAAATAAATATTCAATTTTTTCACTTATAAAAAATGCTTTTTCGCAGCATGAAAACTGGAAACAAGCCTGGGGCAATCCTGAGCCTAAAAAAGAATACGAAGCAGTAATTGTTGGAGGTGGTGGGCATGGGCTAGCCACGGCATACTATCTTGCAAAAAAACATAACATGAAAAATATTGCAGTTTTAGAAAAAGGTTGGATTGGTGGAGGTAATACTGGTAGAAATACAACAATCATAAGATCAAATTATTTATGGGATGCTAGCGCTGGATTGTATGACCATGCTTTAAAAATTTGGGAAAATTTATCTCAAGAATTAAATTATAATATAATGTTTAGTCAACGTGGAGTTATGAACTTAGCTCATAACCTTCAAGACGTTAGAGATTTAAAAAGAAGAACTCATGCAAATAGGTTAAATGGAATTGATGCTGTTTGGTTAGACACAAAACAAGTTAAAGAATTTTGTCCAATAATAAATATTTCTCAAGATATAAGATATCCTGTACTTGGTGGAACTTTACAAAGAAGAGCTGGAACTGCAAGACATGATGCTGTTGCATGGGGTTATGCAAGAGGTGCAGATGCAATGGGTGTAGATATAATTCAAAATTGTGAAGTTAAAGGAATAAAAAGAAATGGAGACCAAGTTGAAGGACTTGATACTACAAAAGGATTTATCAAAACAAAAAAAATTGGTGTAGTAGCCGCAGGTCATTCAAGTGTAATTGCTAATATGGCAGGCTTAAAATTACCACTTGAGAGCAAACCATTACAAGCATTAGTCTCAGAACCAGTCAAACCAATAATAGATACAGTTGTAATGTCTAATGCTGTCCATGCATATGTTAGTCAATCTGATAAAGGTGAATTAGTAATTGGTGCTGGAACAGATGCTTACATATCTTATACACAAAGAGGAAGTCATGATGTAGTAGAAGGTACCTTAAAAGCTATATTAGAGCTGTACCCTATTTTTAGTAGAATGAAGATGTTAAGACAATGGGGTGGTATTGTTGATATTTGCCCGGATGCAAGTCCGATCATTAGCAAAACAAATATAAAAGGTCTTTATTTTAACTGTGGATGGGGAACAGGAGGTTTTAAAGCAACACCTGGATCAGGTGATTTATTTGCTCACACAATTGCTAATGATGAGCCACATAAATTAAATGCAGCATTTAATCTTAACAGATTTGTTAGTGGAGATCTTGTTGATGAACATGGTGCAGCTGCTGTAGCACACTAATGTTTGTTATAAATTGCCCATATTGTGGAGAAAGAGACCAGAGTGAGTTTTCATGTGGTGGCGAAGCACACATTGTAAGACCAAAACAACCTACAGAGCTAAGTGATGATGAATGGGCAGAATATTTATTTATGAGAAAGAATATTAAAGGTGTTCAGTTTGAAAGATGGAACCATGCTCATGGATGTAGAAAATGGTTTAATATGGTTAGGGATACATCAAATGACAAAATACATGCAGTTTACAAAATGGGTGAAAAACCTCCAGTAATTTAAATGACCAAATATAGAATTAATAAAACCAGATTTATTGATCAAACAAAAACTGTTTCATTTACTTTTGACAGTAAAGAATATCATGGTTTTGAGGGTGATACCCTAGCCTCAGCACTTCTATCAAATGGCATTCATTTAGTTGGAAGAAGTTTTAAGTATCACCGTCCAAGAGGTATTATGTCATGTGGGTCTGAAGAGCCAAACGCAATATGCCAAATAAATGATAATACTGATTTTACAGAGCCTAATGTAAGAATTACAGAAATAGAACTTTATGAAGGATTGAAAGCATCTAGTCAAAATTGTTGGCCAAATCTTAATTTTGACATAGGTGGAATTAACAACTTAATATCACCATTTATACCGGCAGGTTTTTATTATAAGACTTTTATGTGGCCTAAAAGTTTCTGGAAAAAAATTTATGAACCATTAATAAGATTGTCTGCAGGCCTTGGCAAATCACCTACACAACCAGATCCAGACATATATGACCATAAACATGAGCATTGTGATGTATTAGTTATTGGAGGTGGGATTTCAGGTATTATATCAGCTAAAATAGCAGCAAAAAATAATTTAAAGACAATATTAATTGATGATAAAAAAATACTAGGTGGATCCACAATTTATCAAAATAATAAAAATTTTATAATAGATAATCAAAAATCAAACGAATGGTTAATGAATGAAATATCAGAATTAGAAAGATTAGATAATTTAATAATAAAAACTAGAACAAGTTTGGCCGCTTTTCATAGTTATAACTACCTTTTGGCCAAAGAAAATATATCAGATCATTTACCATTAGATAAAAAAAATGGCGGTATAAGACAGAGATTATGGAAAATAAGAGCAGATAAAGTAATTGTTGCTGCTGGTGCAATAGAAAGACCTCTTATATTCAACAACAATGATAGACCTGGAATTATACTTGCTAACTCTGTTAAAAAATATTTAGATTTTTATGGTGTATCCAGTGGATTAAATAATATTATTTTTACTAACAATGATAGTGCTTACGAAACTGCAGTGTCATTATTTGAAAAAGGAATATCAGTAAAGATTATTGATATTAGAAAAAAATCTTCATCAAATATTGTTAAAGATGCTGAAGACCTAGGGATTGAAATATATTGGAACTCTACAGTGGTAAATACTTTTGGCTACAAAAAGATAAAATCAATAGAAATTATGAATTTATCAGAAGATGGATCAAATGTTACTGGAAATAAACATAAAATTCAGTGTGATTGTTTATCAATAAGTGGAGGTTGGACACCGATGGTGCATATGCATACGCAATCAGGAGGAAAATTAGATTTTAGAGAAATAGATCAAGTATTTGTTCCAAGTGAAAAAAGTGAAAATCATATAAATGTTGGATCATGTAACGGTGATTTTGAATTAGAAGAAATAGTTAAAAATACAAATAATAAAGTTAAAAAATTTTTAAATATTAATGAAAGTGTTTTTGATAAAATTTCAGTTTCATGTTCAAAAGAGTTAGAAAAGAAAAACATATGGTTGTTACCAAATACTATATCAGAAGGTAAAACTAAATCTTTTATAGATTTTCAAAATGATTCGACAGCGAAAGATATAAAGTTAGCACTTAGAGAAGGTTTTAAATCAATAGAACATGTAAAGAGATATACAACAACTGGAATGGCTACAGATCAGGGTAAATTATCTAATATGCATGCTCTAGGAATTATTGCTGACACAGCTGGAGTAAAAATGGGTACTTTAGGTACAACTACTTTTAGACCACCATTTACACCATTAACTTTTGGAGCAATTGTAGGAAGAAGTGTTGGAAAATTTTTTGATGTTTTAAGAAAAACCTCAATTCATGAATGGCACGTTCAAAATAATGCAAAGTTTGAAAACGTTGGACAATGGAAAAGACCATGGTACTACCCTATTAATAATGAAAATCTTCATGATGCAGTTCAAAGAGAAAGTAAAACTGCAAGAGACAGTGCTGGAATTTTAGATGCTTCTACATTAGGAAAAATAGATATTCAGGGATCTGATGCTTCTGAATTTTTAAATAGAGTTTATACAAATGCTTGGTCAAAATTAGGAATTGGGAAATGCCGATATGGTTTAATGTTAAATGAAGATGGGATGGTTTATGATGATGGTGTAACCACAAGATTGGATGAAAATCATTATTTAATGACCACAACTACTGGTGGCGCAGCAAATGTGCTTTCTAAACTTGAAGACTATTTACAAACAGAATGGCGAGAACTAGATGTTTACTTAACCTCTGTTACTGATCACTATTCTACAGCGAGTATTTGTGGTCCAAACTCAAAAAAAATATTAAAAAAATTATTTCCTAATAAAGATTTTAGTGATGAAGCCTTTCCTCACATGTCTTACCAAGATGCAATAATTGACAAAATTGAATGTAGAATAATGAGAATAAGTTTCACAGGAGAGCTTAGTTATGAAATTAATATAGAGTCAAAATATGGTAGATCATTATGGGAAAACTGTATCAAGGCAGGAGAAGAATACAAAATTACTCCTTATGGAACAGAAACAATGCATTTATTAAGGGCTGAAAAGGGATTTATTATTGTTGGTCAAGACACAGATGGAACTATGACTCCAATTGATCTTCAGATGGATTGGATAGTTAGTAAAAAAAAATATGACTTTATTGGTAAAAGATCACTTTATAGAAGTGATACAATAAAAGAGGATAGAAAACAGCTTGTTGGATTGCTTACAGATGACCCCAATGAAATATTAGAAGAAGGTGCTCAGATAGTTTCTGAATTAGATAAGAAACCTGTCAAAATGATTGGACATGTAACGTCAAGCTATTTTAGCCCTAATTTAAATAAATCGATTGCACTAGCAGTTGTTAAAGGTGGAAAAAAGATGAAAGGTCAAAAACTTTTTGTTCCTATGGAAAACAAAAATATCAATGTAACAGTTTCAGATTTTATTTTTTTAGATAAAGAAAATAAGAGGATTAATGCTTAATCCAGAATATCCTAACTTTGAAAAAAAATCATTAGATGATCTTGAGTTAACATTATCCGAGCCAATTAAAAAAATAAATATTAGAGGAAAAAAAAAGGAATTTTTTACAAAAGTTGGAAAGATTTTATCAATTATCTTACCAATTGAATCAAATACTAGTTCATCAAATCAGCAATTTAATGCTCTTTGGCTAAGTCCAGATGAATGGTTAGTATATTTTAATGAAGAGAATAACAATGTTTACAATAATCTTTTTAACGAAATTTCTAGATTAAATTTTGGTTCAATAGTTGATGTTTCTAATCAATGGATATGTATTAATATGAAGGGCAAAAAGAGTTTTGATTTACTTTCATCAGGGTCTCCTTTTAACTTCAATAATTTTAAAAATACTAAAAATTCTGTAACACAAACATTGCTAAATCATACAGATGTAATTATTCATCATACTGAAATAAATGAAATAAATCTTTTTGTGAGAAGATCATTTTCAGAAGATTTATGGTTGTGGATTAAGGATAGCGCTAGGTTTATCTAATTTTTTTTTTATATAAAAACTTACATAACTAAATAATAGTATCGAAAGCGTCCATTGAAAAATAAACCACAACCAAAAGAAACTATCAAAATCTGCAGATAGATATTTGGCTAAATAAAAAACACATATTGGAACTAGAACATTTCGTAACATATTATTTATCATTGCATAATTAGATTTTTTTAATCCCATAAAAAAACCATTTGATAAAAAGAAAATTGGATATGCGGGTAAAATAAATGCTGCAATTTTTAAGTATCTACGACCATATTCTAAAACAGTTTCATCATTAGAGAAAAGCCTTGGTATTATATCTGCTGTGAAATAAACTAATATTCCAGAAAAAAACATTAATAAAAGGCCATATTTTACAGATACAAAATAAGTCTCTTTCACTCTCTTGAAGTGATTAGCACCATAATTTTGAGCTATAATTGAGATAATTGCAGTATTAATTCCTAATATAGGAAGTAAAACAACTTGCTCTATTCTCGTAGCTGCGCCATAACCAGCTACTGCCAATTCACTAGTTTGACCAACATAAGTAAATATAAATGTAGCAGCAACTGCATATCCACATATAGCAATTGATATTGGCATTGATTGAAAAAATATATTTTTTAAAAATGTTAATTTAATTATAAAAAATTCCTTGGTAATTTTTTTTACTCTTGGATTATGTAAGACTTTATATAGAATAATCGCGAATGCTATAAATTGGGCTATAATTGTTGATAGACCTATCCCCATCATACCAAAAGCAGGAATGAATAGAAAACCAAATATTAGTACTGGATTTAAAATTATATTTAGTAGAAAACTTAAAACCAAAACATTTCTGTATGTTTTAGTATCTCCTTCAGCATGTAACAAAGAGTTAAGTGATACAACAAGGAAAAAAAGAAATGATCCATAAAACATAATATTTGTATATTGTAGCCCTAAATTTGTAATTTCTTCAGTCGAACCCATTAAGTTAAAAACTCTTTCAGCAAAATATAAACCTATGACTGTAATAAAAATTGATATGATTAATCCATAGATAATAATGTGGGTAAAATAATAAGAGACATTTTTTTCATTTTTTTCTCCAATACTATTACCTATTAATGAGGTTCCCCCAACTGTTACTCCAATAGATGTTGCTACAATTATAAAATAGATTGGAAATGATTTACTCAGTGCCGAAAGTGCTTCTGGTGAGATTAATCCTGAATAAAAAGTATCAACAATATTGTATAAGGTTTGAAAAAGTGTACCTACACTTGCTGGTATTGCGAGTTTTCTAACAAGTAAAGGTATATTTTCTTTTAGCAAATCCATAAAGTTATAATTTAATTAATATTCTTTTTTAAAGATATGTCTCTTGCTAGTTTTTTTTGCAAGTATTATTTGTTTTTGTCTCATTGCAAATCTTGATTTTTGATCATCTGTTAAGTGATCGTGACATTTTGGACAATGAATACCTTCCAAATATTTAGAAGATTTTTTTTCATTAACAGAAAGAGGTTTTCTGCATCCACTACAAACTGAATAACTACCCTGCTTTAAACCATGTTTTATTGAAACTCTATTGTCAAAAACAAAACATTCACCACTCCATTGACTATTTTTTTTATCAATATTATTAAGATAATTAATAATTCCACCTTTTAAAACATATACATTTTTAAAACCTTTTTTTTTC
Source organism: uncultured Pelagibacteraceae bacterium (assembly GCA_902528135.1). GTDB lineage: Bacteria > Pseudomonadota > Alphaproteobacteria > Pelagibacterales > Pelagibacteraceae > Pelagibacter. The sequence goes on along the minus strand of CABZRS010000010.1, from coordinate 19,157 downwards.
AAATAAATATTTGCTTTTTCGCATCTGATACCACCAGTGCAAAACATTGCTATATTTTCACTTTTTTTAAATTGATTTAAATATTTAGGAAATTGACGAAAGTTTTCTACATTTGGATTAAAAGATTTTTTAAAAGTTCCCACATCATACTCAAAAGATTTCCGTGCATCTATCAAAACTGTATCATTTTTTTTAATTATTTTATTCCATTCTCTTGGATTAAGGTTGTTCTTGGGATATTTGTAGTTTCTAACTTTAAAACCCATTGGAACAACTTCCTTTTTAATTTTAACTTTTGGTTTATGAAATGGATTAAATTTACTATTAGAATTATTTTCTGAATTATATTTTTTAATAGATAATATTTTTTTTAAAAGTTTATTAAATTTTAAAAGGTTATTATTTTTGGCTGAAATTGTTCCATTTACACCCTCTGAGGAAATAATTATTGTTCCACTAATTCCATAATCCTTTAGATTATTCTCTAACTTTTTTTTTAATTTTTTTAGATTATTAATTTTTTTAAATTTATAAAAACCAAAAATATTAAACATTATAAAACTCTACAAACAGTCATTCCATCTCCCAATGGGATAATTATTTGTTCTACCCTTTCATCACTTGAAACATACTCATTTAATTCTCTTATATTTAATGTTAATTTATCCATTTTATCTTCATCTACGACTTCACCATGCCATAAAACATTATCAATGATGATTAAACCACCTTTATTAATCATCTTAATTGATTTTTCATAATATTCTTTATAGTTGAGCTTATCTGCATCAATAAAAACCATATCATATTTTTGGTTTTTTAATTCATCTAAACTATCTAGTGCAGGTTTTACAATCGTTTGAATTTTTTTATCTTGTTTAGCTTTCTTAAAAAAACTTACTGCAATCTTGCTTGTCTCTTTATCTTTATCAAGTGCAGTAAGTTTTCCATCCTCTGGAAGTGCAAGAGCAATAGAAAGTGCACTTAAACCAGTAAAAGTTCCAATCTCAAGCACATTTTTTATATTAGATATTTTTATTATTAAATGGATAAAATGACATTGAGATATCGCTACTTGCATTCTCTTTTCATTTCCAAGTGTATTATTATAATCTATGATTTCTTTTTGAACTGGGCTTAGTTTAAAACTAAAATTATTAATATATTTTTCAATTTTTTCAGAAATCTCAATGTTCTTACCCATCTATTTTAACTATATAATGACTATAGGTTTCGTTAAAATTAAAGTTTCTTCTTTAATATTTCATTAATTAATTGAGGGTTAGCTTTTCCACCAGAAGCTTTCATTGCTTGCCCCACAAAAAAACCGAATAGCTTTTCTTTTCCTTGTTTATATTCAATGGCTTTTTCTCTGTTATCGTTGATTATTTTATCAATTAATGCCTCTAGTGCTTTTGGATCACTTTGTTGCTTTAAACCTTTTTCCTCAACAATTATTTGAGGGTCTATGTCACCATCCATCATTAATTCAAATATTGTCTTAGCAATTTTACCTGAAATAGTTCCATTTTTAATTAAATTAATCAATTTTGCTAAATTTTTTGCACTTATTGGACTATGAGCAATTTCAATATTTTTATTATTTAAAAGAGCAAATAATTCTCCTGTAATCCAATTTACAGCTAATTTCATATCACGGTTTTTGCCCATTTTAGCAACAACTTCTTCAAAATATTTAGCTGTATCTATATCAGAGACTAAAATAGTTGCTTCATAAGGAGAAATTTTAAACTCATCAATAAACCTTTTTTTTTTGTCATCTGGTAATTCAGGGATTTCAGATTTTAATTGATCAATAAATTCATCCGTAATTTCTAGTGGAAGTAAATCTGGATCTGGAAAGTATCTATAATCATGAGCATCTTCTTTTGACCTCATTGACCTTGTTTCATTTTTTTTTGTATCAAAAAGTCTTGTTTCTTGATCTATTTCTTCACCTTCTTCTATTAAATCAACTTGTCTATTTGCTTCATAAATAATTGCCATTTGCATGAACTTTATAGAATTAACATTTTTTATTTCACATCTTGTACCTAATTCTGTTGAGCCTTTTATTCTTACAGACACGTTAACATCTGCTCTCAATGATCCCTCTTGCATGTTACCATCGCAAGTTCCTAAATATCTCATAATAGATCTAAGTTTTTTTATATAAGCATTTACTTCATCTGGTGATCTTAGATCAGGCTTGCTAACAATCTCCATTAAAGCTACACCCGATCTATTTAGATCAACTAGTGTGTTACTCGGATCAATATCATGAATACTTTTTCCTGCATCCTGCTCTAAATGTAATCTTTCTATTCCAACTTGTTTTTGACCTCCAGGCATATCCAAAATAACATTGCCCTCACCCACAATTGGGTATTTATATTGTGAAATTTGATACCCCTGAGGTAAATCAGCATAAAAATAATTCTTTCTATCGAAAACAGACTTATTATTGATCTTAGCTTTTAAACCAATACCAGTTTTTATAGCTTGTTTAACACAATATTCATTAATTACTGGAAGCATTCCTGGAAATGCTGCATCAACTAAACTTACTTGAGTGTTAGGTTCAGCACCAAATTTTGTAGAAGAAGATGAAAAAAGTTTTGAATTTGATGTTACTTGAGCATGAACTTCAAGCCCTACAACAACTTCATAAATATTATCATTTCTTTCTATTAAATATTCCGAATTATTTTTAGACATTATTCCATCCACCAATCAGTTATATTATTTTTATAATTGATTTTTTCCTCCATTGAATAAGCAATATTTAAAACTGTTTGTTCATCAAAAGGTTTACCTATTATTTGTAAACCTAATGGATAATTATTTTTATCCCTACCTGCTGGTATTGAAATCCCAGGTAATCCTGCAAGGTTTACTGGAACAGTAAATATATCATTTAAATACATTGAAACTGGATCATTAGATTTTTCTCCTATTTTAAATGCAGAACTAGGTGTTGAAGGTGTTAAAATAGCATCAACTTTATTATAAGCTTCATCAAAATCTTTTTTAATTAACTGCCTTACTTTTTGGGCTTTGAGATAATAAGCATCATAATATCCAGAAGACAAAACATATGTGCCTATCATTATCCTTCTTTTTACTTCTTCTCCAAAACCTTCTGATCTAGTTTTTTCATACATATCAATTAAACTTTCCCCAGAAGATCTTAAACCATATTTAACACCATCATATCTTGCTAAATTAGATGATGCTTCAGCTGGCGCTACAATATAATAAGTAGGCAAAGCATAACTTGTGTGAGGTAAAGAAATATCAATTATTTCAGCACCACAATCCTTTGCATATTCAATGCCCTTTTTCCAAAGATTCTCAATTTCGTCTGGCATCCCCTCAACTCTGTATTCATTTGGGATTCCAATTTTTATACCTTTGATATTTCTAGTTAGTTCTGATGAATAATTATTTCTTTTAAAATCTATTGAAGTTGAATCTTTTTTATCAAATGATGAGATCACCTCTAAAAGAATAGAGCTATCTTTGACGTCTTTGCTCATCGGACCTGCTTGATCTAGAGATGATGCAAAGGCAACAATTCCATATCTTGAACAGCTTCCATAAGTGGGTTTTAGACCAACAGTTCCAGTAAAGGAAGCTGGCTGCCTAATAGATCCACCAGTGTCAGTTCCTATTGTTACAGGTGTTAAATTAGCTGCTAAAGCCGAAGAGGAACCACCTGATGATCCACCTGGAACTAAATCTTTTGCAATTGGGTTTTGAACATTGCCAAAAAAACTTGTTTCATTAGATGAGCCCATTGCAAATTCATCACAATTAAGTTTGCCGAGTAAAATACCACCTTCATTCCATATATTTTGTGTTACAGTAGATTCATAGCTGGGAAAAAAATTATTTAAAATATTGCTTCCAGCTGTTGTTCTTACTTCATTTGTACAAAATAGATCTTTTACAGCAATTGGAATACCTGGAAGTTTTAAATCATAATTTGGTTTGTTATCAAACTCTTTTGAAAGTTTAAGACAATTTTCAAAATTTTCAGTTACGTATGCATTTAGTTTTTTTGACTTTTGAGATCTATCAATAAAAGATTTTGAGGCTTCATTTGACGATATTTTCTTTTCTTTTATATTTTTAATTAATTCAAAAAGGCTTAAAGATGTTATATCTGTCATTACTCAACTACTTTCGGAACAACAAAAAAATCATCATTTTTTTCAGGAGAATTTTTAAGAATTTTTTCTCTTATATTATCGCTGGTTATTTTATCTTCTCTTAATCTCAAAGTTGTTTCAGCTATAGAGGTTAATGGTTCAACATTCTCAGTTTTTAGCTCGTTTAATTTTTCAATAAATTCAAATATAGAATTCATATCATCTGCCAATTTTTCAGCTTTTTTCTCTTCAAGTGAGATCCTTGCTAATTTTGATATGTGTTTTACAGTTTTAAGATCTATCGTCATATGATAAAAAATAATGTCGCAAACTACCACTTAAGTTAAAAATATACAATATGATCACAATTAATGAATTCAAAAACAAATTATCAAGTGGTTCAAGATTATTGGGTATAGATTTAGGCACAAAAAGGATTGGGATTGCAATAAGTGATTATAATCAAAAAGTTGCAACTCCCCTTCAAACCTTAGATAATTCTAAACAAGGTAAATTAATTGATGCACTAGAAAGTATTATTGCAGAAAATGACATCAGAGGAATTATTATAGGCAATCCAATAAATATGGATGGTACTTACGGAAAATCTTCACAATCAGCAAAAGATATAGCAATCAATATTTCGAATAAAATTGATATTCCTGTGTCTTTGTGGGATGAAAGATTATCTACTGTTGGTGCTTTCAATTTATCAAGTGAATTAGATATAAATGTCAGTAAAAGAAAGAAAGATATTGATAAGTTTGCAGCGGCTTTTATTTTACAAGGTGCTTTAGATTTTATTCAAAATTAATGGTTGCATAGTTAATACTATATAGTTATAGAGTTAATTTTAATGGCAACTAAATCAAAAAAAGCTATTAAAATATCTCAAAAACATTTGTTAGGTATCCAGGATTTATCTGTTAGTGATGTTACGACTATCCTGAACGAAGCCTCTAAATTCATAGAATTAAATAAAAGCAAAAATAAAAAAATTGATATTTTAAAAGGGAAAACTCAAATAAACTTATTTTTTGAACCATCAACAAGGACACAGAGCTCGTTCGAATTAGCAGGAAAAAGATTAGGTGCAGATGTAATGTCAATGAATATTACAAATTCTGCTATCAAAAAAGGTGAAACGTTAATAGATACTGCTATGACGTTAAATGCAATGCATCCAGACATTATTGTAATAAGACATCAAGACTCAGGGGCTTGTAACCTTCTATCTCAAAAAGTTAATTGTGCAGTATTAAACGCAGGTGATGGTAGAAGAGAACATCCAACTCAAGCATTATTGGATGCTTTAACAATTATAAATAGAAGAAAAAAAATTGAAGGTCTTAAAATTGCAATATGTGGAGATATATTACATTCAAGAGTAGCAAGATCAAATATTTATCTTCTAAACATGTTGGGTGCAGAAGTGAATATTGTGGCTCCTTCAAATTTAATGCCAAATGAAATTGAAAAATTTGGAGTAAATATTTTTTCTGATATGAAAAAAGGAGTTAAAGATTGTGACATAGTAATGATGTTAAGATTACAAAATGAAAGAATGACAAGCTCGTTTCTATCATCTAACAGAGAATATTATGAGTATTATGGCTTAACACCTGATAAAATTCAATATGCTAAAGAGGATGCTTTAATAATGCATCCAGGACCAATGAATAGAGGAATTGAAATTGATACAAACTTAGCAGACGATATAAACAAAAGTGTAATAAAAGAACAAGTTGAATTAGGCGTAGCAGTAAGAATGGCCTGCTTAAAGATTTTTTGTGAATAAATGAAAAAAAAATACTTTATAAATGCAAATATAATTGACCCTCATAATTCCTTAAATGAAATTGGAGGAATAATAATTGGAGAAAATGGAAAAATTGAAGCTGTCGGAAAAAAAGTAAATACCAACAACATTCCATCTAGAGAAAAAATAATAGATTTAAAAGGAAAATACATATTTCCAGGTATTGTAGATATGCGAGTTTTTGTTGGTGAACCAGGATATGAATATAAAGAAAATTTTAGAACACTTAGTGAAGCTGCTTTGTCTGGTGGTGTAACATCAGTAGTTACAATGCCAAATACAAATCCAGTAATCGATAATGTTTCAATAGTTGATTTTCTTAAAAGAAGAGGAAGAGACAAATCAAAAATTAATATTTATCCAACAGCTGCATTAACAGTAAAAGCAGAAGGAGAAAATATGACTGAATTTGGATTATTACAGAGCAAAGGTATAATTGGTTTTACTGATGGAGTAAAAACAATTCAAAATCCCAGAATTATGAATAGGATTATGAATTCAGCTTCAGATTTAAAATCTTTAATAATACAACATGCTGAGGATGCAGAGTTATCAAAAGATGGAATGATTAATGATGGTATCATAGCTACAAAACTTGGTCTTCAAGGAATTCCAATAAGTGCTGAATTATTAATTATAGAGAGAGACCTAACATTGTTAGAATATAATAATTGTAGGTATCATATTGCCCAGATTTCATCCACAAATTCTGTAGATATAATCAGAGAAAGAAAAAATAAAGTAAACTTCAGTTGTGGTGTTTCTATAAATAATTTATCCTTAAATGAAAATGACATTGGTGATTTTAAAACTTTCTTAAAATTATCACCCCCCCTGAGAACAGAAACTGATAGAAATGCTTTAGTTCAAGGGTTAAATGATAAAACAATTGACGTTATTGTTTCTGATCACAAACCAGAAGATGAAGAAAATAAAAGATTAACTTTTGCTCAAGCAGAAACGGGTGCATCAGGAATAGAAACTTTATTACCATTAAGCTTAGAACTATATCATAATGGATCAGTTGAGTTGGAAACTATAATAAAAGCTTTAACATCAAAACCAGCCGAAATACTTAAAATAAATAAAGGTAACTTATCAATAGGAAACGACGCTGATTTTTGTATTGTAGATATAAATAAACCTTGGGTTGTTAGAAAAGATAAATTGATATCAAAATCAAAAAATACCCCTATTGAGGATAAAAAGCTTCAAGGCAAAGTATTAAATACATTTGTTAATGGTGAAGAATTATTTAAATCTGAATAATGGATTATATAGTAACAGCTTTAATATCTTATCTATTTGGCTCTATTCCTTTCGGATATCTATTCACAAAAATTTTACTTAAAAAAGATATTAGAAATGTAGGATCAGGAAATATTGGCGCTACAAATGTTTTAAGAACTGGCAATAAGTCTTTGGGTTATCTAACTCTTATTTTAGATATAGCAAAAGCTGTTGTGCCTGTTATCTATATAAAGTTCAATTATCCTGATCTAGTTTATATGTCAGCACTTTGTGCATTTTTAGGACATTTATTCCCAATTTGGCTAAAATTTAAAGGTGGCAAAGGTGTAGCAACTTTTGTTGGGATTTTGATTTCTATAAATATTTATTATGCACTAGTTTTTGGCATTGTTTGGACTTTAACTTTTTTAATATCAAGATATTCATCTCTATCATCATTATTTGCTTCAATTTCAATTCCAATCTATCTACTAATCATTAATCAAAGTAACATAATTTTTTTCATCATTATGTTTGTTTTAATTTTTTATACACATAGAGAAAATATAAAAAGATTAATAAACAAAGAGGAAACTAAGAGTAAAATTTATTAATTTGACAGATTAAAAGTTATAAGTAGTTTGGCTTATTATGAATCTTGTAATTGTTGAAAGTCCCGCAAAAGCTAAAACTATAAATAAATATCTAGGTTCAGATTATACGGTTTTGGCAAGTTATGGTCATATTAGAGACCTACCTTCAAAAAATGGTTCAGTTGATCCAGAAAATTCTTTTAAAATGATCTGGGAAATAGACAGTTTCTCAAAAAAATATTTAAAAGAAATCACAGATACTGCTAGAAACTCAGAAAAAATTATCCTTGCTACTGACCCTGATCGAGAAGGTGAGGCAATAGCTTGGCATGTAAAAGAGTTTTTAAATGAAAAAAAACTTCTTAAAGATAAAAAAGTTGAACGTGTAGTTTTTAATGAAATAACAAAAACAGCTGTAACAAACGGTATAGACAATCCAAGGAATATAGAAAATGAACTTGTTGATGCCTATATGGCAAGAAGAGCGCTAGACTACTTAGTAGGTTTTAATATATCACCGATTTTATGGACAAAATTACCAGGATCTAAGTCAGCCGGAAGAGTTCAGTCTGTTGCTCTTAGATTATTAACAGAAAGAGAACATGAAATTGAGGTTTTTAAACCAGATGAGTTTTGGACACTCAACTTAAATTTCTTAACAAAGGAAAATCTAAATATAAATACATCTATTGCTCAACTAGATGATAAAAAAATTGAAAAATTCTCATTTAAAAATAAAGAAGATATTAATAATGCTTTAGATTTAATTAAAAATAAAAAATATTATATTACAGATATAATATCTAAAATTTATACACGAAACCCATCTGGTCCTTTTACCACTTCTACTTTACAGCAAACTTCATCAAGTAAACTGGGTTTTGGAGCCTCTAGGACAATGCAAATCGCCCAAAGACTTTATCAAGGTATTGATATTGATGGAGAAACTGTTGGATTAATTACTTATATGCGTACAGATGGAACTAATATATCAAAAGATGCTGTAGTTACTTTTAGAGATTTCATTACTCAAAATTATGGTGAAACATATTTGCCACCTGCCCCATTAAATTATTCAGGCAAAAAGGCCAAAAATGCGCAAGAAGCTCATGAAGCTATCAGACCAACAGAAATTGGTAGAATCCCTGAAGATATGAAAAAATATTTAAGCACAGATCAATACAAACTTTACAACTTAATTTGGTCAAGATCATTATCCTCACAAATGGAATCAGCAAAATTTGATAGAAAAACTATAATAATAACATCTGAAGATAATAAAAACATATGTAAAGTTAGTGGTTCAAGTTTAAAATTTGACGGTTTTTTAAAGGTTTCAAGATTAGATGAAAATAAAGATGATGAAAATATATTACCAGAAGTTGGTAAAGGTGAAGTAGAGTTTAATGACTTTACGGATGAACAACATTTCACTCAGCCACCACCAAGATATTCAGAAGCAAGTCTTGTTAAAAAGTTAGAAGAATTAGGAATTGGACGACCTTCAACATATGCTAGTATCATATCAGTAATCTCAAATAGAGGTTATGCGGATATAGAAAACAAAAGATTTTTTCCAACTGATAGAGGTAAGCTACTCTCTGCTTTTCTTGAAAAATTATTTTCAAAATATGTTGATTATGATTTTACTGCAAAATTGGAAGATCAATTAGACGATATTACAGCTGGCAAAGAAAATTGGATTAAAGTCTTGGAGGAATTTTGGAGAGATTTTAATTTGAATGTATCAGAAGTTAAAGAAAAACGTACTAGAGAAGTCTTAGATATGCTTAATGAGAGTTTAGGCTCATTAATATTTGAAGTTGATAAAGACGGGAAAATTAACAGAAAATGCAAATTATGTGATAGTGGTCAATTAAGTTTAAAAAATAGTTTTCGTGGTGGTGCTTTTATTGGATGTTCAAATTATCCAGATTGTAAATTTACACGACCTCTTTCAAAGTCTAAAGCTGCTCAACAATTAACTCTAGCAGAACCAAAATTAATTGGTCAAAATGATATAGGTAAAGACATATATTTAAAAAATGGAAGATTTGGACCATATCTACAATATGAAAAAGAAATTGATGATGTTGAAGAAGAAAAAAAAAGAAAGAAAAAATTAAAAAAAGAAGAAAATAATTTTAAAAATGTATCTATCCCCAAGGGAATTGATATTAAAAGTATAGATTTAGATAGAGCTAAGTATTTATGTTCACTTCCAATTAGTTTAGGTAAAAATCCAGAAAATGATAAAGATATTACTGTAAATGTTGGTCGTTTTGGGCCTTATTTAAAGTGTGAAAATAAATCTGCACGTTTAGAGAATGTTGAAGAAATATTTAGCATTGGTCTTAATAGAGCCGTAACTCTAATAGCTGAGGCAAAACCTGGAAGAATTTCATCATCTTTGATTAAAGATCTCGGTGAACATCCAGAAGATAAAAAACCAGTAAGAATTATGAAAGGTCAATATGGACCTTATATTAAATACAAGTCATTAAACGCTACTATACCTGAGGAAAAAGACCCAATTGAATTAACAATGGAAGAAGCTCTTATTTTAATTGAGAAAAGAAAAGAGTACGATAAGAATAAAAAGAAAAAGAAAGGTAAATAATGTCTATTGATACAAAATTAGAAGAAATGGGTTTAGTTTTACCTAAAGCAACTGATCCAGTTGGTTCATATGTTGCTACAAAAATTTCTGGAAATTTACTTTTTATTTCTGGACAAATATCAATCGATGCTGATGGTAAATTAATTAAGGGAAAAGTCGGAAAAGACTTTAATACAGAACAAGCTTACAAAGCAGCACAAAGTTGTGCATTAAATATAATTGCTCAGGCTAAAAAAGCATGCTCAGATGATTTATCAAAAATTAAATCATGTATTAAATTAACAGGTTTTGTTAATTCGACTGACGACTTTATCGAACAACCAAAAGTAATTAATGGGGCATCAGACTTAATTAAAGATGTTTTTGGTAGTAATGGCACGCACACACGAGCTGCTGTAAGTACTAATAGTTTACCTTTAGGTGTTGCAGTTGAAGTTGATGCAATATTTGAAATTAATTAATTATCTTCCTATGCTAAAGTAATCGATATTTTTATTTTTCATTTTTTGGGGTGAATATAAATTTCTTAAATCATAAATCTTAAATTTTTTCTTATTTTTTAACCCATTAAAGTTTAGCTGTTTAAACTCATTCCACTCTGTGTGAATGATTAAAAGGTCACTATTTTTACATGCATCTTTGATATTATTAAAATAAACCACTTTTTTTTTATCAAAATCTTTTTTAATACCTGTTGGTTCATAGTAAGAAACTTTTGCACCTTTTTTGATTAAATAGGGAATTAATTTTAGAGATGCTGAGTCCCTCATGTCATCAGTACCAGCCTTGAAAGTAACACCTAAAAAGGTAATTTTCTTACTTTTCAGATTATTATTCAAAATTTCTTTAATTTTAGTTAATAAATATTTGTATCTATTTTCATTAGAGCTAATTGTTGATTTTACTATAGATAAATTAGTTTTAAATTTTTTAGAAGTAGACACTAAAGCACGAGTATCTTTTGGAAAACAAGAACCACCATAACCTGGTCCTGCTCTTAAAAATCTTGCACCTATTCTTTCATCAGTTCCGATAGCTAACGAAACATCTGTAACGTCAACGTTAAGTTTTTCACATAAATTTGCAATTTCATTAATAAAAGTAATTTTTGTTGCTAGAAAAGAATTAGCTGCATATTTTATAATCTCTGCTGCACGTCTTGATGTATTAAAATATCTACCCTTTTTTTTGATAATTGGAGAATATAAATTTTTTAGAACATTATTTGCCTTTTTGCTATTTGTCCCGACTACAACTCGATCAGGAAACATAAAATCTCTGATAGCTTCGCCTTCTCTTAGAAATTCTGGATTGGAAACAACATCAAATAATTTTTTATTTGTTTTAGTTGTTAATAATTTCTGAATTTTGTCACCAGTTGTTACTGGCACTGTAGATTTAGTAACAATTATTTTATATTTGTTTAAATTCTTTTTTAAATCTTTTACTACTTGAAATATATAATTTAAATTTGCATCATTAGATTTAATTTTTGTTGGAGTACCAACACATATAAATATAATATCTGATTTTATAATTGACTTTGATATATTTGTTGAAAATTGAAGTCTTTTTTGCTTTACGTTTCTTTGAATTAATTCTTCTAATCCTGGTTCATAAATAGGAATTTCTCCATTTTTAAGTTTAGAAATTTTATTTGAATTATTATCAACACAAATAACATTATTACCAAGTTCAGCAAAACATGCACCACTGACTAACCCCACGTAGCCTGATCCTATCATACATATTTTCATAATTTTGAAATCTCTAATGTTGAATTTATGTAACCACTCATAGAGCCACAATCTAAATATTTTCCAGAAAACTTATGGCCAATAAATAATGATTTATTATCAATCATTGTTTTAATCGAGTCAGTAATATGTATCTCACCACCCTTCCCTTTTTTTTGTCTTTTTAAAATTTTAAATATATTCCTGTTAAGTATATATCTTCCAATTACTGCATTATTTGATGGCGCTTCTTTTGTGCTTGGTTTTTCAATAACATTAGATATTATAAAATTCTGCTTATTTAGTTTTTTTGATATTGAATATATGCCCCAACGATTCACATTATTTTTTTGAACTGACATACTAGCCATCACAGATCCTTTGTATTTATTGTGTAATTTGATCATATCCTTTGAACAGTTTCTTTTCATTATTAAATCATCTGGAAGGAGCATTAAAAAATATTTATTTTTAATAAATTTTTTAGTTTTTAAAACAGCATCACCAGTACCTAATGGTTTATTTTGATAAACAAATTTAATTTTTTTTTTGTATTTCAAAATTTTTTTGTATTCTTTAATTATACGTGGGTCTTTTTTTTTTTTAATTAATGATTTGTAAAATTTATCATTATAAAAATAATTTTTTATCATTTCTTTTTTTTTGGAAATTATAAAGATTATTTCTGTAATTCCAGCTTCAATACATTCATCAAGAATATACTCAATTCCAGGCTTTCCGTTTATAGGTAATAGCTCTTTTGCAAAAACACTAGTTAAAGGCAAAAGTCTTGTCCCTAGTCCTGCAAGTGGAATAATGGCTTGTTTAATCATAAAGATAATTTATTTATAAACATATATTTATAATATGAAAATAATTACAAGTATTTTTAATTTAAATAAAGAGATTAAAGACTATAAAAATGTAGGATTTGTGCCTACTATGGGAGGAATACATGCCGGTCATAAATCTTTAATAAAAGCATCGCAGAATAAAAAAAGTAAAACTATTGTAAGTATTTTTGTAAATCCTACTCAATTTAACAAAAAAGATGATTTTAAAAAATATCCAAGAAATCTTAAGAAAGATATTTATATATTAAAAAAATTAAATGTAGAATATCTGTTCACGCCAAATACTAAAGATATATACAAATTTAAAGCTAAGAAATTTAAATTAAAAAAAAAAGATAAGATATTATGCGCTAAATACAGAAGCGGTCATTTTGAAGGTGTTTTAAATGTCATGAATAGACTGATGACTATTATAAAATCAAAAGATTTGTATATGGGTGAAAAAGATTATCAACAGTTATATTTAATAAAAAAATTTCTGTCAAAAAAGTTTAAGGTTCGTATCAATCCATGCCCAACTATCAGAATAAATAGAAATATTGCATTATCAACACGTAATAAATTATTAAAAAAAAATTCCCTTAAAAAAGCTTCTAAGATTGCATTTTATCTTAAGAATATAAAATACAAATCAAAATCCGAAGGTTATAAATTAGCCCTTAGCTTGCCCAATTACAAAGAAAAACTAGAAAAAAAATATAATATTAAAATAGATTATTTAGAATTTAGAGACGAAAAAACTTTAAAGCTTAGCAATTTCAAAAATAAATATAGACTTTTTGTAGCTTATAATATCGACAATGTGAGATTGATTGATAATTATTAGTTATAAGAAATAAGCACCTACTCCTAAAAAGGAAACAAAACCTATTACATCGGTTATTGTAGTCACAAAAACACTTGATGAAATAGCAGGATCTATGTTAATTTTTTTTAGAGACACTGGGATTAGAATTCCAAAAAGTCCAGCAACTATCATTGTTAAAACCATTGAAATTGATATTATTAATGCAAGCTGAATATCATTAAACCAAAAATAAACAATTACTGAACTTATAATTGCAAAGATAATTCCATTTAAAACACCTATGTTAAATTCTTTGATTATATTGTTAGTAAAATTATTTTTTGTTAAATCTTGAGTAGCTAATGATCGTATAGTTACAGCTAATGTTTGCATACCTGCGTTACCTCCCATAGAAGCAACAATGGGCATTAAGAAAGCTAAAACAACCATCTGTTCAATAGTAGCTCCAAATAAGCTAATACAATAAGTAGCTAAGAAAGCTGTAAACAAATTTAATAATAGCCAATTAAATCTGCGTTTAGTCTTTGTAATAACACCATCTGTTATTTCTTCATCTCCTACTCCTGCAAGTCTTAGTGCATCTTCTTCAGCCTCTTCTTTGAGTACCGTTAAAACATCGTCATAGGCGATCATACCCACCAATTTATCATTTTTATCAGTGACAGCAGCTGAACTAAGATTATAATTTTCAAATAAATTTCCAACTTCCTCTTTATCCATATCAACAGGTATTAGTAATTGAGACTCTGACATAATAGACATCATTTTGGCATCTCTTGGGGTTCTTAATACTTTTGAAGAAGGTACAGTTCCTATAGGTTTAAAATTTTCATCTACAATAAAGATTTCGAGGAACTCTTCAGGTAATTCTTTATTTTCTCTCAAATAATCAATAGTCTGTCCCACAGACCAATTACTTGGTATAGCAGTAAATTCTCTTTGCATTATTCTCGCTGCTGTATCTTCTGGATAACTTAAACTTTCTAAAAGAGCAAATCTGTCCTTTGGAGGAAGAGATCCTAAAATAGTATTCTTTTCTTTTTCATCAACATTTTCTAAAATTTTAATTGCATCATCAGACTCTAAGTTTTTTAATATATTGACAATAGACTCCGATGATAAATAAGCAATCAATTCAGATTGTATTGACTCATTAAGCTCAACAAATACTTCAGGATCAACTTTAAAGTTGTTTAATTTAATTAAATCTTCTCTATTCTTTTCACTTAAATGTTCAATAATATCAGCAGCATCCGCAGGGTGCATATCATTGAAAGAATTGGTAATAAATTCTGCATCATTAGAAGAAATCTTATCAGTTACAACCTTTATAAATTCTTTATTAAACTCAAAGTTAACTTTTTTATCTTTAATTTTTTTTACTAAAGTCATAATTTTATCTATATTTTAGTTGGCACTATTAATACAAAATATTAATATTACAATTTTATAATGATAATAGAGATAAAAAAGTCAATAAAACCAATAAAATACGAGAATGCTATTTCACTATTAGAAAAAAGATTGAATGAAATTCACGCCAAAAAAAACAATGAACTAATATGGATTTTAGAACATAAAGAAGTTTATACAGCAGGAACAAGCTATAAAAATAATGAATTACTGGATAAATCAATAAAGTTAATCAAAACAAATAGAGGTGGAAAAATAACATATCATGGACCAGGCCAGTTAGTTTTTTATTTTGTAATTGATTTAAATAAAAGAGGAAAAAATATTAGAAAACTTATTTCATCAGTTGAAAATACTATAATTAATACATTAAAAGAATTTAAAATTAATGTTTTTGCAGATAGAAAAAATGTAGGTATTTGGCATAAAAGTAAAACAGTTAATAATATTAAAATTGAAAAAGTAGCAGCTATAGGCATTAAAGTAAAAAAATGGATCGCATACCATGGTTTTGCAATAAATGTTTCAAATAACCTTGATGCTTACAAAAAAATAATTCCGTGTGGAATTAAAGACAAAAAAATTACAAATCTTATTAAAATTAAAAAACAAGAATATAAAAATATATCGGAAATATTAATTGAAAAATTTTTGAAAGAAATTAAAAATTAAGTCTTTTTGCTTTAAGCATATTTCTAAAATACTCAGGTGGTGTAGCTCGAAATGTATATTTTTTTTCATTCATTTTAAATTTAATTTCATAAGAATGTAGCATAAGATTTTTATTATTCTTTTGTATTTTGAAGTAATTATATTTTTTGTCACCTATAATTGAGTGACCCAAATCAAATAATTGCTTTCTTAATTGATGTTTTCTACCTGTGATCGGTTTAAGTAGAATAAAGGTAGAATTATTATTTTTATCTAAAATTTCATAATGTGTCTCTGCATTCTCAACTATTTCTTTGGTTTCATCGTATCTTATAAGATTATTTTTTATTGAACCTTTGTCCTTAATAGTAATTTCTCCATAGCATATTGCAATATAAGTCTTATAAACTTTTCGTAATCTAAACAGTGTTGTGAGTTGTTGTGCCGTCTGTCTATTTTTTGCTATTAAAAAAACCCCAGAAGTTTCTTTATCTAGTCTATGTACTGAATAAGGCTTATCATCTTTAAAAATATCACTCTTAGAAAAAATATCTATAAGGTTTTTTTTAGATTTTGTTCCACCTTGAACAGATATGCCTGCTTGCTTATTAAGAACAATAAAATCATCATTATTTTCAATTATGAAATCTTCATTTTCCTTAATTATTCTATCTGCAGGTTTAAATTTTATTTTTTTATTTATAATTTCTCTTTTAATTTCAAGGTTGTAAAGTTCAATCAAATCATTAATTTGAAGTTTAGTTGAGCTTTTAGTTTTTTTTTTATTAAGTTTAATTTTGCCACTTCTAAGATTTTTCTCAATCAAACTTTGAGGAAACGTTTCAAAATGTTTTCGAAGAAATCTATCAATACGCATACCTGCATACGTATTATCTACGTTGATAGTTTTTTTCATAATTAAGGTTATTTAGGCTGAAGCTTCTTTAGGTGTGTCTACTTTTTTATCAGTTACTTTAGATTTTTCTGCTTTCTTTTTATCTACTTTTTTCGCTTCTATATCACGATCTACAAGTTCTATTACAGCCATAGGAGCTTTATCTCCATATCTGAAACCTGCTTTAATTATTCTTGTATATCCACCATTTCTATTTTCATACCTTTTTGACAATATTTTTTTAATTTTGCTTGCTGATGCCTCGTCTTGAAGCTTAGAAATTAATGTTCTGGTATTTTGTAGTGAATTTTTTTTACCTAAGGTAATTAACTTATCAGCCTGTGGTTTTAATACTTTTGCTTTTGGAAGTGTAGTAGTAATTTGTTCATACTTGACAAGAGAATTAAGCATATTCATTATTAATGCTTTTCTATGCTCTGAGGTCCTATTCAACTTTTTATAGCCCATTTTATGTCTCATTAGATAGCTTCCTCAAGTTTTTTTGATAGCTCTGCAATATTATCTGGAGGCCAATTAGGAATTTCCATCCCTAAATAAAGTGACATTCCTGTTAAAACCTCTTTAATTTCGTTAAGTGACTTTCTTCCAAAGTTTGGTGTTCTTAACATTTCACCTTCAGATTTTTGAACTAAATCACCAATATAAATTATATTATCATTTTTTAAGCAATTCATTGATCTAACTGATAGTTCTAATTCATCTACTTTTCTCAATAAATTTTTATTAAATTCTGGTTCTGTTGGTTGATCTCTTACTATTACTTCCTGAGGTTCATCAAAATTCACAAACATATTAAGTTGATCTTGAAAAATTTTAGCAGAATAAGCTACAGCGTCTTCTGCAGAAATAGACCCATTTGTTTCAACTTCCATAATTAACTTATCGTAGTCTAGAGCTTTACCTTCTCTAGCAGTGCTGACTGAGTAGGATACTTTTTTTACTGGGCTAAAAAGTGAGTCAATTGGAATTAAGCCTAAAGGTGGTTCTTCAGGTTTATTAATTTCTGCGGATACATAGCCTTTTCCACTATTAACTGTCATTTCCATATGAAAATTTGTATTTTCGTCTAAATTACAAATTACTAGATCAGGATTAAGAATTTCAATATCAGCAGGTGTTTGAATATTTGATGCTTTAATTTCACCTGGTCCTTTGGCATCTAGGATTAACTTATTTACAGTTTCAGAATTACTTTTTAAAGCGAGGGATTTTACATTTAAAACTATGTCTGTAACATCCTCTCTAACACCCTTGATAGAAGTAAATTCGTGTAATACTCCATCTATTTGTATTGCCGTAACCGCTGTACCTCTAATAGAAGATAAAAGAATTCGTCTTAATGAGTTTCCTAATGTTAGTCCATAACCTTTTTCTAATGGCTCTGCAATTATTTTAGCATAAGATTTGTCTTCACTTAAATTTACATCAAGTTTTGGTGGTTTGATAAGTGACTTCCAATTCTTTATATTTACTTCGGTTGTTTCCATTTATACTCTCCTTTTTTTTGGCGGTCTTGATCCATTATGTGGCATTGCTGTTGTGTCTTTTATTGAAATTATTTTAAAACCTCTTGCTTGCAAGGCCCTTAGTGCTGTCTCTCTTCCAGAGCCTGGTCCTTTTACTTCTACTGATAATATTTTCATACCCACTTCTAATGCTTTTGCTGCTGCGGAGTCTGCTGCTACTTGAGCTGCATAAGGTGTCGATTTTCTAGATCCTTTAAATCCTTTTTGACCTGCAGAAGCCCAAGAAATAACATTTCCATTAGTATCGGCAATCGAAACTATTGTGTTATTAAAAGTTGACTGGACATATGCAATTCCATTAAGAATATTTTTTTTATTTTTTTTCTTTTTTGAATATGAGCTCTTTTTTGATTTAGATTGATTTTCTTTAATTTGGTCTTTATTTTCGGTTTTATCTTTCGCCATATTATTTTTTTAGTGGAGTTAATTTTTTTCCTGCTATAGCTATAGCTTTACCTTTACGTGTTCGTGCATTACACCTAGTTCTTTGTCCTCTAACTGGTAGTTTTTTTCTATGTCTTGATCCTCTATATGAGGCAAGGTCTATTAATCTTTTAATGTTTAAAGATGTATCTCTTCTTAGGTCACCTTCGACAGTAAATTTTTGGTCAATAAATTCTCTTATTTTTAAAATTTCATCATCACTAAGTTCATTTACCCTTTTGGTGCTTGGAATATCTAGAGATTTGCAAATATCGTTAGAATTTTTTTGACCAATTCCAAATATGTAAGTTAAACCAATTCTTACTAGTTTATTCTGTGGTATGTTTACACCTGCTATACGAGCCATAATATTGAGATAAAAATTTAGCCTTTTATATAAGAAGTTCTTTCAAA
>CABZRS010000009.1 GCA_902528135.1 uncultured Pelagibacteraceae bacterium | reverse complement strand
TAATGTCTATGTTAAACAAATTTCATACCTATTAAAATTATTAGGTATAAATATTAATACTGTTCCTGTTTTGGATCTTAAAAGAAAAAATTTTCATAAGATTGTTGATGACAGATCATTTTCAAGTAACAAAAAAATAGTATCAACAATGGGAGATATTTGTATCAATCATTTTCATAAAAACGGTGTTGCAACAGTGATGAAACACATACCAGGGCATGGTTTAGCTAAAGTCGACAGTCATAAAAATCTTCCCAAAATAACCAAAAATAAGGATTATTTAGTAAAAAATGATTTTTATACTTTTAGAAACAAGAAAGCATTGATCGCAATGACAGGCCACTTACTATTTCATAAAATTGATCCACAAAATAATGTTACCCATTCAAAAAAAATTATTAATTTAATAAGAAATAAAATAAAATTTAAAAATCTAATTTTAACAGACGATCTTTCAATGAAAGCTTTAAAAGATAAACTTGATGTTAGAGTAAAAAAATCTTTTTTAGCTGGATGCAATTTAGCCTTACATTGCAATGGAAATTTAAGTGAAATGGTTACAGTTGCACAAAATTCACCAAAATTAGACAAATTCGTAACAAAAAAAACATCACAATTAATAAAAATTATAGGTTAGAGTAATTTAAAATGTCCGATGATTCTTTAGACTTTAATGTAAATTTAAATAATTTCAGTGGTTCCCTTGAAATATTGCTTGATCTTGCTAAATCGCAAAAAGTTGATTTAGAAGAAATTTCTATTACAAAACTTGCTGATCAATTTCATCAATATCTAACAGAAAAAGAAAACATAAATTTAGAAATAGCTTCTGAATATTTGTTAATGGCAACTTGGCTTACTTATTTGAAATCAAAATTATTACTTCCTGAAACCGATGAGGAGGAGTTCAAAGCTTTTGAAGTTGCTGAGAAACTTAAATTACAATTGAAAAAATTAGAATTAATTAGATTATTATCGTCTCAAATGTTAGATAGAAAAAGATTAGGTAGAGATGTTTTTATGCGTGGCTCTAAAAGTGGTGTAAAGTCGATATACGACAAAAAAGTTTCTTTAACATTATTTGAATTATTAAAGGCATACTCAGGGATAGTCATGATTAAAGATTTTCATATTATGAACATACCTAAACTTCCTGTTTTTACTACTGAAGATGCTATTAAAAGAATAAAAGAGTTATTTGGCACTCTCAATGATTGGAAAAATTTGTCTGAGTTGGTTCCCTCTGGGTTTAATAAATCTCCTAATTTAAAAAGAACAGGTAAAGCAGGAATTTTTGCTGGCTCTTTAGAATTGGTAAAAGAAGGAGATATATCTTTAAAACAAAAAGAATTATTTGATGATATCTATGTTAAGGAAAATTAATGAACAAAATTAAAAAAAATAATATTGTAAGTTTTCCAACTAAACTCTCCGATGTAGAAAGAGAGATTGAGGCTATTGTATTTGCTGCCGCCGAACCTCTTTCAGTTGAAACAATAGAGTCTAAATTATCTAAACAAACAGATATTCAGCAATCACTGGAAAAACTAAGAGATTTCTACTCAAATAGAGGTATTAATTTGATTTGTATATCTAATAAATGGTCATTCAGAACTGCAATAAATTTATCCTCTTTAATGTCAGAACAAAAAACTGTTGAAAAAAAATTATCTAGAGCTGCAATCGAAACTCTTGCTATTATTGTTTATCATCAACCGGTTACAAGGTCTGAAATTGAAGAGATAAGGGGAGTAGCTTTTGGAACTAATACTTTAGAAATTCTAATGGAGTTAAATTGGGTTAAACATGAAGGTAGAAAAAATGTTCTTGGTAAACCAATACAATATGGTACCACAGATGAATTTTTAAGTCATTTTAATCTACAAAATTTATCTGATTTGCCAACTGTTAATGAATTAGGTTCAGCAGGCTTAATTGATACATCAAGTGTAGACTCATCAATATTTGGAACAGGTAAATTTTTTAAAGAAAAACAAGTAGATAAGAAGGAAAATATTTATTCCGATATTGATGAAATGTTAAGTAGTACCCTTAAATCTGACGAAACTTAAAAAATCACTTTTAATAAATCAATAATAAGGTTATAAATAATTTATGAGTATAGGATTTTGGCAAATAGCAATTGTAGTAATTTTAGTAGTATTACTTTTTGGTAGAGGAAAAATCTCCAGTTTAATGGGTGATGTAGCTAAAGGAATTAAAAGTTTTAAAAAAGGTATGGCTACAGATGTTAATGATGACGACCAAACTAAAAATATTTCAGAAAATCAAGACTCTAATAAAAAAGAATAACAAATGCCGTCAATTGGCTGGCTAGAAATACTGATCATAGTCTCAATAGCAATTATAGTCGTAGGTCCTAAAGATTTTCCTTACATGTTAAAAAAAATCGGTTCATGGATCGGTACAGCAAAGAGATATGTTCGTGATGTGCAAGGACAAGTTAGTGATTTAACAAATGAAACTTTAAATACTGATTTAGACGAAAAACCTAAGTCAGAAAATCAAGAGAAAAAAAAAGATGAGTAAAAATAAAGAGGGTAGTTTCATAAGTCATTTAACTGAATTAAGAAAAAGATTAATAAACTCATTTATATTTTTAGCTATTTTATTTGTAATTTGTTATTATTTTTCTGAGTACATTTATGGATTTTTAGTTGAACCATATGCGAATGCAGTAAAGGATGACGATACAAATAGAAGATTAATATTTACTGCTCTTCAAGAAACATTTCTAACATACTTAAAGGTTTCTTTTTTTGCTGCTTTTTTTATCACAAGCCCATTTATACTAATCCAAATTTGGAAATTTATAGCACCTGGACTGTATAATCATGAAAAAAAAGCTATAATGCCTTACTTAGTGGTAACTCCAATTCTATTCTTACTTGGAGGAATGTTGGTTTATTATCTAATAATGCCTTTAGCTATAAAGTTCTTTTTATCCTTCGAGAGTTTAGGGGCAGCCACAAATTTACCAATTCAACTAGAAGCTAAAGTAAACGAGTATTTATCATTAGTAATGAAGCTTATTTTTGCATTTGGATTAAGTTTTCAATTACCAGTAGTATTAAGTTTATTAGCTAGAATTGGAGTTGTGAATTCTACATTTCTTAAAGAGAGAAGAAAATATGTTGTTGTAATTATATTCGCAGCAGCAGCTATTTTAACGCCACCAGATCCAATCACACAAATTGGATTAGGTATACCCTTATTAATTTTATATGAATTATCAATAATATCAGTAGGAATAATTGAAAAGAAAGTGGCAGAAAAAAATGCACAATATTAAAGATATCAGAAATGACTTCGAAAACTTTAAGGAAAAACTTAAAAATCGAAACATTGATATAAGCCTTGATAACATAATAAGTTTAGATGAGGAAAACAGAAAGCTTATTCAAGAAAAAGAAAAATCTGAAATGGAAAAAAAGACTATTTCAAAATCCAAAGACAAAAGTTTATTTGAAAAATCAAAAGAACTCTCATTAAAAATTGAGGAAATTAACAAAAATCAAATAAAATTACAAAGGCAGATTACTGATATTTTATCTTCTATACCGAATATCCCATTAAGTGATGTCCCAATAGGACAAGATGAAAATTCTAATAAAGAAATTGAAAAAAAGGGTGAAATAAAAGAATTTAATTTTAAGCCTAAATCTCATTATGAACTAGGAGATAAATTAAATATGCTTGATTTTGACTTAGCTACAAAAACAACTGGTTCTAGATTTGTATTTGTTAAAAAAGAATTAGCTCAATTAGAAAGAGCTATATCGAATTTTATGATTGATACACATACTCAAAAAAATGGCTATACAGAAATATCACCACCATTAATTGCAACTGCTGAAACAATGTTTGGTACCGGACAATTACCAAAATTTGAAAATGATCAATTTGAAATTAAATTAGACGAAGGTGATGGAAGAAAGTTTTTAATACCAACCGCTGAAGTAATTTTGACAAATATTGTAAAAAATCAAATTTTAGAAAAGAATGAATTACCAATTAGAGTAGTCGCATCCACACCTTGTTTTAGAAAAGAAGCAGGTAGTTATGGTAAAGATACCAAGGGTATGATTAGACAACATCAATTTTATAAAGTGGAATTAGTAAGTATTGTTGAAAATGATAAATGTTCAGAAGAATTAGAAAGGATGTCAAACTCTGCAACAATGATATTGGATGAGTTAAAACTACCTTATAGAAAAATTATTTTATGTACTGGTGATATGGGTTTTAGTGCAGAAAAAACGTATGATATTGAAGTTTGGCTACCATCTGAAAATAAGTATAGAGAGATTTCAAGCTGTTCATCTTGTGGTTCTTTCCAAGCAAGGAGAATGAAAGCTAGATATAAAGGACAAAACAATTCAAAAGAATTTGTTGGCACACTAAATGGCAGTGGATTAGCAGTGGGTAGAACTATGATTGCTATTATGGAAAATTATCAAACCGAAGATGGATCTATTTTGATACCAGATGTTCTTAAGCCATATATGCCAAATATAGATAAAATTTCTATCAATTAAGAGTTGAGTTTGAATAATAGATAGGATAAATAGCCTTAACTTAATAAGATACGTTATGGATGCTGGAATTGGACAATTTATACCCTTAGTTTTAATTTTTGTTATTTTCTACTTTTTTCTAATTAGACCTCAACAGAAAAAAGTAAAAGATCACAAAGCCATGGTGGAAGCACTTAAAAGAGGAGACAAAGTCATAACCTCCGGAGGAATAGTTGGTACTGTTGAAAGAATAATTGATAACGAAAAAGTTGAGGTACAAATTTCTGATAATGTGAATGTCGAAGTTGTCAGAGCAACTGGAATTCAAGGTTTAGTAAGCTCTACAGAACCCAAAAAATAACATCATAAAAAAGTGTTATACTTTTCAAAATTACGAATAATTTCAGTAATTGTTTTTACAATTATCTTTTCCTATTTCGCTTTTTCAAATTTTGTTAAATTTGATGACAAATTTTTTTCAAAAAATATAAATTTAGGTTTAGACTTACAGGGTGGATCTTACTTACTTCTTGAGATAGATAATCGACCAGTAATTACTCAAAAACTACAGGCAAAAATAATTGAATTAAAGAGATATTTTAAGGAAAAGCAAATAACTCTTAAAAATTTTTCACTCAAAGGTGATACAATTTTATTTGAAACAACAGATAATGAAATTGAAAATGTAAAAAATATTTTAAATGATAAAGAAAGTGATGTTAATACTTATTATCCAACATACAAATCTCATGAATTCGATGTTTTAGAAGATGGGAATCTTTTCTCATTAAATTATTCTAGATATGGTTTAGTCTTATTAAAAAACTCTTCTTTAGATCAGGCAATTGAAATTGTTAGAAGAAGAGTTGATGAGGTTGGAACAAATGAGCCCAATATTCTAAAAAGAGGAAATGATAGAATATTAGTTGAATTACCTGGCTTAGATGATCCAAATAGAATTAAATCTTTACTTGGGAAAACAGCAAATCTCACATTTCAATTTATTTCTCAAAATAATGAAGAATCCTTTGGAACTGAAAAATTATCTTTTGAAGACGGTTCTAGAGATGCGATTGTTAGCAAAAGAATAATTTTAAGTGGTGATAATCTAGTTGATGCAAAGCCAACAATGAATTCTCAAACAAATGAAACAGTAGTTTCGTTTAGTTTAGATAGGGTAGGTGCAAAAAAATTTGGTAAAGCAACTAGTACGGGCGTTGGCAAACAATTGGCAATAGTTTTAGATGGCAAAATAATTAGTGCTCCTTCAGTTAGAGAACCCATAATTGGTGGATCCGGACAAATCTCTGGTGACTTTACTTTTCAATCTGCAACAGATCTTGCATTGCTACTTAGATCTGGAGCTTTGCCTGCACCCCTAAATATAATCGAAGAAAGAACAGTTGGACCAGATTTAGGTCAAGACTCAATAGACGCTGGTATTTTATCTTTATTTATTGGTTTCTTGTTAGTTATTTTATTTATGATTTACAAGTACAGAGCATTTGGATTAATTGCTAATTTAGCTCTTGTTTCAAATCTCTTTTTACTAATTGGTATTTTAACTTTATTTGAAGCAACATTAACCTTGCCTGGAATTGCAGGTATCATATTAACGGTTGGTATGGCTGTTGATGCAAATGTTTTAATTTTTGAACGTATTAAAGAGGAGACCAAAAATGAAAAAAATCCAATAATAGCATTTGATGCCGGATATACAAAATCAAGAACAACCATTTTAGATGCAAATATTACAACACTAATTGCAGCTTTCATTTTGTTTTTTATGGGATCAGGACCTGTAAAGGGTTTTTCTGTAACTTTGGGTGTTGGAATTTTAACCACTTTGTTTTCAGTTTATTTTATAGCAAGATTGTTAACTTCTTTGTATGTAATTAAAAATAAAGATAAGGAGCAGCTACTTTAAAATGAGAGACATTTCTTTTAATAAATTTTATAGGAAATTTAATATATTATCACTTGTTCTAATAGTGATTTCATTAGTATTTTTAATTTTTAAAGGCTTAAATTATGGTGTTGATTTCAAGGGTGGTACTTTAATTGAATTAAGAACTACAGATAAAACGAATAATATTAGTTTTATTAGAGATAGCTTTAATCAAATGAATTTAGGAGATGTATCTGTCAAAAAATTTGGCAATGAAACAGACTTTATTGTTAAGTTTGAAAAGCAAAATTCAAATGATCCTGAATTTATTAAAAATATTCAAAACAAATTATCTAGCTCTATTGGCGATGTCGACTTTAGAAGAGTAGAAAATGTTGGTCCCAAAGTAAGCTCAGAACTTTTAAAATCTGGAATTATTGCTATAAGTTTATCACTTGCAGCAATGCTATTGTATATTTGGATAAGATTTGAATGGCAGTTTAGTTTGGGAGCTATTATAGCCATATTTCATGATGTTATAATTACATTAGGTATATTTTCTATTTTCTCACTTGAGATAAATCTTTCTATCGTTGCAGCTGTTTTGACTATTGTTGGTTATTCTATGAATGATACTGTTGTTATATTCGATAGAGTAAGAGAAAATTTAAGAAAGTTTTCTGATATAAAAATTTTTGATTTAACTAATATTTCAATTAATGAAACTTTATCTAGAACAATAATTACATCAGTTACTACATTGTTAGCTCTGTTATCAATCTACTTATTTGGTGGTGAAATACTAAAAGGCTTTTCTTTAGCAATGATATTAGGAGTTATTTTTGGAACATACTCATCAATATATATCGCAAATCCAATTTTAGTTGCACTGAATGTCAGCCAAAGAACAATAGTTAAAGAGGAAAAAAATTAATAAAGGTTTTGAGCGATTACCATCGTTAAAAGCATTGGTAAAGATAGAAGTGTATTTGTTCTAGAAAATAGCATTGCTGTTTTTGCAGATTTAGCTTTAACATCAGCCTCAACCTCAATAATACCTAAAGCTTTTTTCTGATTTGGCCAGATTACAAACCAAACATTAAATGCCATTATAATTCCTAACCACATACCAATTCCTATGGCAGTTGCCTTACCACCGCCTGATCCAATTCCCAATGTCATAGCTTGATGCACATAACCATTTAAATAAGCTAAGATCAGTCCTGATATTACTGTAACTAAAGCTGCCCATCTAAACCAAAAAAGAGCTGCTGGAGCTATAACTTTTCCAATAGCTGGTTTTTGTTCGTCAGGTATTTTTGGCATGTTTGGTATTTGAACGAAATTAAAATACCAGAGTAAGCCAATCCACATAATTGCAACAATGACATGTATATATCTAAATAACCAACTCCAAAAAAACCAGGTCGATATCAAAACCTCCGTTTCCAAAGTATAAACCTAAAAATAACAAAATAGATAATGCTAAAGAGATATGAACTGTTTTAGATAATGATTGAAGAATCGATGTCATAGTTTTTTATTTTATAACATTTTTAATTAAAATTTAAGCAGTTTTTTTGAACTTATTGTCCAACATTGGTTTTAAAAATTTACCAGTATAACTATCTTTAACATTAATAATTTCCTCAGGTTTACCTTCAGCTATGATATTACCTCCCTTTACACCACCATCTGGTCCCATATCAACTATATAGTCAGCAGTTTTTATAACATCTAAATTATGCTCAATAACAACAACAGTATTTCCAGTTGCAACAAAGGTATGTAAAATTTCTAATAATTTTTTAATATCATGTTGATGCAGCCCTGTTGTAGGCTCGTCCAATATATATATTGTTCTTCCTGTTGATCTTTTAGATAATTCTTTTGCAAGTTTTATTCTTTGAGCTTCTCCACCAGACAGAGTAGTGGCTTGTTGACCAATTTTTATATATCCTAAACCAACCTTCTTAAGTGTAAGCAATTTTGTTTTTATATTAGAAATATTTTCAAAATATTCACAACCTTCATCCACTGTCATATTCAAAACATCTGCAATACTCTTGTCTTTAAATTTAATTTCTAGCGTCTCTCTATTATATCTAGTTCCTTTGCATTCATCACAAGTTATATAAACATCAGGTAAAAAATGCATTTCATATGTTATTACCCCATCACCTTCACAAGCTTCGCACCTTCCTCCTTTTACATTAAATGAAAATCTTCCTGGTTTATAACCTCTACTTTTTGACTCTGGTAAATTTGTAAACCAATCTCTAATTGGTCCAAAAGCCCCAGTATATGTTGCGGGATTTGACCTAGGCGTTCTACCAATAGGAGACTGATCAATATCAATAATTTTATCGACTAATTCAATACCTTTAAAACCTCTAAAAGGTTTTGGAATTTTTCTCGATTTATTATTGTTAAGTGTAAGGTTTAAAGCGTTATAAAGAGTTTGAAGTATTAATGTTGATTTACCACTTCCTGAAACACCTGTTACACAAGTAAAACTCCCAAGTGGAATTTTAAGATTCACGTTGTTCAAATTATTCCCGCTTGCCCCATTTATTTCTAAAAATCTTCCATTTTTAGCTAATCTTCTAGTTCTTGGTATTGGTATGAAGCTTTTGTTTGATAAGTATCTTCCTGTAATACTATCGTTATTATTTAATATATCATTATATGATCCTTGGGCGATTACTTCGCCTCCTTTGTTACCAGCTTCTGGACCAAGATCGATTATATGATCTGCATTTTCCATGGTTTCAGTATCATGTTCTACAACTATGACTGTATTTCCTAAGTCTCTAAGTCTTTTTAATGCGTTTATTAATTTAACATTATCTTTTTGATGCAAACCAATAGAAGGTTCATCTAATACATACAATACTCCAGTTAATCCTGAACCTATCTGTGAGGCTAGTCTTATTCTTTGTGCCTCACCACCCGATAAAGTTCCAGACTCTCTTGATAATGTTAGATAGTCAAGACCAACATTAAGCAGAAAATTTAATCTCTCATTAATTTCTTTTAAAATATGCTGCGCAATTTTTAGTTGACGTTTATCTAATTTTGTCTCTAGAGATTTAAACCACTCTTTTGCATCAAATATAGATTTTTCAGTTACTTCACTTATATTATGATCATTGATCTTAACGCATAGAGCTTCATCTTTTAGCCTGTGTCCATTACATCTTTCACATTTTGTATCTGATTGATATTGAGATATTTCTTCTCTTTTCCAATCACTATCTGTTTCTAAAAATCTTCTCTCTAAATTATTTACCACTCCTTCGAAAGTTTTTTTATGTGAATATTTTTCATATCCATCGTCATAAGAAAATTTAATTTCTTCTTCATCAGATCCGAATAAAATTACGTCTTTTATTTTTTTTGAAAGCCTCGACCATCTATCATTCAATGAAAAACCATAATGTTTTGCTATGGACGCTAATGTTTGTGCATAATATAAAGAGGATGATTTTGACCAAGGTTCAATAGCCCCATCTGCTATTGTTTTTTTTTCATCGGGCACTACTAATTTTGGATCAACGTTTAATTTAACACCAATACCTTCACATTCTTCGCACGCACCATAAGGACTATTAAAAGAAAAAAGTCTTGGTTCTATCTCTTCAATTGTAAAACCACTTTCAGGACAAGCAAACTTTGTTGAAAAGATTAAATTTTCAGTTTTTCTAAACTTTTTTGGAAGTGTTTCATCCTCATATTCTACAAACATTAATCCATTTGCTAAATTTACCGCTGTCTCAACACTTTCTGCTAATCTATTACCTAAAGATGAATTTAAAACAATTCTATCAACTAGAACTGCAATATCATGTTTTAATTTTTTATTTAATTCTGGAACATCGTCAATATCATAAAGTTTATTATCAACTTTAATCTTTCTAAATCCTCTTTTCTTATAGTTAACAATATCTTTTCTGTATTCTCCCTTTCTTCCCCTAACAACAGGAGCATAAAGGAAGATTGTTGATTTTTTTGGTAGTGTTTTGATTTTATCAACTATTTGACTTATTGTTTGAGAAGTAATTGGAAGACCAGTAAATGGAGAGTATGGTATACCTGCTCTTGCATAAAGAACTCTCATATAATCATAAATTTCAGTAACCGTTGCAACTGTAGATCTTGGATTTTTGGATGTATTTTTTTGCTCAATTGAAATTGCTGGACTTAACCCTTCAATTAAATCTACATTTGGTTTTTTCATTTTGTCTAAAAATTGTCTTGCATAAGCTGACAAACTTTCAACATAACGTCTCTGTCCTTCAGCATATACAGTATCAAAAGCTAAAGATGATTTTCCAGATCCTGATAGGCCGGTGATGACAACAAATTTCTCTTTTGGAATCTCTAGCGTTATATTCTTTAAATTGTGCTCTTTTGCACCCTTAATAACTATCTTTTTAAGCATAATTTTTGTTGCTATAGATTAATATAATTAATATTCAAGTTAATAAGTGATATAATAAACATTCTTAATTATTAAAATATTATGGCTGGAAGTTTAAATAAAGTATTATTAATTGGTCGTTTGGGCGCAGACCCAGAAGTCAAGCAAATGGTGAACGGCAAAAACGTTGCAAGACTTAGTCTTGCTACCAGTCAATCCTGGAAAGATAAAAATTCTGGAGAAAAAAAAGAAAAAACTGAATGGCATAGAGTAGTGGTTTTTAATGAAGGTTTGGTAAACGTCGTACAGCAATATTTAAAAAAAGGTGCACAAGTGTACGTTGAAGGACAGCTTTCAACAAGAAAATGGAAAGATGAACAAAGCGGTCAAGATAAATACTCAACCGAAATTTTAATACAAGGTTACAATTCATCTTTAACGATGCTTGGTAGCGGTAATCAAAATAATATTGCTTCACAAGATAATAAACAAAATTTTGATGATGCGCCTGCACTAGATCAAAGTGGCTTAGATGACGATATTCCATTTTAATTAATATGGAAAAAAACGAAATTCTAAAAATAAATAATATTAAGCCAATCTCAATGTATGATGAGATGAGTTCATCATATCTATCTTACGCTATGAGTGTTATAGTAAGTAGAGCATTACCTGATATCAGAGATGGATTAAAACCTGTTCATAGAAGAATTATATATGCAATGCACAAAGGTGGATTTGATTGGTCAAAACAATTTAGAAAATCTGCAAGAATTGTTGGAGATGTAATAGGTAAATACCACCCTCATGGTGATCAAGCTGTTTATGATGCTCTTGTTAGAATGGTTCAAGAATTTTCAATGAGCTTACCTTTAGTGGATGGACAGGGTAATTTTGGATCTATAGATGGTGATCCTCCTGCAGCAATGAGGTATACAGAAACTAAACTTGCAAAAGTTTCACAGTTTTTAATTGATGATATAGAAAAAAATACTGTATCCTTTAAAAGTAATTACGATGAAACAGAGCAAGAACCAATTGTACTGCCTGCTCAATATCCAAATCTTTTAGTTAATGGTGCTGGTGGAATTGCAGTTGGAATGGCAACAAGTATACCACCTCATAATTTAGGTGAGGTTATAGATGGAACTTTAGCATTAATTAACAATAAAGATATTAAAATTAATGAGTTAATGAAACATATTCCTGGACCAGATTTTCCAACTGGCGGATTAATAATTGGAAAAGATATAATTAAGCAAGGATACAAAACTGGAAGAGGATCTTTTAAAATACGTGGAGAAATTTCAGTAGAGAATTTAAAAAATGGTAAAGATAGACTGGTAGTTTCATCCATACCTTACCAAATTAATAAGTCTAACTTGAATGAAAGAATTGCAGAATTAGTAAGAGATAAAAAAATTGAAGGTATAAGCGATATAAGAGATGAGTCAAATAGCGAAGGTATAAGAGTGTCAATTGATCTTAGGAGAAATGTTGAACCTGAAACTGTCAAGAGACAATTATATAAATATACCTCAATAGAATCATCTTTTGGTTTTAACTCTTTGGCAATTGTTGATCAAAAACCAAAGACTTGTAATTTAAAAGATTTTTTAGAAAATTTTTTAAAGTTTAGAGAAGATGTAGTTATAAAAAGAACAAAATTTGATTTAAAAAAAGCAGAAGATAGAGTTCATATATTGCTTGGATTATCAGTCAGTGTTGAGAATATTGATAAAGTCATTAAAATAATTAGATCATCCAAAAACCCTGAGGAAGCAAAAAATTCACTTTTAAAAACAACTTGGAAAATAAACCAAGCATCAAAACTAATTAAATTAGTTGATAGTAAAAATTATAAAGGAAAATATTTATTATCTAATGATCAGGTAACTTCGATATTAGAACTTAGACTTCAAAAATTAACTGCTATAGGAATTAATGAAATAGAGATAGAAATCAAAAAATTAGCGACAGAAATTTCTAGATATAAAAAAATTATAAATTCAAAAAATGAATTGTTAAGCGTAATAAGTAATGATTTACAGATGATAAAAGATAAATTTTCAGTTCCTAGAAGGACAAAAATTATAGATGCTATCTTAAATTATGATATCGAAGAAACAATTCAAAAAGAGTCAGTAATAATAACAATAACACTTCAAGGATATATTAAAAGAGGAGCTCTAAGTAGAGTTAAACAACAAAAAAGAGGTGGAAAAGGAAAAACAGGAATTAAAACAAGAGAAGAAGACTCGGTTGTTCAAACATTGTCTGTAGATACACATACATCATTATTATTTTTTTCTACGGAGGGTTTAGCCTATAAAGTTAAAGCTTGGAAAATACCTGAAGGATCTGCTTCATCTAAAGGAAAATCTCTCTTTAATATTTTACCTCTTAAGAACCATCAATCAATAAGTTCGATTATGCCCTTTCCAGACGAAAATGTTGATAAGAAAAACATGCATATTATATTCGCTACAAGCAAAGGAAAGATAAGAAAAAATAACCTTGAAGATTTCTCTTCTATCAATGCATCTGGTAAAATAGCAATGAAGCTTGACTCTGATGATAAGATTATTGGAGTGAAGATATGTACCGACGATCAAGATATAATGTTAAATACAAAATTTGGTAAATGTATAAGGTTTGAGTCTAAGAAACTAAGAATTTTTAAGGGAAGATCTTCTAAAGGTATAAGAGGTATTAATCTTTCAGAAAAGGATACAATAGTTTCACTATCTATTATTGATAAGGATGATATTAAAAAAAGTAAAAGAAAAACTAAAGATGAAAAATCTGAGGTTAAAGCTAAAGAAAAATTTGTCCTATCAATTACAGAAAATGGTTATGGAAAAAGAACTTCCCATTATGATTTTAGAGTTACAAATCGTGGAGGCAAAGGGATAATTGGTATAGTTAATTCTCCAAGAAATGGTAATGTCTCGTCATCTTTCCCTGTGTTTGAGGGAGATCAAATATTAATTTCTACAAATAAAGGTAGAGTTATAAGAACTGCTGTTAAAGAAATAAGAATTGCTGGACGAAATACTCAAGGAGTAAGAATTATTAAATTAACTGGTGATGAAAAGGTTGTCTCCTCAATTAAATTAGATGATAATTTAGTTTAATGAAAAATATAGCAATATATCCAGGAACATTTGATCCAATAACAAACGGCCACATAGACGTCATAAAAAAAGCTCTAAAATTGGCAGATAAAATAATCGTTGGTATATCTGACGGAAATGAAAAAAATTTTTTATTTCCTATAGATGAAAGACTTAATATTGTTACAAAAGCTTTATATGGAGACTTAAAACTTCCAAAAAATAAAATCCAAGTGATTAAATTCAATTCTTTAACAACTGAATTATGTAAAAAATATAAATCAAATCTAATTCTTAGAGGCTTGAGAGCTGTGTCAGATTTCGAATATGAATTCCAACTAGCAGGAATGAATAGAAAATTATATAATAAAGTTGAAACTGTCTTTCTTATGTCTGACGTTGAAAATCAGATTATTTCATCTAGATTTGTTAAAGAAATAGCACAACACAAGGGTGACCTAAGGAAATTTACAACTAAAAGTACTATTAAATCACTGAAAGAAATTTATGCTTAAAAAAATTAGTATTTTATTTTTATCAATATTTATATTAACAACAGCTTTAAATGCAAAGGAGAATACAATGATACTTAAATTAAAAGATGGAGATTTAAAAATTGAATTATTTCCAGACGTGGCACCAAATCATGTTAAAAGAATAACCGAATTAGCTAATAGTGGAAAATATGATGGTGTTGTTTTTCACAGAGTAATAGACGGTTTTATGGCCCAAACTGGTGATGTACAATTTGGAAATTCATCCACTGAAAGCTTTAACTTAAGTAGAGCTGGTATGGGTGGATCAGATATGCCTGATCTTAAGGAAGAGTTTAATGATTTACCACATGAAAGAGGAACGTTATCAATGGCAAGATCTTCAGATCCGAATAGTGCAAACAGCCAGTTCTTCATTTGTTTTGGTCCTACACCACATCTCGATAGACAATATACGGTATTTGGAAAAGTAATTGAAGGAATGGAGTTTGTTGACATGATAACCAAAGGCGATGGACCCAATGGATCTGTTTCTAATCCTGATAAAATAATTAGCTTTAAATCTGAGTAGAATTTAATGGATGGAAGAAATAAAAAATTTTTCTTTTAGCCTAAAACATCAAAATAAAAATTATCGTGTTGGATTAATTCAAACACGTCGTGGAGAAATTAATACACCTGCTTTTATGCCTGTAGGCACACAAGCTACGGTTAAGGGAGTTTTTATCGACGATATTATTAAAACAGGAAGTGAAATAATTCTTTCAAATACGTATCATTTAATGATTAGACCTGGAACCGAAAGGATCGAAAATGTTGGCGGGTTACATAAATTTATGAATTGCAAACTTCCTATTTTGACTGACTCTGGAGGTTATCAGGTGATGTCTTTATCGAAATTCAATAAAATTGACAGAGATAAAGGAGCAATTTTTCAATCACATATTGATGGAAAAACTTTTATTTTAAGCCCTGAGGAAAGTATTAAAGTTCAAAAAAAACTTAATTCAGACATTGTTATGGCTATGGATGAGTGTCCAAAAAATACTAATGATTATAATATAATTAAAACTTCTATGGATTTATCTACAGAGTGGGCCAAGCGATCTAAGGCAGAATTTGGAAAAAATCCACATAAAGCTTTGTTTGGAATTGTTCAAGGTGGGTTATTTAAAGATTTAAGAAATGAATCCCTTAGAAAATTAATAGACATAGAATTTGATGGATATGCTATTGGAGGCCTAGCTGTAGGAGAAACTCAAAAAGAAATGTTTGAAGTGTTAGATGGTATCAAAGATAATTTACCAATTGATAAACCTAGGTATTTAATGGGTGTAGGAACTCCCTCCGATATATTGGGTGCAGTTAAAAGGGGAATTGACATGTTTGATTGCGTTCTTCCAACAAGATCAGGAAGAACTGGATTAGCTTTTACTTGGAATGGTAGAATTCAAATTAGAAATTCTGAAAATAAATTAGATAATACACCCCTAGATAGTAGTGTTACTAAATTTGACTTAAACAAATACTCTAAAAATTATCTGAATCACCTTCATAATACTAATGAAATGTTAGCTTCTATGATCTTAACTTTAAATAACATAAATTTTTATCAAGAACTTATGTACGAAATTAGAAAAAATATCAAAATGGGAACTTTTGAAGTATTTCATGATAAGTATATTAATATTTTGTAAATTTTAACCATTGCCAAATATAAAAAAATCAATATAAGAATTTTCGTGTTGGGCCCTTAGCTCAGTTGGTAGAGCAATTCCCTTTTAAGGAATGGGTCGATGGTTCGAGTCCATCAGGGCTCACCAACATATTAAGAAATTGGTGGGTATTTTAAAATAATCTCGTTCATCCAATTATTAATTTGGTCTATTCTTCTGTCGTTTGATGGATGTGTACTCATAAACTCCGGTGGTTCTTTACCTTTATTCGCTTTTTTCATCCTTTCCCATATTTTGGTAGTTTCTCTTATATCGTAACCAGATAAAGACGAAAAAATTAATCCTAAATAATCAGCTTCGCTTTCTTGTTTTCTTGTAAATGGGTTCATAATTCCTATTTGGGACAATAAGCCAACAGTATTCATACCAGTTGTTTGATTAACTTGGGATAACTTTCCCCCAGTTGCAATATCTATTATTCCAGTAGTTGTATTTAATAATACTGATCTGCTTGCTCTTTCAACCGAATGTTTTGCAACAGCGTGAGCAATTTCATGACCCATAACAGCTGCTAAACCATTATCATTTTTAGTAATATCTAACATACCAGTGTAAACAGCAATTTTACCTCCAGGCATACACCATGCATTTTTAACTTTTTTATTATCAATTAAAATATACTCCCAAGAAAAATTAACAGTTGGATCTTCCATATTATTCTTGTAAAAATACTCAGATATCGACGTTTCTATTTTTGATCCAATTCCAATAATTTTATCTAAACTCTCTTTATCGTCACTTAATTTAGCTTTTTGTTTTACTTTTTCATACAATTGAGCAGCTTGTGCATTTAATTTTGATTCTGGGATTAATTTTAATTGTTTTCTATCTGTGATTGGAGCAGTAGTACATGCGTGTAAACCTGCAGAAAGACAGCCACAACCCATTAAATATATAAAATTTCTTCTATTCACTTTTCTTTATATTTATATTACATGTAATTTATAATCAATTAAAGTTATGTCGAAACAAAAAAAAAAAAGAATTTCGTTTATAGCAAAACTAAGAAACTATTTTATAACAGGAATCGTTGTCTTAGTCCCTATTGGAATTACATTATATCTTACAACATTTTTCATATCAATTTCATCAAAGTTAATTCCTCAAGGAATAAATCCAAATAGCTATTTACCTTTTGCGATACCAGGTTTAGAAATCTTACTTTCAGTAATTTTTATCACTATGGTGGGTGGATTGTCACTCTCATTTATTGGTAAAAAATTTTTACAGTTATTCAATGATTTATTAAAAAAAATACCAATTTTAAGGACCATACATTCTGCTATCGGACAAATGACAGAAACATTTGCTCCAAAAAAGGGATCAAAAAAAAGTGTGGTTCTAATTCAGTATCCACGAAAAGGCACTTGGGCAGTTGGTTTTGCTACAAAAGAAAATAAAGGTGAAATTTCAAAAAAAACTAACACAGAATTAGTAAATGTTTTTGTTCCTACAACTCCAAATCCTACAAGCGGTTTCTTATTAATGTTTCCTAAAAGTGAGATTGAATATCTAGATATGACATTTGAAGAGGCATCAAAATTCATTGTTTCCGCTGGGACATCTGATACTAAAACTAAATAGTCTCATTAATTACAGCAACCTTGTCGTAAAGTTTGATAAGCTTATTAAAATTATTTATTTTAATGTTATTTTTTTCAATTTTTTTAATCTCTTTTTCTGCAATATTGAAAAGATCTTCATGTTGAATAGGATCTGCTAGGTTGTATTTTTTTAAACCACTTTGTTTAAATCCTAATATATCACCATATCCTCTAATTTTTAAGTCTTCCTCAGCAATTATAAAACCATCATTAGTATTTTTGAGAATTGTTATTCTCTTACGAGCATTTGCACTCAGACCTTCTTTAAACATAAGTATACATGATGATTCTTTGTTACCTCTGCCAACTCGTCCTCTCAATTGATGTAGCTGAGATAAACCATATTTATTTGAATTTTCAATAACGATTACATTAGCATTTGGAAAATCGATACCAACCTCTATTACTGTAGTTGAAACTAATATATCTATCTCTCTATTATTAAACTTATTTAATACTATATCCTTTTCTGCTTTACTCATTGCCCCATGAACAATATCAACTCTGTTTTTAAAAATTTTACTTAAATATTTATATTTTTCTGTAGCAGATTGATGGTCAATCCTTTTTGATTCTTTGATAAGTGGGCAAACCCAGAATACTTGATTTTTTTTTAAAATTTCACTTTTAATAAAATTGATAACTTCATTAATTTTTGTCTCATTTTTACTATATGTTATAATCGGTTTTCTATTTTTTGGTTTAGATTTTATTAAAGATATATCCATATCTCCATAAATAGTCATCATCATAGTTCTTGGAATGGGAGTTGCTGACATAACTAGTACATCGCAATCTTTCCCTCCTTTATCTGATAGTTTTTTTCTTTGATTAACACCAAATTTATGTTGTTCATCAATAATTATTAGACCTAAATTAAAATAATTAATTTTTTCTTGAAAAAGAGAATGTGTCCCAATTAAAATATCAATTTTATTATTTAAGAGATCATTTAAAATATTTTTTCTTTTTTTATATTCAGTTTTACCAGTTAATATTTCAGGATTACAAAATTTATTAAAATTTTCTAATATAAAATTGTAATGTTGAATAGCCAATATTTCAGTTGGAGCCATTATTACAACTTGATAGCCTGCTCTTATAGCATTTAATGAAGCAATTACAGACACTATTGTTTTTCCAGATCCCACATCTCCTTGTAATAATCTAAACATTTTTTGTTTAGACTCCATATCTTTATTTATATTTTTTAATGAAGTTATCTGATCAGTTGTAAGTTGAAATTTTAAATTGCTAATTAGTTGATTTTGATACTTAAAGTCCAAAATTTTATTTTTTTTTTTTATTTTTTTAATTTTATTTCTGATATGAGAAGAAAGTAAAAAATTTGCAAATATCTCATCAAAAACAAGTCTTCTAAAATATTTTGTCCCTCTAACTTTTGTAATTTCTTCCTTATGAATTTTCATAATACATTCCCTCCACGATACATTATCAAATAAACTAGATACTTCTTTTGGCAACCATTCTTCTAATTCAGGTAAATTTTGCAAAACACTATTTATTACTTGATTATATTTATTTGATGTTAACCCATCAGAAAGGCTATATTTACTATCTTCATTTATAATATTTAAATTATTAGTCTTTTTCGTTGTTGGATTTACAAATTGAAATTTATTTTTAAAGTTGTTTGCCTTTCCATGTATTATTATTTCTTCATTTAAGGGTAATATTTTTTTTATATATCCTTCGTAACTATTAAAAAAAATACAGTCTAATTTCACCCCATTTTTTTCACATAGTACTTTATTAGGTAAATTTCTAATTCGTGGAAAATTATATTTAATTGGTATAACTTTAATATTGTAATTTTTTCCTACTTGTAAATCATCAATCTCTGTATCTTCAGCAGTTTCAATTTTTGATACAGGTAAATGCCATAAAAGGTCAAAAATTGTAAAAATTTTTTTTTTGTTGAATGAACTTAATGTTTTTTTGCCAACACCTTTAATTTTATTAATAGGTGATAATAAATATTCAAAATTACTCATTAAATATATATATATGTTTATAAACTATGAATTCAAACAAACAAAATTTAATCAATAAAATTATTTATCGATCTCAATATCGAGGTACAAAAGAAATGGACATATTTGTAAGTGGTTTTGTTAAATCCATCATTGATTCTTTAACAATAGATGATTTAAAAGATTTAGATATATTAGTTAATATGAGTGATGAAGATATTTCCAAAATTTCAAATAATGAAATGAGCTTTAAAAATAAAAAAATATTAAAATTGTTAATTGATTCTAAATGAATGGCGGAGAGACTGGGATTCGAACCCAGGAAAGAGTTGCCCCTTTGTCGGTTTTCAAGACCGATGCTTTCAACCGCTCAGCCATCTCTCCGTGTGCAAGGTTTTATTATTATTAATATATATTTCAAGAATAAAATGACTTAAGTAGTTACTTAAAGTATTCAAATAATTAAAAATGATCAAAAAAAATTTTAATAAAGGAGTTTTACTTACATCCTTTGGTTCATTTTGGTGGGGTTTTTTTGGAGTTATTTACTTCAAATATATTTCTTTTGCAGGTCATGTAGAAGTATTAATTCATAGAAGTGTTTGGACAGCTTTTGTTTTAATAATTACTACTTTTTTATTTTCGAAATGGAGTATTTTTAAAAAAATTCTTAAAGATAAAAAAAAATTATTAATACTACTTATCTCAGGCTTTTTAATATTTATCAATTGGGGTGTTTGGATTTATGCAGTTAGTGTAGATAAAATAATAGATGCTAGTTTTGGTTATTTTATAATGCCAATCATAAGTGTTTTCCTAGGTAATTTTTTTTTTAAAGAAGCTATTACAAAAAAAGGCAAAATTTCGATATTTTTAGTAATTATTTCTGTTAGTTATTTATTAATAATAGATTTTAATTCAATTCCATGGGTAGGTTTAATTGTGGCTTTAAGTTGGAGTTTTTATAATCTATTTAGAAAAAAAATTAACGTAGAAACTGATATTGGTCTTCTAATAGAGAGTTTGTATATACTTCCCTTTGTATTAGTTGCATTTTACTTTATAAGTATAAATAATTATAACGATTTCAGTCTATCAAATCCCCCTTTAATGCCATTATTAATGTTCGCAGGACCAATGACAGTGATTCCTCTTTTTTTGTATGTAAGAGGTGTGGAATTAGCAGGACTAGGACCTGCTGGAATGATTTTTTATATTACTCCTACTTTGCAATTTATACTTGGTTTTTTCATTTATAATGAGCAATTTAATATAAATCAGTTAGTTAGTTTTATTTTAATATGGATTGCTGTATTTATATATTTGAAAGATATTTATGAAAAAAATTAAAATTTGTGTTTTTTTTCTATTTGTTATCATAAATTGCAATGTTTACGCGAATGACTCTGAGTTCGAAGTTTGGAAAGAGAAATTTAAATTAATTGCCTTAGAAAGAGGCGTGAGTCTGAATATAATTGAAAATACTGTTGGTAAATCTTCTTTTTTAAAAAATGTTATTAAATATGACAGATACCAACCAGAATTTTATGAAGACACTAAAACATATGTTTCTAAAAGAGCTAATATTAAAAAAGTTAACTCTGGAATAAAAATCTATAACATAAACAAAAAAGTAATTGATAAAATAAGCCGTGAATTTTCTGTAGATAGAGACTTACTCTTGTCACTCATGGGAATTGAAACGAATTTTGGTAATTATTTAGGTAAAATGGATATAGTTTCATCTTTAGCAACTTTAAGTTATGATAAAAGAAGAAGCGAATTTTTTACTTCAGAACTCATAACTCTTCTAATCTTGTTCGATAATGGAACCATAAATCCAAATAATTATTTAGGATCTTGGGCAGGTGCATTTGGTAATTTCCAATTCATGCCCTCTACTATTAAAAATTATGCAATTGATTTTAATAAAGATGAAAATATAAATTTAAAGAGTATCGAAGACTCATTTGCATCTGCAGCTAATTACTTAAATAAAATAGGATGGGATAACAGCGCTCCATGTTTTTTCAAAGTTGAGCTTATTAATGAAACGCCCCATAAATATCTAAATACATCTGCAAAACAAATTAAGCATAAAAATAAAATTTCCTATTTAAAAAAGTATATTAAAAATAGAGATATTCTTAATGATCTTGATAATTTAAAAGCAGCACTGGTAACTCCGGATTATGATATTATACCAGATGCAAATCAATTAACCCCAGCTTATGTAGTTTTTGAAAATTATGAATTAATTTTAAAATGGAATAGATCTTTAAGATTTGCATTAGCTGTATGCACATTAAAAAATAAGTTTAAGAATGCAATTTAAATATATTTTATACCTTATTTTTTTAACTTTATTTGCTTGTGAGCATCACTCACAAAACATAAATATTAAAAATAAACCTGAAGATGAAAAAACTGTTCTTCAAAAAAAGGAAGTTAAAGAAACTTTAAAAATAAATAAGAAAGAAGATTTAATTAATATTGTTTATTCAAACAAAGGTTTTGCCTTAATATACAGCGAAGATGTGAATAATTCATTAGAATATAAATTGGATAATTCATCAATTAATATATTAAGTCCTAACCTCCCTAATGGAACCCCTGTTAGAATAACAAATTTAACAAATGGAAAATCGTTATTAACTGTTGTTCAAAATAAAATAGTTTTACCTATTTTTTACAATTCAGTAATTACTAGTAGAATTGTTAGTGAATTATCAATAAATCCAAATGAACCTTATATATTTATTGAAACAATAAATTCTAATGATTTGTATGTTGCAAATGATGTAAAAACTTTTGATGAAGAAAAAGAGGTTGCCAACAAAGCCCCAGTAGATGACATAATGATTCAAAATATAAGTATTAAGAAAGAAAAAAAAGAATCCAATACTGAGAATTTTGAAACAAACTTTAATTATATAATTAAATTCGCAGACTTTTATTTTGAAGACTCAGCTATTATGTTAAAAAATAGGTTATTTGAAGAGTATAATATTGAGAATATCTTAATCAAAAAGTTGTCACAAAATACTTTTAGAGTTTATAAAGGACCCTATAATGATTTTGAAAAATTAAAGAAAGGATTTCATAACATCGAAAATCTTGAATTTGATAGTATTGAAATAATTAAATTATGAGAATAAAAAATTTGTTATTTATTTTATTAATTTTATCATTCCTGATAAAACCAGTTTTTGCTAATTTTGATGTAAATGCAAGAACTGCTATTGTTCAAGATTATTTATCAGGCAAAATATTGTTTGAAAAAGATGCTGATAGACAAATATTTCCAGCTTCTATGACGAAAATTATGACTTCAATAATAGCTTTTGATTTACTTAAAAGTGGTGAATTGTCTTTAGATGATAAATTTTTAGTCTCTGAAAACGCATGGAGATTGTCTCAAGCAGGATATTCATCAATGTTTATAATGGTTGGAGATGAAATAAGCGTAGAAAATTTATTAAGAGGTATCATTGTTTCGTCAGGAAATGATGCTTGTATTGCACTAGCTGAAGGTATTGCTGGAACAGAGGAAGAGTTTGCAATTATGATGACTGAAAAAGCCAGAGAAATTGGCATG
Source organism: uncultured Pelagibacteraceae bacterium (assembly GCA_902528135.1). GTDB lineage: Bacteria > Pseudomonadota > Alphaproteobacteria > Pelagibacterales > Pelagibacteraceae > Pelagibacter. Next base: position 15,848 of record CABZRS010000009.1, on the reverse strand, counting down.
GAAAATACTAATTTTTCTAATTCATCAGGAATAAATGCTCCTGATAATTTATCAACTGTTAGAGATATACTAATTATGTCAAGTTATTTGATAAAAAATTATCCAAACTATTATGAATATTACAAAGAAACTGAATTTACATGGGATAGAACTGGAGGTGATCCAATTAAACAAGGTAATCGTAATCCTCTACTTTATAAAAATATTGGAGTAGATGGAATTAAAACAGGATATCTTGCATATGAAAAATATTCACTAGCCTCAACAATAAAAAGAAATGAAAGAAGAATAATTGCAGTTGGGAGCGGTTTTACATCAAAAAATTCAAGATCAAAAGAGTCACTTAAGCTGCTGACATATGGATTAACTAATTTTGACACAATTAATATTGCTAAAAAAGACAAAATATTTGATGAATTGGAAGTTTGGCAAGGTACTCAAAAAACTGTTAAATCATACATTAATGAAGACGTATATCAAACAATTCCAAAAGCAAAAAAAAAATATCTAAAAGTATCTGTTGATTATCAAGGTCCACTAAAAGCTCCAATATTAAAAAATGACATAATAGGTAAAGTTAAAATTTCTTATAAAGATGAACAAATAGTAGAATATGATCTATTAGCATTAGAAGATGTAAAAAGACAAAATATCTTTTCTAGATTTATTTCTTCAATAAATTTTCTTATCTGGGGTGATGTCTAAAAATCCCATAATAGTTTTTGAAGGTGTAGAGACATCTGGAAAATCAACTAATTTAAAAAAAACTATTAAATATTTTAAAAAAAATAAAATTAAATATATTTCATTTCGGGAGCCCGGTGGCACTAAATTTTCTGAAAAATTAAGATCATTAATGTTAAATAAAAAATCGAAATTAAACATTAAAACTGATTTATTTGTGCTTATGGCGTCTAGATCAGAAAATATTGACAAAATCTTAAAAAAAAATTTTAAAAATAAAGTTGTATTGATAGATAGGTTTGTAGACTCGACATTAGCATATCAGCATTATGGTATGGGTTTAGATAAAGATTTAATAATAAAAATGAATAATTTTTTATTAGGCAATTTAAAACCAAACTTTACTTTTTTAAGTGTTGTTAATAAAAAGAATATGTTGAAGAGGCTCACATCAAGAAAAATTAATAATAAATATGATAAGTTTAAATATAATTTTTATAATAAAGTTCAAAAAGGATTCTTAAAAATAGCGAATAAAAATAAATCTAAATATCTAATATTAGATAGCAACAAAGATAATTTAAAAATTATTGAAAATAAATTAATTAATAAAATAAAGAAAATTTTGAAAATAAATGAGTGAAACAAGCAAATTAATTGGTCATAACGCTCTGTTTAATAATTTAATTTATCTAGATCAAATACAAAAATTCCCAAATAAGATTTTAATAAATGGTCCTAAAGGCATAGGAAAAAAAATCTTAATTAATCACTTTTTGAATTATTTTTATTCAAAAAATAACGATAAAACGTATGATTTAAAAAAAAAAGAATTTAAATTAAATAATAATTTGTCTAAGTTAATAACTACAGACACTCATCCTAACATTTTTAAAATTAAAAAAAAAAAAGATAAAAAAATGATTGATATTGATCAAATTAGAGAGATGATTCAATTTTCTAATCAAACTTCTTTTAATAATAACAGCAGATTTATTATAATTGAAAATATTAATTTATTGAGTATTAATTCTGCTAATGCTCTACTTAAATCTATTGAAGAGCCCAATAACAAAACTTATTATATTTTAATCAATAATTCTGAATTTAAAGTTTTAGAAACAATTAAATCAAGATGTTTAGAATTTAAATCAAATTTATTAAATTCAGAGGTAATAGAGATTGTGAATTATTATTTTAATAGGGATATATATAATAATATTAACTTAGACTTTATTAACAATTATAATTCTCCATCATTTTTAATATCATTGGTAAATTTTCTAGAAACTAACGATTTATCTATAAAAGATTGTAATATTGAAGATTTATTAAGCTATTTAATTAAAAATAAATCATATTTATCTGATGAATTTATTAAAGAATACTTGAATTTATTTATTGAACTTTTTTTCTACAAAAATATAAATAATCCTAAGAAAATTTCATTCAAAATTAAAAAGTATTTTTATTTAAAACTTTCTTTTGTTAAAAAATATAATTTAGATTTTGAATCATTCTTTCTAGAATTTAATGATAAATTATTAAGTGAATAAAAATTACTATATTACAACACCAATATATTATCCATCTGCAAAGCCACATATGGGTCACGCATATTCAAGTATTATCGCTGATTTTTTTGCAAGATTAAAAAGAATACAGGGTTTTAATGTTTATTTTTTAACAGGTACAGACGAGCATGGACAGAAAATACAACGTGCAGCTGAAGAAAAAAAAATGGATCCATTATTATTTTGTGATGAAATTAGCAAAACTTTTAGAGATTTATCTGACACATTAAACTTGTCAAATAACGATTTTATAAGGACTACAGAAACTAGACATGCTAAATCTGTTGAAAATCTTTGGAGTATTTTAGAAAAAAAAGATGAAATTTATTTATCAAAGTACTCAGGTTGGTATTCTGTCTCAGACGAAGCGTTTTATACAGAAAGTGAAATTGAAGATTCAAATGGTACAAAAAAAGCAATTATCTCAGGATCTAAAGTAGAGTGGGTAGAGGAAGAGTCTTATTTTTTTAGATTATCTAATTGGCAAGATAAATTGATTGATTTTTATAATAAAAATCCAGATTTTATACTACCTGAAACAAGAAAAAATGAAGTTATTAGTTTTGTTAAATCAGGCTTAAAAGATTTATCCATTAGTAGAAAATCTTTTAATTGGGGAATAAAAGTTCCTTCTAATAAAGATCATGTTATTTATGTTTGGTTGGATGCTTTAACAAATTATCTAAGTGCCCTAAATTATCCAAACGAAAGTGATGAATTGTACAAATCTTTTTGGCCTGCAGATCTCCATCTTATTGGAAAAGATATACTAAGATTTCATGCCATTTATTGGCCAGCTTTCCTATTAGCTGCTGATATAAAACCTCCAAAAAGAATATTCGGTCACGGATGGATACTTTCTGGTGATGAAAAAATGTCAAAATCCAAAGGTAACATATTAGACCCACTTGAAATTATAGATACTTATGGTTTAGATCCTTTAAGATATTATTTAATAAAAGAAGTTTCTTTCGGTAATGATGGAAATATTTCACAAGACAAACTAGAGTCTTGTATAAATAGTGATTTAGCAAATAATTATGGAAATCTGTGTCAAAGAGTTTTAGCGTTTTGTGATAAAAATTCTAATTTTGAAATACCTGATAATGATGTTTTTACAGATGATGATAAGTTGATCTTAGATGAATATTCAAAACATTATAACAATTTAATAAAATATTCTGATAATCAGGATGTAAATTTATATATAAATTTTATTGTTGAACAGTTATTTGCAGCAAATAAGTATTTTAATGACCAGGAACCTTGGAAAAAAAAGAATGATAAATTAAGGATGAATACTATTATTTATGTGGCATTGGAGCTAATAAGAAAAGTAACCATATTATTATATCCTATAATACCAAGTTCATCTCTTAAAGTTTTAGCAAAATTTGGTATAAAGGAAAATAAAATTAATTTTGAGACAATTAAGGATAATAATTATTTAAAGAAAGGTCTTAAATTAAGTAAATTAGATATATTATTCAAAAAGATCGAAATAAATGATTGATTCACATTGTCACCTAGATCACGAACCTTTGGTTAAAAATATTGAAGACGTCTTATCAAGATGTAAAAAAGAGGGTATTAGTAAAGTGCTTACTATTTCCACAACATTATCAGGTTTTCCAAAAATTATAGAGATTATAAACAAAAATGTAATGATATATGGCACTTTCGGTATTCATCCGCATGAAACAAATACTGATCAATTGTCAAAAGATGAAATAATTAAAAAAATTAAAAGTAATAATAAAATAATTGGAGTAGGCGAGTCAGGTTTAGATTTTTATTATAATAATAGTGACAAGGATAAACAAATAACAAGTTTTATAAATCATATAGATGCTGCATTAGAATTAAATATACCTTTAATTGTACATTCTAGAAATGCTGAAGATGAAACATATGAAATATTAAAAAATTCTAAAAAGAATCTAAAAATACTCATGCATTGTTTTACAGGGTCCCTATCTTTTGCCTTGAAATTAATGGAACTCGATTCATACTTTTCAGCTAGTGGTATTATTACATTTAAGAATAGTACTGATCTTCAAAATACTTTCAAAGAATTACCTTTAGAGAGACTGTTAATTGAAACAGACAGTCCTTTTTTAGCGCCTGAACCAATGAGAGGTAAGAAAAATGAACCATCTTTTGTACGTTTTACTTTAAAAAAATTATCAGAATTGAAAAATGTTGATACTGAACAACTAGATAAAATAACTACAGATAATTTTAATAGATTATTTTTTAACAAATGAACTTAAAATTTACAATTTTAGGCTGTGGCAGCTCTTTAGGTATACCTCGTATTGATGGATACTATGGAAATTGTGATCCTAAGAATAAAAAAAATATACGATCAAGATGTTCAGCTCTAATAAGATCTAAAAACTTAAATATTCTAATTGATACATCTCCAGATTTAAAATCTCAATTATTAAAAAATAAAGTTAAAAATATTGATTCAGTTTTTTATACTCATTCTCATGCTGATCAAACTCATGGAATTAATGAGTTGAGGGTTTTCTCTTTAAAAAATAAAAAAAAAATATCAATTTATGCTGATGAAACTACAAAGAATAATCTTAAAAATACTTTTAGTTATTGTTTTAAAGATTACAAAAATTATCCATCTATACTCGATGCCAAAAAATTAAAAAAAAAGCATTTACTTAAGGATTTAAAGACACAAATTGTTATTAAATCTTTAAAGGTCCATCATGGTCCAATAAAGAGTATTTGTTATGTAATTAATGATACATGTGCTTATGCACCTGATGTTAATAAGATTGATAACAATGATTTAAAATATCTAAAAAATTTAAAATACTTGATCGTAGATTGTCTGAGATATAGATTTCATCCAACACATTTTAATTTAGAGGATGTTTTAAAATTAATTAATAAAATTAAACCAAAGAATACAATTTTAACAAATTTAAGTAACGAAATTGATTATAATGAAATAAAAAAATTGTTACCTAAAAATGTAATTCCAGCACATGATGGATTGACTATATTAATTTAGTAGACTTTCAATTTTTTTTATAATTTTGTTTGATGTCGGGCTTGTTAAAGATGCATATGTATCCTCAATTTTACCCTCTTTATTTATTAATATTTTATAAAAATTCCATTTTGGTACAGCAGATTTTCCATAGTTTGCTTTAGCCCATTTGTAAATTTCGTGCGCATTTTCACCTCTTACATCGGTTATTTCTGTAAGTGGAAAGCTAATATTAAAATTAACCTCACAAAATTCTTTAACGTCACTATTATTTTTTTTCTCTTGATTAAATGAATTTGATGGTACACCAAGTACAATTAACCCTTTATTTTGATATCTACTCCATAATTCTTGCATGTCATCATATTGTTTTGTAAATCCGCAATAACTAGCAGTATTTATTACTAAAACAGGTTTACCTTTAAAGTCATTAAAGTTTATTACGTCACCTGAAATACTATTTATTTTAAAGTCATAAAAGATTTTTTCATAATTTGCATGTGCTGAACTTTTGAAAAAAAACATAATTATAGTTATTCCAATTGTTATTAGATTTTTCATTATTTTAATTATTTATTAGGAGTAAGTAGTATTAAAAAATAGCCAAATAAAGTGGATAATAATGACCCAGTTAGAACTCCAATTTTTACTCCATCCATGTATTGCATACTTTCAGCAAATGCTAAATTTCCAACAAATAAGCTCATTGTAAAACCAATTCCTGTTAAAACACCGACGCCATAAAAATTATACCAGCTAGTATTACTTGGCATTTGCGCAACTTCTAATTTAATTGAAACGTATGAAAAAACAAAAACGCCCAATTGTTTTCCAACAAATAACCCCAAAACTATACCTAATGGTACCTTATCTAATAATGATGAAAAAGATAAACCTTCCAAAGATACACCTGCATTTGCAAAGGCAAATATGGGCATTATTCCAAATGCAACATAAGGACTTATCGCATGCTCAACTTTAATTAAAAGCGAAAAATCTTTATTTTTTTTTCTGTGAGGTATTGTCATTGCAAGTAATACACCTGCTATAGTTGCGTGAATTCCTGAATTATGAGTAAAATCCCAAAGGAAAATTCCAACTATTAAATAGGGTAGAAATTTTTTTATATTAAATTTATTTATAACTAATAAAACAATAAATGCTATCAGCATCAAAGATAAATATTTAATACTTAAATCACCAGAATAAAATAGAGCTATAATAACTATTGCTCCTAAATCATCTATAATTGCTAAGGCTGTTAGAAATACTTTTAGTGAGAGAGGGACTCTCTTACCTAATAATGATAATACACCCAATGAGAAAGCTATATCTGTAGCTGACGGTATTGCCCAACCTTTCAATGTTTCTCCATCTCCTAAGTTAATAAACACATATATTAATGCAGGAACTACCATTCCACCAACTGCCGCAATCATAGGAAGCAAAGCTTGTTTAATATTAGATAATTCTCCCTGTAAAAATTCTCTTTTAATTTCAAGTGTTACAAAGAAGAAAAAGATTGCCATTAATGCATCATTTATCCAATGCAAAACAGAAAGCTTAAGACCAAAATTATTTATTCCAATAAATAAATATCTCTCTAATGTTGAAAAATATAGATTAGATAATTCAGAATTACTTATTACCAATGCTATTACTGCAGCAAAAAGAAGTACTATTCCACTTGCAGCCTCAAGTTTAAAAAATGATGTAAACCCTTTTGTAATTTTTTGAATCATATTTAGTTAGTAAGATCTTTTATAAAAAGTTTGAAATCTAAAAGAGTTTCGTAAAAACTATCAAAAAGGGGGGTTATACTTGGAAACATACTAAATAAATAAAACTTAAATGTATCAAATAAAAATATAAGACCTAATAGGAAAATAATAACTACAGTAATATAAACTAATAACATCTTTATTTTTCTATGATTTTCATCACTTTTTAATTCATCTTTTGTTTCATCTTCGTCGTTTTCCTCATCTTCCTCACCTTCTGTGCTGTCTTTAGACAGAACTCCTTGATTTATATCAGTTAAATTCTCAGCATTTATTTCCTTTTTATGCTTGTCTTCTTTTTTTTCTATTTCAGAATTATTAATATCTAAATTAGTATTTTTGTCTTCAGATATTTCTAGATCATCAACACTCTCAGTTATTGGAATCTTATAATGCCAAATATGATCACAACTACTACATTTAAGATTTCTACCATTTTCTGGTATTAATTTTTTATCAATAACGAATTTTTTATTACAATTTGGACAATCTATGATCATATGATCTTTTATAACACTAAATACCAAATTTATTAGAAATTTGTAACTAATATAACCTTTGAAATTTCTTTTATCTGCTGTATTAGTACAACAATCGGGGCGTAGCGCAGCCTGGTAGCGCATCTGGTTTGGGACCAGAGGGTCGCAGGTTCAAATCCTGCCGCCCCGACCACTTAATGGATAAATCAATTAAATTAATTATAAGAATTATTATTTTTTTAGGAAAGTATACTTTTTTAGGAAGAGGAATTCTCAAAAGGTTTTTAATAAAGATAATTGAATTTTTAACATTCAAATTAGGTAATGATTTAAATAAACCTTTATTCAAAACTAAAATTTATGATTTTTTTATAAATTTTTATTCAGACAAAAAAACAGAAATGAAAATATATTTTCAAAGAAAGGAAAATAAAGAGCTAAACTATATTAAAAAAGTGATTGGTAGAAATACATGGTTCATTGATATAGGCTCAAATATTGGTTTATATTCATTAAATGTTGCTTCTCTAAATGATAAAACAAACAAAATTAATATATTATCTATAGAACCGCATCCGATCATGTTGACCAGATTAAAAGAAAATTTAGATATGTTGATTGGTCAAAATATTTATGTAAAAAAAAGATTTTTTATTGTTGGTAAAGCGATTGGTGTAAATAAAAAAAATGGATATCTAGATATTTCAGGAAATCATGCTAACTCTAGATTAACTTTGGATAAAAAGAAAGAAAGCATTAAGGTTAAAATTGTTGATATAAACGATTTAATTAAAAAATACAAAATTAAAAAAATTGGTTGTATAAAAATTGATACTGAAGGATCTGAGTTCCAAATTTTAAAAAGTTTATTTAAAAAAAAAAAAAATAATAAAATTTTACTGCCACTTTTTATGATTATTGAGCATAATAGAGAAAAAAGCTATTATCATTTACATAATTTTATTATTTCAAGAGGTTATAATGTGGTATTTAAAAGTAATTCAAATTATGTATATAAAAAATCTAATAAATTAAATGAAAAAAGCAAAAATATTTAAACCTTCAAAAACAGCAATGCAATCTGGTATTAAAAAGTTTGATAAATGGGTCATTGAATTTTTAACAGAGGATCCAGGTAAAAACCCACTAATGGGGTGGGAAAGTTCAACCGATACATTTTCTGAAGTTAATCTAGAGTTTAAAACTAAAGATATGGCAATAGATTATGCAAAAAAAAATAATATTGATTATGAAATTATTGAATACAAAGATAGAAAAATCGTTAAAAAATCATATTCGGATAATTTTATTGACTGATGTTTAGATTTTTTACAATAAAGAAATGGTATTTATGGTCGTGGATAGGATCTTTTATTATTTTATCATCATTGTGGGTTCAAGTAAAAATTGACGTTAAAATAAATGAGTGGTTTGGTGATTTCTATGATATGATACAGAAAGCTCTTGGTGCACCAAATGCTATCACTATTGAAGAATATTGGTCAAGTTTATTTTCTTTTATAATCCTTGCGGCTATGTATGTGGGTGTTGCTGTAGTAGTAAGTTATTTTACATCACATTATTTATTTAGATGGAGAACTGCTATGGTTGAATATTATCATAGTGTATATGAAAAAGCTCGTAGGATAGAAGGGGCCTCGCAAAGAGTTCAAGAAGATACCATTAAATTTTCAAGAATAATGGAGTCTTTAGGAACAAGTTTAATAGAGGCAATAATGATACTTATTGAATTTATGCCAATTTTATTTGGATTAAGTATTGGAATTCCAATTTTCTTTTTTGGTGATTGGGAATATGGTTTAATTGTGGGTGCTCTTATCTGGTCTGTAGGTGGCACAATTTTTTTAATTATTTTGGGTTTAATTTTAAGATTAGTTGGTGTGGAATATGACCTTCAGAAGAAAGAGGCGGCTTATAGAAAAATTTTAGTTATTGCTGAAGATGATGGAACAATAAGACCTAAGTCAATTGATGAACTTTTCAATGATGTAAGAAGTATACATTTTTTAAGCTATATTAGATACTTATATTTTAACATTGGAAGAATAGCATATTTGCAAGCAAACGTATTATCGGCTTATGTTTTTTTGGCACCTGCTATAGTTGCTGGAGCTGTTACATTAGGAGTTATGCAACAAATTATAAGGGCCTTTGGTAGGGTAGAAGGTTCAATGCAGTATATTTTAAAGGCATGGCCAACAATTATTGAACTTGCAAGTGTTTATAAAAGATTAAGAGAATTTGAATATAGACTAGAACTTAAAGATAGCGCCAGTGATGAAAAATTAAAAACATAATTAATGAATTTATCAAAAGAATTATTAAATAATCTTATTAATATTACCTCAAACTCAGCAATAGCTTGTTATCCATATATTGGAAAAAACAAAAAAATACTAGCAGATAAATCTGCAACCGATGTAATGAGAAATCAATTAAATATGCTAAATATAAGGGGAAAAGTTGTGATAGGTGAGGGTGAACTCGATGAGGCACCCATGCTATATATTGGTGAAAAACTTGGTATTGGTAATGGTCCTGAAATAGATATTGCTGTTGATCCAGTTGAAGGTACTAATTTTGTTGCGAAAAATTTACCTGGATCAATGTCTGTTTTAGCTGTTACGAGAAAAGGCAATCTATTAAATGCTCCAGAAACTTATATGGATAAAATTGCAACAGGAAATCATATACCTAGAGGTTTTATTGATATTGATAATACAGTTGAAAAAAATATTAGAAATTATTCTGAATTAACTAATAAAGATAATTCAGAAATTACAGTTTGTATACTAGACAGACCAAGACATAAAAAAATTATAAGAGAGCTTCATAGACTTAATGTAAATATAAAATTTATAACAGATGGTGATGTATCTGGAGCATTACTTGTTTCAGATAAAAAATTTAATGTGGATATATTTATGGGAATAGGTGGTGGACCTGAAGGTGTAATAGCAGCTGCAGCTTTAGGTACATTAAATTGTAATTTTCAAGGAAGATTTCTGTTCAAAACCAACGAAGATAAAAAAAGAGCAAAACAAATGGGTATAAAAGATTTAAATAAAAAATATGAAATTGATGAGATAGTCAAAGGTGAAAGTATTTTTTGCGCTACAGGTATTACAGCTGGTGATTTAATGAATGGTGTATTAAAGGCAGATGATAAATACATAACTGAGACAATTATTACTCATAAAAATTCTTATTTAGAACTAGTAAAAAAAGAGGTTTCGATTACTTGATTAATTTAAAAAATTACAATAAAAGATCCTCCACTGGTCCCTTCGTCTATCGGTTAGGACACATGGTTTTCATCCATGAAAGAGGGGTTCGATTCCCCTAGGGACCGCCAATAAATAAATAGATGTATATATTTTCGTTTTTTTGATAAATATATAGGATGGAATTTTTAATAACCGCATTTCTTGTATTATTAATATTTTTAATATTTAAAAAAATCAACTCAAGATCCAAAAGTAAGAAAAAAAAAGATATTTATCCTCTTTGGTAAAATGTCATTATTAAAATCAAGATATAACTTAGTTCCACAAATGGAATATTACGATCAAATTTCCTGTGAGTTTAAACCCTATGTAATGTTTTTTAACAAAAGAAACTTTTTGTCAAATACTGTTAATACCGACAGTAATGGATTTAGATTTAATATTATCAAAAATAAAGCATACTCATTGGAAGATTTATATAATGAAAAAGAAGTCTCATTAGTTGTAGGAGGTTCAACTGCATTTGGTTTTGGATCTTCAAGTGACTATAATACTATATCATCACAGTTATCAATATTATCTAATGAAATATACATAAATTTTGGCGCAACTGCATTTAATTCAATGCAAGAATTATTTCTATATATAAACTTTTTTCAAAGGTTTAAAAAAATTAAAAATGTAATAATATTATCAGGAATTAATGATCTATTTTTATCATTTAGTCAAAAATTTGATCCATGGGGAAATTATTTTTTTAAGACTGAATATGAGAAATTATTTTTAAAAACAAAGAATATTAAAGATAAAATTTATTCACTTTTTGAGAATAAGAAAAATATTAATTATAAATTTAATGTTAATTATAAAGAAATTAATTTATTATATGAAAAAATATTTAATATTTGGTCAAATTTAGAAAGAAGTAATAATTTTAATGTTTATTTTTTTTTACAACCATTTCCTTCGTGGTTTAATAAAAATTTAACGAAAGAAGAAATATCCCTTTTTGATTTATTAGACAATTCAGATAATAAGGCACACTTAATTTTAAAAGAAATATCCAATTTTAATATTTATCAAAAATATTCCAGTATAATAAAACAATCATTAAAAAAAAATTCAATTAAATATATTAACTTAAATGAAGAAATACTAATTAATGATAAAAAAAATGATTGGTTGTTTGTAGATCGAGTCCACATGACAGATGAAGGTTATAGTATGCTAGCTAAGTTAATTTTTAATTATATAAAATAATTTATTGATATTTTTGTTGATTTTTTCAATTAACATATAAAATCTTAAGTTTGAATTTTCCATTAAAAAACTTTCTTTTTTAATTTTTTTTGAGAAAAAAATTATACTTTTTTTTTTATATAAAGCTGCAATTACTGCGGGACCAGACTCTGCACCAATAAAAAGTTGACTATTTTTTATAAGGTAAGAAATTTCCAAAATATTAAAGTTATTTGTTTTAATGACTGATTTATTTTTTATATTTTTTAATTTTTCTTGGTTAAATGAGTTCGTATTAATGAAAATTGTTTTAAAATTATTTCTTAAATTACTTATAATAAGACTCAGGGTTTCTTTTGGGATCTTTATTTGGTCTTCAGATGTATCTATGCTTAAAAATACCCATGGTTTTTTATAAAATATAATTTTTTTTCTAAAAGTTTGTGTAACTTTTATTATGGGATTAAATTCTATATCATTAGGAATTTTAATTTTCTCTTTTTTTAAAAAATAATTTAGAAAACTTATTATATATAATTTTTTATTTTTATAAAATTTTATAGTTGTTTTTTTAAATAACTTAACAATAAAAAAAGCTAATCTTTGCCATTTGTTAAATCCTGTATAATAAATAATATTAAAATTATATTTATATAGAAGTCTTATAAGTTTATATATTTTAGGAATATAATTTAAAATATTAGGCCTTCTCAAGTCTAATAAAATAATTTTTTTTATTTTATTGTTATTTTGAAAAATTAAATCTGCCTTAGAAGAAGGATTTGCAATTAGTGTCAATTTACATTTGTGGTGGTTGTGTAAGGAATTAATAAATTTGTAATGAAATAATATATCGCCTAATCCTTTATGGGGGATAATTATTGCTATATTTTTTTTCACTTTAAGGATTTAGTCTATTATTTTTTTTTTCTTCTAGCTGGTGCGTTTATTTTTTCTCTTAATGTTGAAGTAATGCTATAGAGTGTATTATCCTGCTTAAATTGTTTCGAGGTCCTTTTTTTAACAATTTTAATATTGTTCATATCACTAATATCTAGCAAAGTTTTATATTTAAGGATTCCAAGATCGTCAAATTCTAGAACAAGAATATTGTTTCTAGAAATTTTCTTTTCCCCTAATTTGAGTATTGTTTGATTTGTTTTTTTTCTTTCAACAAAAAACCAAATATTATCAAACCTACTAATTGATGAAGGTGGGCCAATTTTTTTTCTTATGTCATTCTTGTTTGAGGTATTTACTGTTATTTTATCATATTTGGTCTCCAAATGTCTAAAACCGTGTATATTAGAAACTTTATTTATACTACAATTCATAGTAAGTAAAAATAACATTAGAAAAATAACTATTTTCATATGAATTCTGATCATTTAAATATTTACAATAATTTAATTAAATTAACTAGGAATAAAAATCTTTATTATAATTTGAAGAATAAAGACACTTTTTCTGACAGGTTAATTTTTTTTATGTTTCATTTTAGTTTTTTTTTAAAAATGTATAAAAATGAGATGACAAGTGATTATTCCCAAAAATTTTTTGATTTTTCTGTAAGACAAATAGAGCTTTCAATTAGAGAAATAGGTTATGGAGATGTTTCTGTTAATAAAAAAATGAAAGAATATGTAAATTTATTTTACTCAATTTTGGAAAAAATTGAAAATTGGGATACATTGGAAAATTCAAGAAAAATAGCCTTAATAGCTAATTTTATTAATATTAATGAAGATGACGAATTAATTGTTAATTATTTTGATAAATACCAGGAATTTTTATTAAATAACTCTTTTAAAATCTTCATAAAAGAGATAATAGAGATTAAATTTTAATTATGGCTGTTCCTAAACGTAAAACTACAAGATCAAGAGCCGGTAAAAGGCGTTCTCATATAAAATTTTCATCTAAAAATATTATTGAGGATAAAAAATCTGGTGAATACAGGTTATCTCATCATTTAGATTTAAAAACAGGTTTCTATAAGGGTAGACAAGTTTTAGATCCAAAAGAATAGTTTTTTATGAATAACCCAATAACAATTGCAATAGATGCAATGGGTGGAGATAATTCACCTGATAAAGTTATAGAAGGAATAAAATTACATTCAAATACTTCTAGAAATGTTAACTATAAAATCTTTGGTGCTAAAGATTTAATTAACCCTCTAATCAGTAAATTTGAAATTTCAAAAGATAGATTTGATTTAATTCATACAGAAAATATAGTATTGGGTGAAGATACAGCATTATCTGCTGCTAAAAGAGGAAAAGATACTAGTCTTTGGCTAGCCATAGATTCTTTAAAAAATAATAATGCACAGGCAATTGTATCAGCAGGTAATACTGGTGCGCTTTTTTTAATATCTAAATTGAATTTAAAAATGATTGAAAATATTGATAAACCAGCTCTATCTGCGTTGTGGCCAAGCAAAAAAGGAATGAATGTTGTTTTGGATTTAGGTGCAAATATAGAATGTAATACCAAAAATTTAATCGACTTTTCAATTATGGGTTCCGCTTTACATAAAGCATTATTTCCAAATGAAAATCCAATAGTTGCTTTATTAAACATTGGATCTGAAGAATTAAAAGGAAAAACAATTATCAAAGAAGCATATCAAATATTAAATGATAAAAATTTTTCTTTATTTAAATTTAAAGGCTATATTGAAGGTAATAATATTATGGATGGTGATGTAAATATAATAGTTTCTGATGGGTTCACAGGAAATATAGCTTTAAAGACAGCAGAAGGAACTTCTAATTTTATAATTAATGAATTAAAAAGTGCTATTACAAATTCCTTTTTAGGTAAACTTTCATCTATAATTAATTATAAGAATTTAAAAAATTTTAAAAATAAACTTGACCCTAGATTATATAATGGAGCTATATTGCTAGGATTAAACAAGCCTGTTATTAAAAGTCATGGCTCTACAGACTCAATTGGTTTTGCAAATTCCTTAAAAGTATGTGAACAAACAATTAGAGGACAATTAATAGATCAAATTAAGGTTAATATAAAATAAGTGACAAGAATAAATTTAACAAAAAAAGAGATTGTAAACTCTATTTATATGCAAATTGGTTATTCAAAAAAAATAAGTGAAACTCTTTTAGAGGATATATTTGAATTAATCTTAAAAAATATTATCAAAAATAAAAAGGTTAAAATTGCTAAATTTGGAACGTTTTCATTAAGAAAAAAAAAACAAAGAATAGGTAGAAATCCTAAAACAAAAGAAAGTAAAATTATATCCGAAAGAAATGTTATAATCTTTAAACCTTCAAAAGATTTCAAAAAATATATAAATAATGGAAAATCCTAAGGAAAACAAAAAATATAAAACTATCGGTGAAGTTGCCAAGTTATTAAAACTTATAAATAAAAAAAATGGATCTTTATCAACTCACACTATTCGTTTTTGGGAAAAAGAATTTAAGCAGATTAAGCCAAAGATTTTTACAGGAAGTAGAAGGTATTATGATTTGAAAACAATTAATTTATTACAAAAAATAAAATATCTCTTAAAAGACAAAGGTATGACGTTAAATGGTGTTAAAAAGGTTTTAAATTCTAATGATTCAGATATTGACGAATTATACAATACCTCTATAAAGCGAAAAAATATTATTAAATCAAAAATTTTAAAAAAAAAAAGTAGATTATTTACTATGTGGTGGAAGCTTTTTTTCTACAAAAACTTCATGCTTTCTAGATGCGGGATTGTATTTTTTAGCTTTTAATTTAACTTTTGCTTTTTCTCCACCTGCAGGTTTTTTTACATAATAAAAAAAAGGGCTATCAGGTTT
>CABZRS010000008.1 GCA_902528135.1 uncultured Pelagibacteraceae bacterium | reverse complement strand
ATTGAAACTTGCAAAACATAAAGTTGAAAAAGTAATTTTCTTTCAAAGGAAAGATCACGAAGTAAAACTCAACTCTCCGCTTGAAATCAGTTGGCAGGAAGCTCTTAGTAATGCAAAAAATAAAGATTGTGTTGAAATTGGAGCAAATGAGTTTGCTTACATTTTATATACATCTGGAACTACAGGAATACCAAAAGGAATAGTTAGAGATGTTGGAGGTCATATTGTAGCTCTTAAATGGACAATGAAAAATATATACAATGTTGATGAGAATGATGTGTGGTGGTCGGCAAGTGATATTGGTTGGATAGTAGGACATTCGTATATTGTTTATGCTCCATTGTTCAAAGGATGTACTACAGTTTTATTTGAGGGAAAACCAGTAGGAACGCCTGATGCAGGAGTATTTTGGAGAATAATTTCAGAGTATAAAATTAAATCTTTATTTACAGCTCCAACAGCATTTAGAGCTATAAAAAAAGAAGATCCAGATGGAAAGTTTTTTTCTAAATATGATTTAAGTTCTTTTGAATCTTTATTCCTAGCTGGAGAAAGAGCTGATCCAGACACAATTAAGTGGGCTGAAAATCTTTTAAATGTTCCTGTTATAGATCATTGGTGGCAAACGGAAACTAGTTGGGCAATTAGTTCAAATTGTACTGGAATAGAAATGCAAAAAACTAAATACGGTTCAGCATGTAAAGCAGTTCCAGGTTATGATGTAAAAGTAATTAAACCAGATCATTCAATAGCAAAAACAAATGAAATGGGAGATATAGTTGTTAAATTACCTTTACCTCCAGGAACTTTTCCTACGCTTTGGAATGCAGACAAAAGATATGAAGAAAATTATATGACTAATTATAAAGGCTTCTATCAAACTTATGATGCAGGACACATTGATGAAGATGGATACATTTGGATTATGTCGCGAACCGATGACATTATAAATGTTGCTGGTCATAGATTATCGACAGGTGCAATTGAAGAGGTATTATCTGAACATCAATCAGTTGCTGAGTGTGCTGTTCTTGGTATTGCAGATAAATTGAAAGGTCAATTACCTATTGGTTTGGTTGTTTTAAAATCTGGTGTTGAAAAAGACAATGAAACTATCGTAAGGGAATGCATTAAAATGGTAAGAGATAAAATTGGACCTGTTGCTGCGTTCAAAGTTGTTATTGTTATTAAAAGATTACCTAAAACAAGATCAGGAAAAATATTAAGAGGAACTATTAGAAAAATTGCTGATAAGGAGGATTATAAAATGCCGGCAACAATTGATGATCCAGCAATTTTAGATGAGATCACACAAAGTTTAATAGATAATAATATTCTTACCAAATAGATTAGATTAATTATCAAACTTGATGGGCTTACCTGATGCTTCTCCAAGGATTGTTCCATCTTTCATTTTAATCTCTCCGTTGATGATTGTATAAACTGGTGTTCCCTTAAACTTATGTCCATCGAAAGGTGACCATCCACACTTACTCTCTATTTTTTCATTTTTGATTTCGATAATTTTATTCATATCCACAATTGTAAAGTCTGCATCATAATCTTCCTTTATATAGCCCTTGTCTATAATACCAAAGATTTTCGCTGGATTTTCACAAACAAGATTCATAAGCTGAACTAAAGTTAGTTTTCCATCATTTACATGGTTTAGCATCACAGGTAATAAAGTCTGAACTCCAGGCATTCCTGAAGGGGTATCTGGATATTCCTTGTCTTTATTTACTTTCAGATGTGGAGCATGATCAGAACCAATAGTGTCATTATAATTATTTCTTACAGCATACCATAATCTATCGTAATGACTTTTTTCTCTAATTGGTGGATTCATTTGAGCATAAGTTCCAAGTTTATCGTAACAATCAGGAGCAAACATTGTTAAATGCTGTGGGGTTATTTCAAATGTGATGTTTCCCTTATTTTGAGATAAGAAATCAATCTCCTGCTTTGTTGTAATATGCAAGATATGTGCTTTTTTGTTTAATCTTTTTGCAATTTTTACAATCTTTCTTGTAGAAGAAATTGCACATTCCTCATCTCTCCATATTGGATGAGAATGAACATTGCCTTTTTCTCTTAATTTCTTTCTAAGATTTAAAATATCTTCATCTTCTGAGTGAACTGCAACAATTTTAGATGTACTTTCAAATACTTTTTCAATGTCTTCTTCCTTATGAACTAATAATGTTCCCGTGGAAGAGCCTGCGAATAATTTTACCCCACAACATCCATCTAAACCTTTAAGATCAGCTAATTCACTTTGATTAGTTGGAGTTGCTCCAAAATAGAAGGCATGATTACAATACATTCTATTTTTTGCTAAATCTATTTTTTTTTGAAATTCTGCTTTGTTTGTAGTTGCAGGATTAGTATTTGGCATTTCAAATACTGAGGTTATACCTCCAACAATTGCTGCTCTACTTCCAGAAGCTAAATCCTCAGTGTCTGTTGAACCTGGTTCCCTAAAATGTGTTTGAGTATCAATGCAACCCGGAAGAACTATAAGTCCAGTTGCATCAATTGACTGACTTGAGTCCTCATCTAACTTACCAATTTTTACAATCTTGTTGTTTTGAATGCCTATATCAACATCTTTGAGATCTTTATCAATATAACACTTTCCATTTTTGATTATAAGGTCTAACATTTATAAAAAAACTACTTATATCATTCGTTATAATATTACAATATGAATAGAAATAATATTTACATACTAGAAGATAGGGGTCTTCTTTATATTAGTGGAGATGATGCTAAAGAATTTTTACAAAATATAATTACAAACAATATTGAAAATGTATCAGATGATAGAAGTTGTTTCTCAGCTCTCTTAACCCCACAAGGCAAATATCTTTATGATTTTATAATTATTAAACATAAATCAGGCTATTTTTTGGATTGTGAAAAGAAAATCATTGAGAATTTAAATGAACAGTTAATTTTATACAAGCTTAGATCTAAAGTAGAAATTTTAAATCTAAGTAATGAGTTTGTTGTTGCAAATTTAACAAAGGAAAAATTTCTAGAATTAGAAAATTCTAAAGATGAGATGGGTTTTACTATAAAATTTAGAGAAGATCCTATTCTTTTAGATCCAAGGTCTGATAAATTAGGAGCTAGATTGGTGATTAATTTAGAAAAATTGTATCTTTCTATAAAAAAATTGGGATTAAAAGTTTCTGATGTAAATGAATATTATAATTACAGTCATGAATTAGGAATTGCTCAAATTGATACAAATAATCTTCAAGATAAAATATTTGGCATTGAATGTAATTTTGAAGAATTAAATGGAATTGACTTTAGAAAAGGATGCTATGTAGGGCAAGAAAATACAGCTAGAATAAAACTTAAAGATAAACTTAATAAAAGACTACTTGCAATTAAAGTTTTAGACGGAGAGATCAATAGTAACGAAATTACCTCTGAAAATCAAAATTTAGGAAAGTTATTGATCAATAATAAAAATCCATTTGCTTTGCTAAAACTAGAAAACAAAAAATTCAATTTTGATGCAGATCTAAGATGTGGTGATGCTAAAATTAAAGCACTAAAACCAAATTGGCTTTAAATTATTTTATAAATTTTGATAAATCTGGTTTGAAATAGTCTGGTCCTTTCATAACTTTTCCAGATTCATTGAATATTGGTTTTCCATCTTTTCCCAATTTGCTCATATTAGATTTTTGAACTTCCTCAAAACAATTATCCAAATTAATACCAAAGGCATGTCCTGCACCATAGGTAACATACAAAATATCTGTTAATGCATCTGCAACTTCAGTCAAATTTTTTTCTGATATTGCTTGTTTAAGCTCTTCTAGCTCTTCATGAATCAATGAAATTCTAAGCGAATTAATTTTGTCTGTGCTCAGACTTGATGAATCTTTAACATCTTGATTAAAAGTTTTCATGAACACACCAACTTTTTCAAAATTTGTCATTTTACTCCTATATGATTTTATTATTTTTTAATGTATAAATAATTAAATATACTCTCAAAATTAAAACTATGAAATTCAGAAAAGAATATGACAGCATAGGTTCTATCAACGTTCCTGTGGATAAGTATTGGGGAGCATCGACAGAAAGATCAAAAAAATACTTTAATATTGGAGATGTATTAGTAGGACCTAAGTTAATAAAATCCATAGCTATAATTAAAAAAGCAGCTGCTATTACAAATTATAAGAATAAGGATATTAGTTCAAAAATTTATAGATCAATTTTACGTGCTTCTGATGAGGTAATTAAGGGGAAATTAGATGATCACTTCCCCCTTAAGGTTTGGCAGACTGGCTCTGGCACTCAAACAAATATGAACGTTAACGAAGTAATTTCAAATAGAGCAATTGAATTGCTCAAGGGAAAAAAGGGCACAAAAAAACCTGTTCATCCAAATGATCATGTAAATAAATCTCAATCAACTAATGATGTATTTCCTACAGCAATGCATATAGCAATAGCAATGGAAACTAGAGATAAATTATTACCAAGCTTAGTGCTATTGAATAAAGAATTAAAAAGAAAAGTAAAAGAATTTAATAAAATTGTTAAGATAGGAAGAACGCATTTGCAAGATGCAACTCCTTTATCCCTAGGTCAAGAATTTTCAGGTTATCAATCACAACTTGAAGAGTGTATTAAAAGAATAGAATTTTCACTAAATGAAATTTATTATCTAGCTCAAGGTGGAACTGCCGTTGGTACTGGTATAAATACAAAAAAAAATTTTGACAAAAAAATAGTTAGTGAAATTAAAAAAATAACTAAGTTACCTTTCAAGCCAGCTAAAAATAAATTTGCAGCTCTAGCAGCACATGATGCAATAGTAAATTATTCAGGGACATTGAATACTGCAGCAGTATGTTTGATGAAAGTGGCAAATGACATTAGATTTTTAGGCTCAGGACCTAGAGCAGGATATGGAGAATTGATACTACCAGAAAACGAACCTGGATCTTCAATTATGCCTGGCAAGGTAAATCCAACTCAATGTGAGGCTGTTACTATGGTTTGTGTAAAAGTAATTGGAAACCATAATGGAATTACTATGGCCGGATCACATGGTCATTTCGAACTAAATGTTTTTAAACCTTTAATAATTCATAATGTGCTACAATCTATTCAGATTCTCTCTGATAGCATAAAAAGTTTTGCAAAATATTGTGTTTCTGGACTAAAAGCTGACAAAAATAGAATTAAACATTTGGTAGATAATTCTTTAATGCTAGTAACTTCCCTATCTCCCAAAATAGGCTACGATAATGCTGCGAAGATAGCAAAGAATGCTTTAAAAAATAAAACTACTCTTAAAGCTGAGGCAATGAAATCAGGTCTAATAAACGAGAGAGATTACAATAAAATTGTTGATCCTAATAAAATGATTAAACCTTATTAACTGTTAATAATTCTTTTCATTAAAGATTTCAGCTCTTGAGAATTTTTAATATTATATTTTAATTCACTGTTATTCTTATCTTTATAATCTACTTTATTAATTTTTATGTCAAATATTGATACTAGTCCGGTATTAATATTTTTCTCAACTTTAAAATAAATCATGTTCAAATCCTTTACTTTATCAGGCTTTATTTGGAATTTTTTAGCAAACTCTTTTTTATTTTTAATTAGTAAAGAGTTTGATGAATTAAAAATTAAATCTCCATCTTTTTCATTATATTTTATTTCAGAGATAATTTGACCAATATTACCAATATTACCAATATTAAATAAAACTTCTCTCAAATTAATAGTATTTTGACTTATATTAAAACTTATTTTACCACTTCTTAAAAGTTCATGCTCAATATTGGTTAGCAGTAATTCTATATCTCCATTAAAATTACCAAATAAATCAGGATTTAAATTCAATAACGAGAATAGTAATTCATCAATCATAAAATTTATATTTTGCTTATTCAAGATAATATTTGAATTTAAATAAAAAGGTTTTAACTCAATTGATGCATTAATTTTTATATCATTAGAGTTATTAGGAGATGCTAAAGTAATTTTATTATTTTCTAATATATAATCAATTTCAATATTTTGATTAAAGAAAGAAAGCAATGCCGAACCATCGAGCTTGGTGCTATTATTATAATTCAATTGATTTTTTATTAAAAAATTTAATTCCTTAAAATCTATTTCTATTTGTGAATTCATTTTAGAATTGTATTTTTTTTTCCAAAATGATTTAAAATTTAAATCAAACAAATTGCCTTTGATATTTAATTTTTTGAAATCATCTTGTTGGGACGTGGTAAAATTAATTTTTTCTATTGGGGATATAATTAAAGTTTCATCATTTTCATCTATTATAAATACTTTACTTTTTTTAATAGTAAGTGGTTTGCTTTCACTATTATGGAAATATTCTCTTAAAATATTATATTTTTTTTTTTTTATTAAAAAATTTGTATTTATTATTTCAAATTTTTCAAAATTAATTCTAGATTTTGGATATAAACTATTGGAATTCATAAAAACTTTTAAGTTTTTTATATCAAATGAAATACTTTCGTTATTGTTTTCATCTATTGTTAATGATGAATTGTTAATTAATAAATGAGGCTTTGGAAGTAATTGATACTTTATGTCACCATTTATATTTAAGTTAATATTAAAATCAGAAGAAAACTTACTCTCAATGATATTTTCTATACTTTTATAATTAAATAAAACTGGTATTGATAAATAAATGCCAAATAAAAAACACAATGCAACTAATAAAAAAATGAATTTAGCAAATATCGTTACTTTAAATTTTTTTATCATCAATCCAATATCGCTTAAAATAAAAAAAAATAAACGATGAATTTGGATTATTTAACAAATCTTAATGAAAGTCAGGAGGAAGCAGTTCTGTATTTAAACGGACCTCTTTTGATTGTTGCAGGAGCGGGCTCAGGAAAAACCAGAGTTCTTACAGCTAGAATTGCTCATATTGTCAAACAACATAAGGCATTTCCCAATCAGGTCTTAGCAGTAACATTTACAAACAAAGCTGCAAAAGAAATGCAATTAAGAGTTTCGAAATTCTTAAGAAAGGAGGCAACTGGTCTTCCATGGTTAGGGACTTTTCACTCAATTAGTGCAAAAATATTGAGAAAACATGCAGAAGCAGTTGGATTAAAATCTAATTTTTCCATAATTGATCAAGATGACCAGGTAAGATTAATAAAAAATATTTGTAAATCTGAAAATATAGATACAAAAAAAATATCCCCAAAATATATTTTAGCTGTCATTGATAAATGGAAAAATAAAGGCTTTTACCCTGAAGAAGTTGTGCTCAAACGTAAAGACATATTAGAAAAAAGTTTTCTTGGAATTTATAAAATTTATCAACAAAAATTAATAGGTTTAAATGCTGCTGATTTCAGTGACTTAATACTTCATACTGTTAAAATATTTGAAAAATATAAAGATATATCGAAAATGTATTCAAAAAAGTTTAAATATATTTTAGTTGACGAATATCAGGATACTAACTTTATACAAAGCGAATGGCTTAAATATCTAGCAAAACATAATCAAAATATTTGCTGTGTGGGAGATGATGATCAGTCTATATATAGTTGGAGAGGAGCAGAAATTAAAAATTTTCTTCAATTTGAAAATGTTTACGAAAATACAAAAATAATAAGATTAGAAAAAAATTATAGATCGACTCAAAATATTTTAAATGTGGCATCGAATATTATTGAAAATAATCAAAATAGAGTTGGAAAAAAACTTTTTACAGATCAACAAGATGGTGAACTTGTAACTTTAAACTGTTTTAGAAATGTAAAAGACGAAGCAACTGAAATTGGTTCTAATATTGAAGATTTTAAAAATAAATTTTCATTAAATGAAGTTGCAATTCTAGTAAGAGCTATTTTTCAAACTAGAGAATTTGAAGAAAGGTTTTTAAAAATTGGTGTGCCATATAGAATTATTGGTGGTATTAAATTTTATGAAAGAGCTGAAGTAAAGGATTGTGTTGCATACTTAAAAACAGTTTTTCAACCTCAGGATGACTTAGCATTTGAAAGAATTTTAAATGTTCCAAAAAGATCTATTGGGGATACTACTGTAAAAGCTATTAATAATTTTGCAAAATTAAATAAATGCTCATTAGAGGTTGCCTCAAGACATTTAATTGAACAAAACAAAATTAAACCCAAAACAAAATTAGGTTTAAATTCCCTGCTAAATCTTTTAGCTAAATGGAGAAATGATTTAAGGAGTAAAATAAATCATAATAAGCTATTACAAATAATTCTAGATGAGTCTGGATATAGTGAAATGCTTAAAAATAAGAAAGATTTAGAAAATGAAAATAGATTAGAAAATATTAAAGAATTATTAAATGCAATGAAAGAATTTGATAATTTAGAGAGTTTTTTGGAACATGTCGCTCTTGCAACCTCTTTAGACCAAGATTGGCAGAGTGAAAAAGTCAATTTGATGACCATACACGCATCTAAAGGGTTAGAATTTGATGTCGTATTCTTACCTGGTTGGGAAGAAGGTTTATTTCCACATCAAAAAAGTATTGAAGAAAAAGGTGAAAGTGGTTTAGAGGAGGAGAGAAGATTGGCTTATGTTGCGATTACTAGGGCAAAAAAGCTTGCTAAAATATCATTTTCTATGAATAGATTTTATCAAGGAGACTGGATAGACAGTATGGCGTCGAGGTTTGTAGATGAGTTACCAGATGAATATATTAAAAAGAATAATAATTTTGTAGATGAAAAAGAAGAAGATTTTGAATTTAACCAAGATATAGATTTCGATAGTGATAGTGAAATTAGGAGTCCTGGTTGGATAAGATATCAAAAAAAATTAAAATGAGTGCTGAAATAAATAATATAATTTTTTCAAATAATTTAGATGGATATATTTTACCAAAAAATGATAATTATTTTACAGAATATTCTAAATTAAACAATCTAAAATCGATTACAAAATTCTCAGGTTCTGCAGGCTTTGCAATTTTTTTGAAAAATAAAAAATATTTATTTGTTGATGGTAGATATACTATTCAAGCAGAAAAAGAGTCAGGTAAAAAATTTAAAATTTTTGAAATTCCATATGTATGGCCTAAAGATATTTTAAAGAAGCAAATTAAAATTGGATACGATCCTGATCTTTTTACTTGGTCTACTCTAAACAAATATTTTGGAGAAAATTACAACCTAGTTCCTTTAAATATTAAATTTGAAAATAAAAATAAGGCTCAAAGAGATTATCCATTTTTTAGCTTAGATTCTTTTGTAGCGGGTGAAAATATAAATAGAAAAATTAATCGATTAGTTCAAATTATGAAAAAAAAGGAAATTGATTACACATTTATTAGTTCAGGTGAAAATATTTGTTGGCTTCTAAACATCAGAGGTAGGGATCTTCCAAATTCTCCTGTTGCTAATTGTAAAATGATCATAACAAAAGATAGAAAAATCTATTTTTTTTCAAATCAAAACAAAATTAAAAAGATAAAGTTAAGTCTCCAAAAATTAAAAATATATTTTTTTGAAGAAAATAAAATTTTAAATTGTTTAGTCAGATTAAAAAAGGGGAATTTTTGTATTGATGGAAAAACTTGTTCAATTTTTGAAGAAAGCTTAATAAGCTATAAATTTAAGATAGTCAACCGAGAAGATCCTATTTATAATTTAAAATCTTTAAAAAATAAAATTGAGATTAATAATATGGTTAATGCACATATTGAAGATGGCGTTGCTTTAACAAAATTCTTATATTGGATTAAAAATATTAAAATAAATTACCTGACAGAAAAAAAAATAGAAAGAAAATTAGAGAGTTTTAGAAAAAGTAGAAAAAACTATTTGTACCCTAGCTTTGATACAATTGCTGGATCTGGACCAAATGGAGCAATTATACATTATAGATCTGATAAATTTTCAAACAGAAAGTTAAGGAAGGATGATATATTATTACTTGATTCTGGCGGTCAATATAAGTGGGGAACAACAGATGTAACAAGGACAGTATGTTTTTCTAACGTCTCAAATAAAGTTAAAGATATATTTACCAGGGTTTTAAAAGGTCATATTGCTGTTGCCTTAACAAATATAAATAAAGTGAGAAACGGTCATAATATTGATAAGATTGCTAGAAAGAGTCTCAATTCTATTGGTCTTGATTATCGTCATGGAACTGGTCATGGAGTTGGAGCATTTCTTAACGTTCATGAAGGACCACAAGGAATATCAAAAAATAATTACGTGCAACTAAAAGAAGGTATGGTTTTAAGTAATGAACCTGGTTTTTATAAAAAAAATGAATTTGGAATAAGAATTGAAAATTTAGTTTTTATAAAAAAAATCAAATCTAAGCTTATATTTGAAAATCTAACAATGGCACCTATAGATACTGACCTAATTAACTATAAAATGCTTAATAAAATGGAAAAGAATTATTTATTTAAATATCACTTTGATGTTTACAATAATATTTCACCATTTTTAAATAAAAATGAGAAAAAATGGTTAGCTAAGCTAATTTAATAAATTAAGCCACTCTTTTTGAGATATAATTTTTATTCCTAATTCTTTAGCTTGTTGTACTTTACGATTTGTAGGTTTTTCGCCAATAATCAAATATTTCAATTTCTTATTTACTGAGCTTACAACAGATCCTGAATTCTCTTCAATTAAAGACTTTGCTTCAGCTCTACTAATATTTGATAATTTTCCGGTGAACATAAATGTATTATTTAAAAGTTTACCATCTTTATTTAATTTGAGATCAGAAATATTCAAAATGGAAGATAACTTTTCAATTATTTTATAATTTAGCTTATTTTCAAAAAAAGTTTTCAAGGAATTTATTTGGGTTTCACCAATTCCATCTATATCTAAAAATTCATTAAATTTATCTTTATTAACTAAATTTATAAAATTTTTTATAGACTTTACATGTTCTGCCAAGAGTTTTGCATTTTCAATTCCAATATGTCTTATCCCTATAGCGTACAAAAATTTATCCAGAGAAACTTTCTTCGATTGATCTATAGAGTATTTTAAGTTTGAAACAGATAGATCTCCCCATCCTTCTAAATTTGATATTTTATTATAATCTAAATTATAAATATCTTGCGGAAATCTAATTAAATTGAGATCCCAAAAATTTTCCACAACTTTTTTTCCAAGACCATCAATATTCATTGCGTCTTTAGATATAAAATGTTTAATTTTTTCAATTGCAATTTTTTCACAATCATAACCTTCATTTGTACATCTTCTTACAGCATCATATTTTTTTGTTGTTTTATTAAATTCTTTTATTGTTTCTGAACCACATGAGGGGCAATTATTTGGAAAAATAAACTTTTTTGAGCCTTTTTCTCTTTTTTTAAGATCAACTAAAACAACATGAGGAATTACATCACCTGCTCTTTCTACTTTTACAGTATCACCAAGTCTTATATCTTTTCTAATTATTTCATCTTCATTATGAAGTGTTGCATTAGAAACTACTACACCCCCAATATTTACTGGTTTTATTCTTGCTACTGGAGTTAATGCACCTGTTCTACCAACCTGAATATTTATGTCTTTTATTATAGAATATGCACTATCTGCTGAAAATTTATGAGCTATAGCCCACCTGGGAGAATTAGCTGTAAATCCTAATCTGTTTTGAAGATCAAGATTATTGATTTTATAGACTAAACCATCAACATCATACTTTAAATCAAATCTATCATTCTCAAATTTTTTGTGAAAAATTTCTAAATCTTTAATAGTTTTTAAAATCTTATTATGCTCATTTATTTTAAAACCCCATTTTTTCAACGATATTAAAAAATCAGACTGTTTCTTTATTTTATTACTTTCAAAGTAACCATAAGTATAAGCAACAAAGTTAAGTGGAATTTTTTTAGTTTCTAATGGATTTTTTTGTCTTAGAGAACCTGATGCTGCATTTCTAGGATTAGCGAAATCATTTTTTAACTTTTTAAAATCATCCTTTTCTATGAATACCTCGCCTCTAATATCTATATCTTTTGGGAAATCTTTATTAGTTATTTTATGCGGTATATCATTAATTGTTTTTAAATTCTCAGTAATTACTTCACCTGTAGTACCATCTCCCCTTGAAGTACCCATCACTAATAATCCATTTTTGTAAGTTAATGAAGCTGAAATTCCGTCAATTTTTGGCTCAACACTATAATCAATATCAATTTTCTTGTTTAAATAGTTGAATATTTTTTTTTCAAAATTTTCTAAATCTTCAACGTCAAATGCATTTGATAAAGACAACATCTTAACTCTGTGTTTAGATTTAACAAAATTTTTAGAAGGAGTGTAACCTAATGAATTAGAGGGGGATGAAGCACTTTTTAAATATGAATATTTCTTTTCTAAATCAAAAATATCTTTTTTAATTTTATCATATTGGCTATCAGATATTTTTGGAGAACTTTTTTCAAAATATAATTTATTATGTTGATTTATTTCATCTATTTTTTTTTTGTATTGCTTTCTAATCTCAGCTTCTTTCATTTAAAATTTCTATTCAAGTAACTCTTTAAATTTTTTTATTAATGAATTTTGTTTTTTTTCATTTTTTTTAATATTGGATTTTGTATATTCTTTATTTAGTATTTTATAAGATAATTCATACCAATCACTTGATTGATAATTGTAACCAAGTAGAGCAGTATATTTTTTTGCTTCAACAATAATTCCTAACTTATAATTCAATTCAACAAGTCTAAATAAAGCTTCCTCTATATATATAGTGGTATCATAATCGTCTACTATAATTTTATATCGATTCATAGCGGGTATCCATTTTTCTCTCTCTAAATAATAGTTTGCTAAATATAGCTCTTTTGAAGCTAGTATCTCCCTTATTAATTCAAGCTTAAACTTTGCATCTTCTGCAAAATCCGTGTTGGGAAACTCGTTAACTAGCAATGTAAAATATTCTCTAGATTTAATTATTTCTCCTAAATCTTTTTTTTCATCCACTATCTGATTATAGTGGCAAATTCCTAATAAATAGTAAGCATAATCTTTGTTTGGGTGGTTATTATATTTATCTAGAAATCTCTCAAGTTCAAAGATTGCATCAGCATAATAAAGCTGAGAGTAATAAGCATAAGCTGCCATTAAGATTGACCTTGGAGCCCAGATAGATTGTGGATAGAGAAGTTCTACTTCATTAAATTTTTTTGCTGCAAAAAAAATGTCTCCTTTATTAAATTCCTCAAGGCCTTCGTAGTACGCCTCTATCATTTGCATTTCTAGATTGTCTTCCTTAATTATAGAGATTTTTTCCTCTTTTTCAGAACAAGAAATTAAACCTATAAATATTAAAATAGAAATTAAAATATTTAGAAATTTCATTTTAGAATCTTAGCAGAATTTTTTTAAAATTCTAATTTTTATGCAATTG
Organism: uncultured Pelagibacteraceae bacterium; assembly: GCA_902528135.1. Classification (GTDB taxonomy): domain Bacteria; phylum Pseudomonadota; class Alphaproteobacteria; order Pelagibacterales; family Pelagibacteraceae; genus Pelagibacter. The sequence goes on along the minus strand of CABZRS010000008.1, from coordinate 34,347 downwards.
ATTTTAAGTTATGGCGATTATTTATAAGTGAATAGGGTAGATTTTTTCCTTTAATTTCAATTAAAGAATAATTTCTGTTATCACTGAATACTTTTCTTAACAATTTATTCGTTAAGCTATGACCTCCATGCTTACATTTTAAAGATCCTATTAGCCTATAACCAACAAGATATAGATCACCCATGCAGTCTAGTATTTTATGATTTACAAACTCTTTTTTATTTCTCAATCCATCTTGATTAAGTAATTTATCATTTTTTACAACTAACGCATTTTTAAGAGAGCCACCTTTTCCTAAGCCTAATTTTTCTAATTTTTCTATATCCTCATACAAACAAAATGTCCTCGAATCATAAATATCATCTAATTTATTCTCATAAACATTAATCTTATTTTTTTGGTTTCCAATAAAACTATTCTGATAACTGATTTCGAAATCTATATCTAAAGTAGTGTTAGATTTGTCTATAGATATGAATTTATTTCCATCTTTTAATTCGATATGATTATTGATTCTAATGATTTTAATTGGAATATCGCTATACTTTTTTCCTGTTTTTTTTAAAATCTTAACAAAATCTTTTGCAGAACCATCAAGTATTGGAATTTCTTGAGAATCCACCTCTACAATCGCATTATCAATCCCTAAACCTAAAAAAGCAGCCATAAGATGCTCAATTGTAGAAACTTTCACCCCATATTGATTTGATATTGTGGTGCAAAGAGTGGCATCGCTGACATTTTCAAAATTAGGTATTACTATATTATTTTGATTTAAATCTATTCTTTTAAAAATTATTCCTGAATTTGGTGATGAGGGCAATATATTGATATTGACTTTTTTGCCAGTATGAACCCCAACACCAGATAACGATACTTTACTTGATATTGTTGATTGAGATAACATTGACATAATTAAAATATATAAAAATAAGGAAAATTTAATATTCAAGTATTGTTACAAGAAAATACCACTATTTTGAGAAAAAATTAAAAAACCTCTCAAAAAAGCCTAATTTTTTAATCTTTTTTTTACCTTTTATAAAAGAACTTTCATCACATTTATTATAATTGAGTCCCGCTTCGCAAATATTAGAGCCATTTTCATCAAATATAGTTAGTTCTGATACTGATTTGTTTATATTTAATTTATATTTATTTGTTAATAACTGAGACCCGCCTCCAATTATAACTAATTTTGGTTTTGCTATATAATTTAAATTTTTAATAGTATCACTTCTGGACAAAACTAATTGTATAATTTCATCAATCCTTGCTTCAATAATTTGCTTCAACAAATCTATTGATATATTTTTTTCTAAAATCTCACTAAATGGATTAATTTTATTTATATCATTTTTGCTAAAAATTGTATTTTTTTCTGTCTCATTAAATTTGATTTTAAGATCCTCTGAATAATCTAAATTCAAATTTAGAACTTTAGAAATATCCTTGGTAATATTATTTCCACCAAAAGGCACAGATTTAAAAAACTCAAATTTATTATTATTAAATACTAAACTACTAGTTCTTTCAAAACCAATATCCAAAAAAATAATATTATCTTTAACATCAAATTTCTTTTTGTAATAAAACGCTTTCACATAACTTGAACAATATAAGCTTAATATTCTTAAATTATTTTTTTTGAACTGATTTGATATATTATCAAATAAAAATCTACTTATACAAATAAATTTAATTTCCAATGTAAGAGATTTTATTTTTATCTCTTCAATAATCATATCTAACTTTTTGTGATTATCTACTAAAATATTATTAACTATTAAATGTATTATTTGATCTTTAAAATTATTTTGTGAAATAATAAAATGGGCCTCTTCTATTAAATTATCGTAAACTTTTTTTATTGAAGTGACATGATCAAAAACTTTTTTAATGGATATATCTAAAGAATAAAATTTTGGAGAATCGTATAAAACTATAACATTATCAATATGAGTAGATAAATATTTTTCAGCATCTCTTATAAGGGTAGTTAATGAGTCATCTAAACTTGGATTTTCTAAATCATTAATAATTTTTTTCTCAGAAGAATAAATACTTTTTGAGTCTTGGTCAAATATACCTAATCTTAAATTATTTGATCCAAAATCTATTATAGTTTCAAAATTATTCATTATTTTTTGTTAATATAATTTGATTAGTTATTCTAAGATCAATAATCTTTATATTAATCAAATTACCATTATCCAATAGTTTTTTATAAACTTTAATTGATTTTTCGATATCTTTAGAAGGTAACATTAATGTAAGATCATTTGAGAATAATAGGTCCCATCTTTTATTTTTATAATAGGAATATTTTTTAATAGAATTTATGTCCAGGTTATGATCTTTTAAAATTTTAAGTAAGTTCAAATATTCGTCTATTTTAAAATTTCCAAATACTGTGGCTACATCATTTTTTTCAAAAAGTTGTTTAGAATTTATAAACTTTCCATTTTCACCTATATAAAATTTTTTCCCATTTAATAAAGTTTTACCTAGTATAGATGTTTTTGATAAGTTAATATTTATTGAGGATGGTATTATTTTATTAACATATATATTTTCCAAAAAATTAAATTTATTTAAACTTTCAATTAATTTATCTTTTCTTAATTTAAAAATATTAATATTTTGAAAATTACTTAATTCATTTTCAATAATTTTTTTTTCATTATTAGACAATCCATTAATATTAACTTGTTTCAAGATAAATCTATCTTGAAAATTCTCTATTAATTTGAAATTAAATATTGAACTTAAGAAAACAAAAAAAAATAAATAAAGATATAATTTGAGTTTACTTATTGATTGAAGCATCTTCCATAATTTCTTCTATAAGTTGTTTAAAACTAATTTTTTGATATTTTGCAATTTCAGGCACTAAAGAGAGCGAAGTCATGCCAGGCTGCGTATTTATCTCTAATAAATAAAACTTATTCTTGTAAAATCTAAAATCTGATCTTGATACACCTCTACATTTTAATAAATTATGTGCTTTCATAGCTATAGAATTAACTTTATTAAAATTTTCATTACTGATATCAACTGGAATGATGTGAGCTGTCATTGCGCTTGCGCTATACTTCGCTTTATAATCATAAAATTTTCTTTTAGGTTTCAACTCTATTATCCCTAATTTTTTATTACCTAGAATAGCTGCTTGAATTTCCCTTCCTGGTATATATTTTTCAATTAGTATTTCATTGTATTTTTCTAATTTTAACAAATAATGAAAAAAATTTTTTTTGTTAGAGATGTACACATCAACACTAGAACCCTCATTAATTGGCTTAAGAACAACCGGAAATTTTAGCTTTTTATCAATCTTTTTAATCAAATCTTTAAGATTAAATTTGTTTTTAAAAATAAATTTTATATAAGCAGGTGTTAATATTTTATTCTTAATAAATATTTTTTTTGATATTTCCTTATCTATTGCAAGAGATGAGGATAAAACACCTGAGTGAGTATATTTCACTTTTTCGGACTCAAGAATAGATTGGATATAACCATCCTCTCCATATCTACCATGCAAAAGGTTTAATACTAAATCTGGTTTAAAATTTCTTAATTTTTTTACAAAATTGCCATCCGGCTCTATTAATAAAAGATTGTATTTACTGTCTTTTTTTAGTTCTTTAATTACACTTTTGGCTGTTATTAAACTTATCTCTCTTTCATTTGAATAACCTCCAGCTAAAGTCAAAATTTTATACATTATTCAACTACCACAATTTCTAGTTCTAATTTAACACCCGTCTTTTCTTCAACTTTTGCTACAACAAAGTTAATCAATGACTTCATATCTGAAGAGTGAGCATTTTTTCTATTAACAAAAAAATTTGCATGTTTTTTCGAGATGGTGGCATCACCAAAAATGGTTTCCTTGGGAACACTTGATCTAATTAATTCCCAAACTTTTTTTTCTGTTTGATTAATTGGATTTTTAAAAGTACTTCCACTTGTCTTAATTTTAGTTGGTTGTGCTATTTCTTTTTTTTTAATCATTTCTTTCATTATTTTATTAATTTCTAAACTACTTTTTAAATTTCCTTTAAAAGTGGCGCTTAAAAAAATTAAATCTTGGGGTAACTCAATTGATCTATATTTAAAATTTATTTTCTTAGCAGGTATACTTTTTACAATTCCTTTAAAATCTATTAGTTGAATAGAAATAAGTGCATCTTTAAATTCGTTATTAAAACATCCAGAGTTCATTCTAATACCTCCTCCGATAGAACCTGGGATACAAGACATAAATTCTAATCCTGAGATATTCTTATCCTTTGCAAATTCTGATAATTTTTTTTGTGAAACTGCAGCTCCAGCGATGATTGTTTCTTCATTTAATAATGAAATATTAGAAAAGTTTTTACCTAACTTAATTATTGTGCCTTGATAAGTATTATCATTAAATAATATATTGGATCCATTTCCTAAAACAAATATTTTACCGCGTAAAGCATATAGTTTTAGATAATCTATTAAGCTTTTAAGAGAATTTGGTTTAAAAAAAATTTTTGTTTTACCTCCAATATTAAACCAATTAAGATTTTTTATACTATGGTTGAAAAAAATATTTCCATCCATTGATAGTGCAAATTTTTTTATATCTTCGATTTCCATTAAAAAATATTTTTTAAATTTTTCATCCAGTTTGAAATGGAGCCTGCACCCATTCCTATATAGATTTTTCTTCCAAATGCATTCTGTTTTATAAACCTTCTTAATTGAATCTCATCTTCAACATGTATTAACTTCACATTTGAATTTTTAATTATTAATTTTGCGAAAGAAAGATAGGTAAAATTTAGTCTTAATTTTTCATTAGCTGAGAATATAGGACACAATATTACTGTATCTGCCATTTTAAAGCATTTTGAAAACTCATTTTTCAAATTAATGACCCTCGAAATTCTATGTGGTTGAAAAACACATATAATTTCATTATTTTTGTATACATTTTTAACACCACTTAAAACTGAACTTATTTCGGTTGGATGATGAGCATAATCATCATAAAAACTTATTTTATCATAGTCAAATATATGAGAAAATCTTCTTTGAACTCCTTTAAAATTGCATATTCCAAGCTTAATATATTTTTCAGGTATTCCTATTGTAAATGCTAAGGCAACTGCAGCTGTTGCATTCTGAATATTGTGAATTCCAATCATTGGGAGCTTAATGTTTTTAATTTTTCTTTTTTTACTTGGTATATTTATTTTGATATCAAAATTAGAAAAAATAGTATTTTGCTTTATATTTGTAATTTGAAAATTTGATTTTTTATTTTTACCATATGTGTAAAAATTTTTATTTTTTGATTTTATAAAAACATTTTTTAAATTCTTATCATCATTACACATAAAGCCTTTACCAACAGATGGTATTTTTTCAATAAATTTTAAAAAGCTTTTTTTAAGATTTTTAATATTTTTATAAAAATCCAAATGCTCAGAGTCTAAATTTGTAACAATAGAATATATAAATGGGATTTTTAAAAAACTTCCATCAGACTCATCGGACTCAGTAACACCCCAGTTACTTTTACCTAATTTTGCAGAATTACCGAATGAGTTTAAAACGCCACCATTTATTATAGTCGGATCTAAATTTCCTGCTGTAAAAATACTTGAAACCAATGATGTTGTTGTAGTTTTTCCGTGTGAACCTGTCACAACCACATTTCTCATGAAAGATACTATATGACCCAACATATCTCCTCTCGTATAAATTGGTAAGTTTTTTCTAATCGCCTCGGCTACTTCTGGGTTGTTTTTTTTAATTGCTGAAGATATCACTAGAACAGTGGTTTTTTTTATATTTTGTTTTTTATGGTTTATAAATACCCTTATTTTTTTCTCTTTTAACCTTCCAATATTCCGATTATAAGCTATATCACTACCCTGAACTTTATAACCTAACCCATTCATAATCAATGCTAGACCACTCATGCCTATTCCACCAATGCCAACGAAATGTATAAGTTCGTTTTTTCCTAAATCAATTTTCATTTATAAGTTCAATTATTTTAGATTTATTTTTTTCCCAAGTGTTCTCTTTAGTTAGTTCAATCAATTTTTTTTTTTTAGAAAAATATTCATTTTGATTTTTAAATATTTTAGTCATTAGGTCTATGAAGTTATTTTCATCAATATCTTGTTGCATAATTAACCAACAACATTTATTTTTTTCATAGAATTCTGCATTATAATATTGATGATTATCTTTAGCATACGGAAATGGAATTGCCACAAATGGAATATTTAAATAAGCTAATTCTGAAATTGTAGATGCACCAGAACGTGTTATAGCGAGATCATAATTTACAGCTTTAATTAATAATTTATCGTCAAAGTCAAATAATTCATGTTCTATAGAATTTTTCTGATACAAATCTTCTATAATTTCTTTTGATGTTTGATCAATTACTTGCTGTAAAACACATAAATCTTGAGTTTTTGAGAGTTTTATAATTGTTTTGGAAATGAATTCATCAAAAAATTTTGCTCCCTGACTTCCACCAATTATTAGTATTTTTTTTTGTTTATCTAAAATTTTTTTTTCATTTCTTGGATATTTATAGATTTCTTTTCTAATTAATGGATCGATTGGATAAACCTTATTTAAAAATTTTTTGGATATACCTTTTAAATTTTTATCATAACAAATGATTTTTTTTGCAAAACTTAATGATAATTTGTTTACTCTTCCTATAACAGAATTTGGTTCAAAAATATAAATTTCAATATTCAATAAACTTGACGCCAAACACAAAGGTAGAGACATATATCCTCCAGTACTAATTAAAATATTAAAATTATTTAATTTTAAGTATTTGTAAGATTTTAGTATTGAAATACAAAATTTTATTAAATTATATGGAAGCAATAATAAATTTGAAAATAAATTTGGTACATCTATTAATGAAAAATTATAATAATTATTATTTATATACTTTGATCCTCTTAAATCTGTTGTAATTTGAACTTGAAAATTATTTTTTAAAATTTCATATATACTTAACGATGGAATTACATGGCCGCCAGATCCACCAGTTACAATAAGTATTTTTTTCATAGATTTAGTCAATTTTTCTTTTTGTTAAATTTAGAATTATTCCTGACACTATTGCAGTGCTAACTATTGAAGAACCACCATAACTCAAAAACGGTAATGTCATGCCTGTAGTCGGAAGCAATCTAATGTTAACTCCCACATGTATAAAAGTTTGTAATAAAATCATAGAGACGCATCCAATCAAAATTAGTTTAAATGTATCCTCATTTAAAATTTTAATTTTTTGAATTATTTTATATGAAAAAATAAGGTACAAAAGTAATATTCCAATAACTATTATTACACCAAATTCTTCAGCTATAACTGAAACTATGTAATCAGTATGGGCCTCAGGAACTCTTGAATTCAGTGTTCCTTCTCCAATCCCCTTCCCAAAAAATCCACCATTAATAATAGCATCACTTGCCTTTTCAGCTTGATAATTATTACCAGAGGTTGAGTCTAAAAAAGCCAAAAGTCTAATTTTTATGTATTCAAATTTTGAAACAAAGATAACTAAATATGTTAAAACTGACCCAACCAAAAAAAAGAACATAAAAAAAATAAATATGTTGATGCCAGAAACAAAAATTATAGCTAACCATACCATTGATGTTAAAAGTGTTTGTCCAATATCAGGTTGATAAATAAGCAACAATAAGATGGGTAAAATTAATATGGTGCTTAAGAAATATTTAAAATACAGTTTTCTAGTTTGAATAGTTAATATTAAGGATAATGTTACTATTAAAAAAGGCTTAATTATCTCAACTGGCTGGAATCTCGGTAAAAATATCAAATCTAGCCATCTTTTTGATCCTTTTACCTCAACACCGAGAAAAGGAACTAACAGTAAACTTAAGAATGCAATCAAAAATAAAATCAACGAAAATTTTGTTAAAATTTTTTGGTTTATAAAAGAAAACATAATTAAGATCACAATTGCTAAAATTATATAAGCAGAATGTTTGAAAAAAAAATAATAGGATTTTGTATCTAATTTATCAGAAGCTATTAAAGATGTTGAAACTAATGAAAAAAAAAGGCCTAATAAAAATAAACTTAAAATTAAGAATAGTAAAATTTTATCTATATTTTTCCACCAATCATAAAAACTATCATAATATTTATCCATAATTTAATTTTGTTTAAATATTTGTTTAATACTTTTATTGAAGAATTTTCCTCTTTCCTCAAAATTGTTAAATTGATCAAAAGAAGCAGCACAAGGACTAAAGAGAATTATTTTTTTTTTAAAATCATTTTTAATATCTTTGTTTAAATTTTTAATAGCTTTTAAAAGTGTTATTGAGCTTTTGTAAAAAATTTTACTTTTTAAAGTATGAATTAAAAAATTTCTATTTTTACCATAAACATATGCTTTAATATTTGAGAAATATTTTCTTTTTAAATTGAATTTGTCTCCTTTTTTAGCAAGTCCACCTAATATCCAGTAGATATTTTCATAACTTTCAAGTAATGGTACTGTTGACGAAAAACTAGTTGATTTTGAGTCGTTAATAATTAATAATTTTTTTGATTTATGGATTATTTGTTGTCTATAATTTAATCCTTTAAAATTATTTGCAGTATTTATTACTGTTTTAAAATTTATTTTTAAAATCTTTGCGATTGAAAAAACGTAACTAAGATTTTTCTTGTTGCTAGAATTATTAAAGTAAATGTTATCTATTTGTCTAAAATATTTTTTATATTTTAAATAATTTACATTTATAACTTTTGATTTTAATTGATTAATTTTAATTAATTGACTTAGAAATTTATTTTCCTTATCTAGAAAAGCATAATCATTTTTATTTTGTGATTTAATAATTTTAAATTTTGCCTCTGCATAATTTTTATATGTTCCATGCCTTTCTAAATGATCAGGATTTAAATTAAGTATGACTGAATACTTAGATCTATAATATTTGCTATAATCAAGTTGGTAAGAAGATGCTTCAATTACAAAAATTGTATTTTTTTTAATTTTTTTCTCCCTTAATATTGGATATCCAATATTACCGGTTAGCCTTACATCCATTTTATTATTTTTTAGAACCTCATATAACAGTTTAGAGGTGGTCGATTTACCATTTGTTCCAGTAATGGTTATTTTATTTATTTTGGGATAACTAATTTCAAATATATCAAGTTCAGTAATAATTTTTGACCTATTTTTGAGTAAATAATTCGAAATTTTACATTTTTTGATATCAATACCTGGACTTAGGACAACATAATCAAAGCTGATAAACGGAAATTGACTTATTTTTATTAATTCTTTTCTTATTTTAAACGGGATATTTAGTTTATTATCGTCAAATATTTTACAGTTATTTTTTTTCTTTAAAAAATTAAAACAAGATATTCCAGATTTACCAAAACCATATATTAAAATTTTCTTATTTTTAAAATAAACTTTTCTATCATTCATTATCTTAGTTTTAATGTTGCTAAACCGATCATTGCTAAAATGATTGATATGATCCAAAATCTTATAACTACAGTCGATTCTGGCCATCCTTTTTTTTCAAAATGATGATGTATTGGAGCCATTTTAAAAATTCTTTTGCCGGTAAGTTTAAATGATATCACTTGTGCAATTACAGAAACAGCTTCTAAAACAAACAGTCCACCTGTAATTGCTAAAACAATTTCATGTTTAGTAATAATACCAACGGCTCCTAATGATCCTCCTAAAGCTAAGGATCCTGTATCACCCATAAATATCTTGGCTGGTGGAGCATTAAACCACAAGAAACCAAGACAAGATCCTATAATTGCTCCACAGAAAATCGATGCTTCTCCTACTCCTTCAATATATGTAATTTGTAAATATCCCGAAAAAACTATATTTCCAGTTACATAACTAATAAAAGCAAAACAAGCTGCAACCAATATTACAGGTACAGTAGCTAAACCATCTAGCCCATCAGTCAAGTTTACTGCATTAGATGAACCTACAATAACAAATAAATAAAATGGAATAAAAAACCACCCTAAATTAATTATTAAATTTTTAAAAAAAGGAAAATATAAATTTTCAATTTCATTAGATCCGCTATAAAAATAAAGAATAAAAATTCCACCTAAGGCTAATATTATTTGAATTATGATTTTTAATTTTGAACTTATACCATTTGAATTATTTTTTTTTATCTTTTGAAAATCATCATAACCTCCAAGTATTCCAAAAGATCCTACTATATAAAGTAAGAACCAATTATAAGGATTTGAAAGATCACCCCATAAAATAACACCTGAGAAAATACCCAGTAAAATCATTAGACCTCCCATTGTAGGAGTTCCTATTTTTTTTACGATATGTTCACTTGGTCCATCTTCTCTAATCGGGTCATGAATTTGATGTGAGGAAAAATAATTAATAAGTGGGCCCCCAATTAAAAAAACCACTATCATTGATGTAAACATTGATAGACCAGTTCTTACGGTTAAATATTTAAAAACATTTAAAAAACTAAAGATCTCAACTAAATTAGAAAATAGACTAAAAAGCATTCAATTTGCCTATTTTTAAGCTTTTACTTATTTTATTTAATCCAGTTGAGTTTGAACCTTTAATCATTAGATATTCACCATCCTTAATATCATTTCTTATAAAATTTAAGATATCTTTTTTTCGATTTAATATTTTTCCTCTTTTTTGTGGTCTAATTTTGTTAAATGTTTTGATAATATCTTTGCCATAAACATATACTTTATCAATTTTAGTATCATTAATATATTGAGCAGCGTCTGAATGAAGTTTTTTGGAATATTTACCAAGTTCTAGCATGTCCCCTAATAGAATTAATTTTCTTTTAGATTTTGTATTTAAATTATTTAATTTATTTAAGGCAAATTGTAGAGATAAAGGGTTAGAATTATAGCTTTCGTCGATTAAGTTAATTTTTTTTTTTCTAAACTTAACTAAATTTAAATCTCCTCTACCTTCTGGAAATTGATAATCATTAAAGAAAAATTTATCTAATTTTTCTAAATCAAAATATACAGATATTACTGCTAAAGTTGATAAAATATTATAAATATAATTTTCTAAATTTTTTTTAAGAATAAATTTCAATTTTTTTTTATTATAATTAATAAAAATAACAGAAAAAGATTTCTTTTTTTTTATATTAATCAGACTTACATCTGATTTCTTCTCAATCCCGAATGTAATTATTTTTAATTTTCTTTTTATGGATTTAGATTTAAAAAAACCAAAAAAATTATCGTCAGCATTTAAAATAATATATCCATTCTCAACAATGTTATTAATTATCTCAGCTTTAGCTTGAGCTACACCTTTTAAATTTTTAAAATTTTTAATATGTGCATAGGAAATGTTTGTAATTACACCAATATTAGGCATTATTATTTTGGTTAAAAAATCAATTTCTCCTTTCTTATCCATCCCTACTTCAAAAATTCCAATCTTGTCTTCTTTACTTATATTGAATAAAGAAATTGGTACGCCATATTTATTGTTAAAAGATTCTTTTGAATAAGATGTTTGACATAATTTACCTATCATTTGACCCAATAACTCTTTTAAAGAGGTCTTGCCCGCTGATCCTGTGATTGCAATAGAGGAAATATTAGAGGATATTCTTATCATTTTTGAACTTTCAGAAAATGTTTTTAAAGTATTTTTTACATAAATTTTATTTTTAAATTGATTGGTTGATTTATTTTGATTAATTGCAATAGAGGCTCCATTATTTAAAGCCTGACTAATAAATTTATTTCCATCAAAGTTCTTTCCTTTTATACCAAAGAAAATATTATTTTTTTTTGTTTTTCTTGAATCAATTGAAGCCTCATTAATATTAATTTTTTTTTCAATTTTTTTTTTAGTTATCTCTGAAACAATATTTGTTTTCCAGTTTCTATTTAAAGATTTATTTTTAATTCTGATATATTTTTCAATACATCTTTTATCTGAAAAGAATTTTTTAAAGGCATATTCTTGGTAGACTTCATGTCCTTTTCCAGCAATAATAACTACTTCGTTTGACTTAATACCCATAATTGCAGATTTTATTGCACTTTCTCTTGATGGTATTTCTAATACTTTATTCTTTGAAATATTAGACTTTATATCTCTTCGTATTTTTATAGGATCTTCATTTCTTGGATTGTCATCTGTTAAATATATTTTATCACAATATCTATCAGCAATATTTCCCATTATTTTTCTTTTATACTTGTCTCGCTCACCTCCGCATCCAAATACTAAGTTAATTTTTCTCAATTTAAATTGTTCCTTCACATTTTTAATGCAGGTTTTTAGAGCATCTGGCGTATGAGCATAATCAAGAATAACAATTCCATAATTATTAAGATTTCCCACCTTCTCTAATCTTCCATTTACTGACTTTATTCTTGGTATAATTTTTACAATTTTTTCTAACGAAATTTTACTTTTCGTTGCTGCTATAATCGCCATTAGCAAATTTTTAATTTGAACTCTTCCAATTAATTTAGTTGAAAAAGAATAATTTTTTTTATCAAATCTGAATGTTATTTTCTGTTCTTCTTTCAAAAATTGGTGATCTATTATTGAAAAACTTGATTTAGTATTTCCTAATGTAAGTTTTTTGATTTTATTTAATTTAGTAATTTTATTTAAATTAGATGAAATATCTAATTCGTTATCATAAATAGCATAAGACCTTTTTTTTAATAATTTTTTAAATAATATTAACTTTGAATTTAAATAATTTTTATAAGTTTTATGGTAATCTAAATGATCTCTTGTGAAGTTAGTAAATATACCAATATCAAATTCTAATCCGTCTAATCTATTTTGATTTAATCCATGGCTCGAAGCCTCCAAAATAACATTTTCAATTTTCCTTTCTTTTAACTTTTTTAAAGTTTTATTTATTAGAATAGTATCAAGAGTAGTATTTGAAAATCTTTTTTTAACTTTGAGACCAGTAACCCCTAGTGTTCCGATTGAGGCCGCTTTAACTCTATTAAGAGTAAGAATTTGCAAATAGAAATTTGCAATAGATGATTTTCCATTTGTACCAGTAACACCTATAAGGTTATCTGGTTTTTTATTAAATATTTTAGAGCTAAATTTAGCTAGTAAATTTCTAGGATTATTATCGTTTAAGAATAAAATGTTATTTTTCCAACCATTTATTTTAAATTTATCAGTGATTATTATTTTTGATCCATTTTTAATTGCATTTTTTATAAAGAAATTTCCATCTGTCTTATTTCCTTTAAAAGCGAAAAAAATATATCCGTCTCTAACTTCTTTAGAATTAAAAGCTATCCCTTTAAAACTTACTTCATGATATTTTTTATGTAAATTTGGAAAGTAGTCTTTGAGTAACATGATTTACGCTCTTAATATTTTGTGGCTAAAATTGGCCCGATTTTATCTATTATCTGACCCGTTACCCAGACAGTGGTCCAACCCGCTGTATTTCTCCAATTCCCTTTATAAGGATATCTATCATCTCTATAATGATAGACAAAATCTCTATTTGCTTTAGGTTCATCCAACATTACTGCTAACACAAATTTTGGATCCGAGGTTGGAAAAACCGAGGCAAAGGTGTTAACTTTTTTTTTAGAATAACCACCCTTTGAAGGTTGATCAGCAGTGCCCGTTTTTCCACCTATTTCATAACCTTTTACATTGGCAAAACCTGCGGTTCCTTCTTTAGTTGATACAATTTTTCTAAGAATAGGATTTATTGTTTCTGATAAGTTTTCTTTAAGTATTCTTTCTCTTTGTAATTTTTCTTTCTTTAATAATGTTGGCGTTATTTCATATCCTCCATTACTTATAATTGAATAGCCTTTTGAAAGTTGTAATAAAGTTGTGGCTATCCCATGACCGAATGCAACTGTAGCAAGTTTGCATTTACCCCATCTGCCTAATTGAGTTATACCTACTTCCTGTATATCGAATTCTAAATTTGATATAATACCAATAGTTTGAAGAAACTCATTATAATTTTCAATACCTACTTTTTCAGCTATTCTAACTGATCCAATATTTCCTGATCTAATAAGAATTTCTTCTGCAGTTAAATCTGATGGTATTTTATCATCATATTCAGATATAGAGTTTCCTGCACACATAATTCTTTTTTCAAGGTTCTTAAATTCCGTTTCTGGTTCAACAACACTGTATTGTATACCTGCAGCCAAAGTAAAAGTTTTAAAAACAGATCCAAATTCATAAACACCTTTTGTTGCTCTGTTAATATATTTTACATCATTTATTTTTTCTCTTTTATTAAGATCAAAGTCTGGAAGAGATACCATTGATAATATGCTACCATCATTAATATCCATTAAAATTGCAGCACTTCCAATGTTTTGAAATATATCTTTAGATTTTGATAACTCTTCTTTAATTAAATATTGAAGATCTTTATCAAGAGTTAATCTTAAAGGTTTTTTCGTAGTTGTGAGCTCGTAATCAAAGGTTTTTTCGATTCCTGATATACCATTATTATTATTGTCGATTTGACCAATTACATGACTAAATAAATTTCCATTAGGATAAACTCTTGCTATGCTGTCCTCTTGAATAAAGGATTTGTCTCCCAAAAGAAGAACTTGCTGGAGTTTTTCAGGATTTATTTTTTTTTTAACATAAAAGAATTTTTTTCCGTACATTTCCTTATCAAAACTTTTATTAGGAAAGATCAATTTAAGAGAAATTAATAATTTTTCTTTATTAATTACTAAATTAGGATTAATCCCTATATTCACTACTGGAACACTTTTGGCCAAAATATTTCCCTCATTATCTAAAATACTAGATCTGAAATTATCCTTTTTGACTATTTTTTTAATTTCAGGAATTTGTTTTATGCTCAATAATATTACCTTAGATGAAAAAATAATTGCTAAAATAAAAAATACAAAAAAAATAAATGCTATTCTCTCAAAAGATATTTTAAGAAATGATTTGTTTTCATTATATGAAAAGCTGTCATTAAATTTGTCAAAGTTTTGAGAGTGATTATCTAATTCACTCATCAGTTTTAACCATTTTATTAATTTTTATTCTATCACCCAAAAATTCGATTTGGCTCAGATTTTCTATTTTCTTTTGAACAAATTTATCCTCAAAGTAAAATTGTTGATACTCCATTAGTTTTTTTGGTGAAGTCAAAATACTGTAATCAAGTAAAGTCAGTTCATAACGATCTTCTAATATTCTAATATTTTCTTTTAATTGAAAAATTTCTTTATCAAGTTTTTTTGTTGAGTTTTTGGTTAAAGTCGTTGCAAATATCAAAAAAATTATAGGTACAAAAAAAAATAATTTTTTCATTAATTATCTTAGACCCTCAACATTAACTAAATTTTTAAATTTTTCTCTAAATTCACTAAAATCACATTTATCGCTAGTTTTAATTCCGTACCTTAATTTAGCTGATCTTGAAGGTGGGTTTTGCCTTATCTCATTCAAGCTTGGTAAAATAGGTTTTTTATTAACTAATTTAAAGCATCTTTCTGAAACCTCTATTTCAGGAAAATATCTTGAGGAGTTACTTTGCTCAGAATAATGTTTAAAAAAAAATTTGACAATTCTATCCTCTATCGAATGAAAACTAACTACAGCTATTATGCCGCCTATGGGAATTAATTTAAATGATTTAATCAAGCTATTTATTAATTCACTAATTTCTTTGTTCACTAAAATTCTTAAAGCCTGAAAAACTTTTGTGGAATTATGTATTTTTATTTTTTGATATTTTTTAACTTTATCTATTATTTGAACTAAATCTTCTGTTTTTATAGTTTTGTCTTTTCTTTTTTCTACAATTTTTTTTGCTATTTTTTTTGAATATTTTTCATCACCAAATACTTTAAATACTTTAGCAAGGTTATTTTCATCCATATTAGATATAATCTCATTTGCTGAAAAGTCATTTAAACCCATTCTCATATTAAGCTTTCCTTTATCAGAAAATGATAAACCTTTTTGAGAATTTTTAATTTGGTTGAGTGAATATCCTAAATCAAAAATTATTCCTTTTATTTTATGATTTTTTAATTGGATTTGATCTAATTGTGAAAATTTAAGATTATAAAATTTAAATCTTTCGATATATTTTTTTTGGAGTTTTGATGCGTTGCTTATGACATCTTTATCTCTATCTAATGCAATAATATTGTTTTGTTTGCCCTCAAGAATTTTTTCTGAATATCCCCCTTGACCAAAAGTGCAATCAATAAATGTGCCACCATAAAGAGGGGAAATAATGCTAATTAATTCATTTAGCAGAACTGGAAAATGTTTGTTTTCCAGATTTATGGTGGCATTCATTTATTTTTTTGAAGACCATTAATTTTTTTGTCTTCTCAAAAATGCTGGAATTTCTAAATCGTCTTCTTCCTCTCTTGTTGTGCTTGTTTCTGTTGTTAATGAAGTTTCTTCTTCAGTTTCACTAATTGATCCATTAGAATTAAATAGTTCAGGTGTTTCTTCATCAAAATCAAAATTCTCTAATCCATTTGATGGAGAAGTGTTGTTTTCATCTGTTTCAAAAGACTGCTCAGAAGCTGTAGATAATTCTTTCTCGACAGTATTTATTTCCTCTTCAACATTTGTTGAATTTATTGATTCCTCTGAATGATTAATTTCAGAAGTCGGGTGACTTTCAGTTTCTGCCTTAACTTCTTCATCAATTTTAAGCGCATTCGCACCATTAGTTATTATTGAACTGTTTTGGTTAGAGAATGTAAACGCTTGAGAAGACCCTGTATTTGAAAAATCAGAATATCCAGGATTTCTATTTTGTATTCTATGAACCATATTAATCACTGATTTCGGCTCTGGTTGTTGGCCATCCAGAGAAGTAGCTACTATTGAAACTCGCATTAAACCATCAAGACTCTCGTCTGTAATTGCTCCAATTATTAGTTCTGCTTCTGGATCTACTTCAGCTCTAACTTTATTAACAGCTTCATCTACTTCAAAAAGTTTAAGATCTTTTCCTCCAGTGATATTGACTAGTAAGCCTTTAGCTCCTTTTAATGTGTAGTCATCTATAAGAGGATTGCTTATAGCCATCTCTGCAGCTTTAACTGCTCTACCTTCACCTTCAGCTTGACCAGTACCCATCATGGCCTTACCCATTGAACTCATAACTGTTTCAACATCAGCAAAATCTAAATTTATTAAACCAGGTCTTACCATGAGGTCAGTGATACTTTGAACTCCATGCTTTAACACATCATTAGATAACAAAAACGATTCTTCAAATGTAGTCTGCTCACTTGCAATTTTAAATAAATTTTGATTTGGAACTACAATTATAGTATCTACATGTTTTCTTAATTCCTCAAGACCTTGATTTGCTTTTCTCATTCTTGAAGGACCTTCATATAAGAAAGGTAGGGTAACAACTCCAATCGTAAGAATATTTAATTCTTTAGCAGCACGAGCAATAACATGAGCAGCACCAGTTCCAGTTCCACCGCCCATTCCAGCAGTAATGAAAACCATGTTAGCCCCTTGAAGAACATTAACAATTTCATTTAAGGACTCATCAGCAGCAGCTTCACCTATATCTAGTTTTGCTCCAGCACCTAATCCTTTTGTTAAATTTAATCCCATCTGGATTTTTGTTTGTGCATGGCTTAGTCTTAAATCTTGAGCATCAGTATTTACAGCTATAAACTCTACTCCTTGTAAACCTGACTCTATCATTCCATTAATTGCATTACCTCCTGCTCCTCCAATTCCAAGAACTAATATTCTTGGTTTCAACTCTTTTATGTCTGGTGCCTTAAAATTAATTGTCATTTATCCCCCTTTAGTTATTAAGTTTTTGCTCCCATTTAAGGTTAGCTCTATTAATGTTAGATTTTTTTCTTGCAGTGACCCTAAATTTTTCAAAGCTTGTTGGTTCCCATATTTGGAATGTTTTTCCCTGACCAACAAACAGCATGCTATTTTTAATTTTTGCATGTCTTAATAATTTTTCTGTAATGAGAATTCTTCCCTCACTATCAAATTGTAAGTTAATACTTTCTGATAATATTGAGGTTGCAAAATAATCTTTCTTATCCTCAAATGGATTTAAAGTATCTATTGCATTGGAGATTTTTTCAATTCTATCTTGAGGCCAAGCCTCAATTGATTGATTATTAAATGATGGAAAACATATGATCCCGTTGTATCCCATATTAGACAGATAGCTTCTAAAACTAGCAGGCACTGACACCCTTCCTTTTTTGTCTAATTTGTTTTGGTAAGTTGATAAAAACATAATCCATAATTTCCTTTTTGGGATTTAATGGGATCATATGGGTTTTGTATTATATCGTCAATATGTAAAATGAATTATTTATTCTTATTTTGTTCTCAAAAAATAGTTTCTAATTTTTACTATTCAAAGATAATTATTATTTTTCAAATTTTTTCTTAACTTGTAAATGCCAGATAAAATATAAGCCGGGTTCTGTCATTTAAACTTATCATTTCTCTAGGCCTTAAATCACTTTAAGGCTCAAGCAACTAACCCAGATGACTAGCCAAAGACTGCTTTTCGTTATTTCTAACTGTGTCATCTCTACTCAGTCTTGCTCCCAGTGGGGTTTTCCATGCACTAGCTGTTACCAACTTAGCCGGTGTGCTCTTACCACACCTTTTCACCCTTGCCTTGATAAGGCGGTTTATTTTCTGTGGCACTATCCCTAGGGTTGCCCCCGCCAGCCATTAACTGGCACTGTGTCTTTGTAGAGCCCGGACTTTCCTCTTTAATAAATTAAAGTGATAAGTCTTTTATCTGGCACCTGAACAATATAAAAATTTTTCTAAAGATCAATTATTTATTATTGAAGATTATAAAGGGATTTTGCGATTTTATAACATTCTAAATCTAACTTTCCATTAACCAGCTCGGGTCTGAACCTCATCTGAAAGATTTTTATAATTTTTTTATATTCGTTAAAGTTAGAGTATTCTGTATGATACCCTATTTTTTTTAGATAAATAATAAATTTATGCAAATTTAATTCTGTATTTTTTTCTCTAAAAGACTTAAGCATTTTTGAATTTAAATTATGCCAAATTCCAATTTTCTTTTTACTTAAAAGTTTCCAAGGAAATTTTTCTCCAGGATCAATTTTTCTTAAAGGAGCAATATCTGAGTGACCTAGAATATTTTTTTTATGGATTTTATACTTTTTAATTAATTTATTTGAAATTTTAATTAAAGATTTTATCTGATTGTTATTAAATTTTCTGTAACCATATTTATGACCAGGATTTGAAATTTCAATACCTATCGAATTGTAATTTAGAGACTTATGATTTTTCCAGTTTGATTTGCCAGCATGCCAGGCTACATATAGGTTTGGAACCATTTGAATTAGTTTTCCTGATGTTGTTATATAATAATGACAACTTACGTTAGAATTAAAACTAATGAGCTTTTTAATTGCTAATTTCTCGCTTTTCATACCTGTATAATGATAAATTAAATACTTTATTTTATTTTTATCTCTTTTTTGGAGATCAAAATTGGGAGAATAATTAATAGTCATTTTTTCAACATTTTTCTGCATTATTTCAAACAATTAAATCTTTATTTAAGTAGAAGATATAATATAAACGGCTTTAATGAAAAAGATTTTAACAATATTTTTAATTCTGATAATTTCACAAGCTTTAAGTTTAAATGTTTATGCAGGATCAGATGGCACTATAAACTTAAATAATAATACTAAACATAAAAGCTCCGAAGTTAAAGATTGTTTTGAAACTATAAATAGAGGTATTTTTGCATTTAATCAGGGATTAGATAAAATTTTTTTTAAGCCAGTGGCGAAAGGTTATCGGTACTTGCCTAAACCAATCAGATCAGGAACAAGCAATGCACTAAGCAATTTGTCAAATGTTGTGACCATACCAAATAATATTTTACAGGGCCAATTTAAAGAGGCTGGAATAAATACTTTAAGATTTTCAATTAATACTACTCTTGGTATTGCTGGAATTTTTGATGTAGCTTCATATTATGGACTAGATAAACTTGATAAAGAGGATTATGGACAGACCCTAGGCACTTGGGGTGTGAAAGAGGGGTGTTATTTTGTTTTACCAGTGCTTGGTCCGACAACAGTAAGAGATACAATTGGCTCATTAGCTAATTTTGGAGGTGGTGATGCATGGTATAATGTTACAATAGCTAATGATACTAAATACTTTGAAAATTCCGATTATTATTATTCGAGACTGACTGCTGGCATAGATTTTAGAGCCAAAAACCTAGAAGCTTTCAATAGTCTTGAGAATAATTCCATGGACTTATATGCTTCAGTTAGGAGTTTATATCTTCAAGACAGAAAAAGAAAAATTCTAAACTCGGATGAAACAACAGAGACTATGAATGATGATGATTGGGAAGAAATAGATACCCAATAGTTATTAATGTTCAAAGCCAAATTCATTACACTAATATTTCTGATAGCTGTTCTTATCATCCCTATAGAAGCTAAAGAGCCAGGTAAATTAATAAATGAAATAGTTAATGAAGCTTCAATAATTTTATCAAGTTCTGATCCAGTTGAATCTAAAATAATAAGATTAAATGATATAGCAGAAAGAAGTGTAGATATAGATGGAATTGGGATGTATACACTTGGGAAGTATCGAAAAAGTCTTAATGAAAATCAAAAAATTAAATATAGAAAATTATTTAAAAGTTACTTCTTAAAAAGTTTTTCAAGCAGGTTAGTGGATTACTCAGATCCTAAAATAAATATTGTGTCTGAAAAAAAAATTAATGAGAAATATACAATTGTAAATACAGTTTTAGAAGCCACATCAAAAAATCCAGAAATAAAAATAGATTGGAGAATTTACACGAAAAATCCTGAAAGGCCATTAATTAGAGATCTTATTGTTGAGGGATTAAGTTTGGCAAGAACTCAAAAGGAAGAGTTTAGATCTATACTACAAAATAACGAGGGGGATATTAATTTTCTTTTTAAATCTCTTGAAGAATTTATAATTAAGTAACGGTGGGCCCGCCAGGACTCGAACCTGGGACCAATACATTATGAGTGTACTGCTCTAACCAACTGAGCTACAGGCCCAAAAGATTAACTTAATTATATCATTTTTAAGCAGTTATCAATTAAAGATAATCATTTAATTGGTGGGCCGTGTTGGTTACGCTCCAACTACCCCTGCAATGTCAATGCAGTACTCTACTATTGAGCTAACGGCCCATTAACTTTCTAAGAAACTTTTTAATTGTTTAGATCTACTTGGATGCTTCAATTTTCTGAGTGCCTTTGCTTCTATTTGTCGAATTCTTTCTCTTGTTACAGAAAACTGTAATCCAACCTCTTCTAATGTATGATCTGTGTTCATGCCTACTCCAAATCTCATTCTCAGAACTCTTTCTTCTCTCGGTGTTAGAGTTGAAAGTATTTTTGTAGTAGCTTCACTCAAGTTTGATTTTATAGCTTGCTCAAGTGGTGCTAATGCTTTTGTATCCTCGATAAAATCACCTAAACTGCTATCTTCCTCGTCACCAACTGGTTTTTCAAGTGACACTGGCTCCTTTGAAATTTTTAAAACTTTTCTTACTTTTTCTAATGGCATTCTTAGTTTTTTTGCTAATTCTTCAGGGGTGGCTTCCCTTCCGAATTCACTTAAAATCAAACGCTGAGTTCTTACTATTTTGTTAATTGTTTCTATCATGTGAACTGGAATTCTTATAGTTCTAGCCTGATCTGCTATTGATCTTGTAATGGCTTGTCTAATCCACCAAGTTGCATATGTTGAAAACTTATAACCTCTTCTATACTCAAACTTATCAACTGCTTTCATTAATCCAATGTTTCCCTCTTGAATTAAATCTAAAAATTGTAAACCTCTGTTAGTATATTTTTTTGCAATTGAGATAACCAATCTAAGGTTTGCCTCTACCATCTCTTTTTTAGCAATTCGTGATTCCTTTTCTCCTTTTTGTACTCTACTTACTAACTGCTTATATTCTGTTACAGATATTCCCAGTTTATTACTAATTTCGATTAATCTATCTCTAATATTTTTAAATTCTATTTTATGTTTTTGAAAAAACTTTTTCCAAGTGTCGTTTGTATCCAAGAAACTTTTTAGATTAGGATTAATTTCATTTCCTACATAAAATTTGATAAATTCATCTCTTGATATTTTTTCATTAAGTGCAAACCTCAAAAGATTGCCTTCTAGAGATATTATCTTACGATTTTCTATATAGTGTTTTTGAACTAGTTCTTCTAACACTGATGGAGATAATTGTAATGTTTTAATGTTTTCTAAAATATCATCAACAACCTTCTTATAATTTTTTTCTTTTGAATTTGAGAATTGTTTAGATGAAAGAACACATTCTAATTTCTCATTTTGGTATTTTATTAGCTTATTATATTCTTTAGTTAAATTATAAACAGTTTCTAAAACTTTTGGTTTTATCTCATTTTCCATAGCTGCAAGAGTTGGATTAAACTCATCATCATCAGCATTATTTGTCTCTTCTTCATTTTCATTGTCACTTTTGTCATCTGACTTCTTTTGTTTAGCACTTTGACCAGTGTCTTCATCTTCCATATAATTTGTATCGATATCTATTATTTCTCTAACTAAAATTTCATTGTTCTGCAGTTTTTCATTCCACTCAAAGAACTGTTGTGCAGTAATTGGACTTTGGGAAAGAGCATTTAGCATCACATCTTTTCCAGCTTCTATTCTTTTGGCAATAGCTATTTCACCTTCTCTAGAGAGAAGTTCAACACCCCCCATTTCTCTAAGATACATTCTTATAGGATCATCACTTTTTTCTGTAGCCTTGCCTTCCTCCTTTGATCCATTTTCTTTTTTTCGTAAAACTTTAAAGTCAGCCTTTTTTTCAACCAATACAATGTTTTCATCAATAATATGAATAAATGCTTGCTCCAAGTTTTCGTTAGATAGATTTCTCTTTCCTAAAGATTTATTTAGCTCCTCATAAGTTATAAATCCTCTATGGACACCTCTGCCCATCAATCTTGCAAATGATTTTGTAATTATACGTTCCACAATAAAAAGTTCTGAATGTATATAATACTAAAATTAAAAAAATCTATGTGATTCTGGTTTAAATTTAATTCGTTTTTTGCAGTTTTTTAAGCTCTTTTAACTCATTAAATGTTGCTTCGCTTAAATCCTTTGAAAATCTTGATTCTAAATCTGTTATTCTTAATTCTAGCTCGTAATTTTTAAGATCTCTTATTAGTTCAGATAAAATTTCAAGAATTTTTTGATCATTCTTAAAGTTTTTAACTAATATATGTTTAATAGATGCATATTTTAAAACCCTATCTATCAGACTTTTATCAATTTTTAAACTTTGAATATCAGTATTTTCAAAATTATTAGTTTGATTAACAATTTCTTCAAATAATAATTTATTTTCATTGCTAAATAATTTTACATTCTCAATTAAATTTAAATTATCTTTAATAAGTTCAGGTTTTTTCAATAAAATGTATAAAAAAGAAAATTCTTTAATATCTATAGCCCTTAAAGACTTTGTCTCATTATAATAGTTTTGTGTCGATTTAAGCAATTTTGTAGGCTTAAAGTAATTTTTTTTATATTTAAAGTTTGTGTTTGGTGTTAATTTAGACACTTTTTCAAGAAAATATTCAAGCACATACTTTCTAATGAATTCATCTTTAATAGTTAATGCAATTCCTCTTAGTTTTTTTTCAAAAATAGCTCGTGATGAAGGATTATCATCGATATCTTTTGAGTAATGAGTAAATATAAATTTATGAATAGGGACTGAATTACTCTCAGAAAAATCCTCAAAAAAATCCTTTCCCTTTTCATTAACAAAACTATCTGGATCATGTTTGTCAGGTAAAAATAAAAATGAAATTTCTTTTTCAGGTTTTAATTCAATAATTGAGTTTTCTGCTGCTCTTAAAGCTGCTTTATATCCACTTTCATCACCATCAAAGCAAATTATGATGTGTTGAAAAAATTGATTAAGAGTTAATATTTGTCTTGTGGTTAATGAAGTTCCTAAATTTGCAACGACATTATCAACTTTGTTTTTACTAAGACCTACAACATCCATATAACCTTCAACAAGAAATATGTTGTTAATATTGTTTGAAAGTTTTCTAGTAAAATCTAGATTATAAAGATTATATCCCTTTTTAAAAAAGGAGGTCTCTGGTGAATTAATATACTTAGCAAGATATTTATTATTTTTTAAAATTCTTCCTCCAAGAGCTATCGGTTCACCTGAAATATTGTTTATTGGAAAAATTACTCTATTCCTAAACCTTTCTACATATTTTTTTTTATTTTCGTCAAAATAAAATAATCCTGTTTCTTTGATTTCACTTTCATTAAATTCCCTAAAAATATCTTCTTTAAAGTTTTGGTCATTTGAAACATATCCAATTTTAAATTTCTTTACTTCATCAATAGTTAAACTTCTATTTTTTAAATAAGCCTTTGCTTCTTTAGCTAAAGGGTTTTTTAAAAGATCATTATGATAAAATTCAACATATCTTGCATATATCAATTTATACTTATTCCACTTTTCTTCTCTAATCTCATCTTCTTTCGAAAATGTATAAGGTCTCATTCCCGCTAAATTTGCCAAATATTTGACTGACTCACCAAATTTAAAATTTTGGGTTTTCATCACAAAATCAAAAATATTCCCATGCTCTGCTGTACTAAAGCAATGATAAAATTCTTTTTCGTCATTAACTGTGAAAGAGGGTGTTTTTTCTGTTTTAAATGGTGACAGACCAACATATTCCTTACCTCTTTTTTTTAAACTTACAGTTTTGGAAACTACAGTTGAAATTTTTAACCTAGTTTTTATTTCTTGTAAGTACTCTTTTGGGTATTTCATTTTTGATTTAATAATTCTTTTATAATTGCTCCTGCTTTGGAAAAATCAATAATATCTTTATTTTTTTTCTTTAGCTCACCCATAACTTTTCCCATGTCTTTTATTGAGTTTGCGCCTGTTGATTTAATTGCTTCTTCACAAATTTTCTTAGTATCCTCCTCGCTAATTTGTTTAGGTAAATATTGACTAATTACTCCCACTTCTTGTTCTTCTATATCCTGGAGATCCTTACGATTATTTTTTTTATATAAATCAATTGATTCGCTTCGTTGTTTAATCATTTTTTTTAATAGCTTCTTAATATCCTCATCATCTGTTTCCTTTTTTTCTGACCTGGATCTATTGTTAATATCTAAATCCTTAATCCCAGATATTATTAACCTGTAAGTTGATATTTTATTTTTATCTTTTGCTTTTAAAGCTGTTTTGTAGTCTGACTCTATACTTTCTCTTAGTGACATATTTAATTTTAGCGTATTAAGAATATTCTTCAAAAAGAAAAATAAATTTTTTACAAAATATACATTAGATGTGTTGCGCAAAAAAAGGTTTTATTGTATAGACCTTTAACTCATGAGTTGTAATTGAACAAAAAACAAAAAAATAAAATTGCAATTAAACATCAATTTCCCACAGGTATTTTAGTTCTGCACAATAAGCTAGTTTTTAGAGGTATTGGCCTTGGATACCAGGGAACTTCAACTGGAGAAGTTTGTTTTAATACATCTTTAACAGGATATCAGGAAATTATATCAGACCCATCTTATGCTGGACAAATAATAAATTTTACATTTCCTCATATTGGAAATGTTGGAACTAATAATGAAGACTTAGAGTCTGATAAGGTCTGGACAAAAGGTGCAATATTCAACTCTGAAATAACATCTCCATCAAATTATAGAGCTTTAAAGACTTTAAATGAATGGCTAAAGAAAAACAAAATTGTTGGACTAACCGGTTTAGACACCAGAAGCCTAACAAACTTTATTAGAGATAAAGGGGCTCCAAAAGGTACTATTTCAAATAATAAAAACGGGAAGTTCAACATCAAAAAACTAACTAATATGTCAGTTAAATGGCCTGGTTTAAATGGGCTAGATCTTGCAAAAGAAGTATCAACAAAAAAAAACTATATATGGAAAGGTTTTAAAACATGGAAAAAGGAAGTTGGGTATGAAAAAAATACTAAAACAAAATTTAAAATTGTAGCAATTGATTATGGAATAAAGAAAAATATTTTAAGATATTTTTCTGATTTTAGTTGTGAAGTAAAAGTAGTATCTTGTAAATCAACTGCTGCTGAAATTGTGAAATTAAAACCAGATGGTATTTTTTTATCAAATGGACCTGGAGATCCAGCAGCGACTGGAAGATATGCGATTAAGACTGTTCAAAAATTAATCAAATTAAATTTGCCTATATTTGGAATTTGCCTTGGACATCAAATATTAGCTTTAGCCTTAAATGCTCAAACAAAAAAATGAAATTGGGTCATAGAGGTGCCAATCATCCAGTTAAAAATTTAATTAATAATTCAGTTGAGATTACAAGTCAAAATCATGGTTTTGTTGTTATAGAAAAAAGCCTTTCTAAAAATATTCAAATTACTCACAAATCACTTTTTGATGATACTATTGAAGGGATAAGATTAAAAAACAAACCTGTATTTTCTGTTCAATATCATCCAGAGGCAAATCCTGGACCACAAGATAGTCAATATTTATTCAACAACTTTATTCAAGATGTAAAAAAACATGCCAAAAAGAAAAGACATTAAAAAAATACTGGTTATTGGAGCGGGTCCAATAATAATTGGACAAGCATGTGAATTTGATTATTCAGGTACACAAGCGTGTAAGGCTCTTAAAGATGAGGGTTTTGAGGTAGTTTTAATAAATTCAAATCCTGCAACTATTATGACTGACCCTGGAGTTGCTGATAAAACCTATATTGAACCCATCACAATTCAGGTTTTAGAAGAAGTTATTAAAAAAGAAAAACCTAATGCAATTTTACCAACAATGGGAGGGCAGACCGCATTAAATTTAGCGATAAGTGCAGAAAAAAACGGATTACTAAAGAAATACAAAATTGAATTGATAGGTGCAAAGTCCAAAGCAATAGAAAATGCTGAAGATCGTAAAAAATTTAGAAAAAATATGTCTGATATTGGTTTAGATCTACCCAGATCAAAGATCTTAAATAATTTTAAAGATGCATTTAAATGTTTAAAAGAAATTGGTTTACCAGCAATTATAAGACCTTCTTTTACATTAGGTGGCTTAGGTGGAGGAATTGCGAAAAATAAGAAAGATTTCTACAAACTTGTCAAAACTGGGATAAATGAATCTCCTCAAAATCAAGTTTTAATTGAGGAGTCTTTAGAAGGTTGGAAAGAATTTGAGATGGAAGTTGTCAGAGATAAAAAAGATAACTGTATAATAATCTGCTCAATAGAGAATGTGGATCCAATGGGAATACATACTGGAGACTCTATCACAGTTGCTCCAGCATTAACCTTAACAGATAAAGAATACCAGGTCATGAGGAATGCATCTATTGCCTGCTTAAGAAAAATTGGAGTTGAGACGGGAGGATCAAATGTGCAATTTGCTATAAACCCAAAGAATGGGAGAATGGTTATAATAGAAATGAATCCAAGAGTATCAAGGTCCTCTGCGCTTGCATCAAAAGCAACTGGTTTCCCAATTGCAAAGGTAGCAGCAAAACTTGCAGTAGGATATACTTTGGATGAGTTAAAAAATGAAATAACAAAAGTAACTCCAGCATCATTTGAACCGACAATTGATTATGTAGTTACAAAAATACCTAGATTTACATTCGAAAAGTTTTCTGACACTAAAGCAGTACTAGGAACATCAATGAGGTCTGTGGGTGAAGCAATGGCAATTGGAAGAAATTTCAAAGAATCTTTTCAAAAAGCATTGGTATCACTTGAAACTGGATTATCTGGATTAGATAATATTTTTAATTACTCAAAAAAAGATATTTTAAAAAATTTAAAGATTAATATTCCGAATAGACTAATATTGATTGCCGAAGCTTTTAGAAAAAATATATCATTAAACAAAATTTACAAATTGTCGAGCGTTGATCCTTGGTTCCTAAATCAAATTAAGGATCTTGTAGACGAAGAAAAGAATTTAAAGAATAGAGGAATTCCTAAAACATATAATGAATTTAACAGAATAAAATCAATTGGCTTTTCAGATAAAAAGTTGTCAAAAATCACTGGAATTAAAGAACAAATAGTCAGATCTAAAAGGGTTGCATTAAAGGTTTTACCAGTATTTAAAAAAGTGGACACTTGTGCAGCAGAATTTAAATCTTTTACTCCATATATGTATTCAACATACCAAAGAAATTTTTCACTAAATTCTGAGTGCGAGGCAGATCCCAGCAATAAGAAAAAAATAATAATTCTTGGAGGAGGTCCAAATAGAATTGGACAAGGAATAGAATTTGATTATTGCTGTTGTCAGGCAAGCTTTTCATTGAAAGAAGCTGGATTTGAAACAATAATGATTAATTGTAATCCCGAAACAGTTTCAACTGACTACGACACAAGCGATAGGCTTTATTTTGAACCACTTGTTGAAGAGTTTGTTCAAAATATTATTCTTAAAGAAAGATCTAAAGGCAATCTAATAGGTGTTATCGCACAATTTGGGGGCCAGACTCCAATCAAATTAGCTAAATTTTTGCATGACAATAAATTACCCATACTTGGTACTCAATATACTTCAATTGATCTTGCAGAAGACAGAGATAGATTTAGAGATCTATTGATTAAATTAAATTTAAAACAAGCAGAAAGCGGAATTGCTAACAAATTTGATCAAGCAATTAAAATAAGTGAAAAAATTGGACTACCTGTTGTCGTAAGACCTTCATATGTTTTAGGTGGAAGAGCAATGGAAATTGTTCATGATAAAAGCCAGCTTAAAAAGCTTATTAATGAGGCTTTTAAAGCTTCGGAATATAATCCAATTTTAATTGATAAATTTATAGATCATGCAATGGAAGTAGATGTAGACGCTATCTCAGATGGTAAAGATGTTTATGTTGCTGGTATCATGCAGCATATAGAAGAAGCAGGAGTACATTCTGGGGATTCAGCTTGTTGTTTGCCTCCAGTTTCCATCAAAGATAATCTTTTAAAAGAGATTAAAGTTCAAACTAGAAAATTAGCATTAGCGTTAAAAGTTAAAGGGCTTTTAAATATTCAATTTGCAATTAAAAAAGATGAGATATTTGTTATAGAAGTAAATCCAAGGGCTAGTAGGACAGTTCCATTTGTATCGAAAGCTAATGGGATACAATTGGCCAAAATTGCATCAAGAATAATGGCAGGTGAAAAACTTTCAAAATATAAATTAAAATATAGAACCAACAAAAAATTTGCTGTTAAAGAGGCTGTGTTTCCATTTAACAAATTCCCAGACAGTGATCTATTGCTTGGACCAGAGATGAAATCAACAGGTGAAGTGATGGGATTTGATGATGATTTTGGAATGGCTATTGCCAAAAGTCAAATTGCAGCAGCAAACTCTCTTCCTACTAAAGGTCTAGCATTTTTATCTGTAAAAGACTCTCACAAACAAGAAATTGTTGGTGTCGCTCAAAGACTTATAAAACTTGGATTTACTTTATCTGCTACCAAAGGAACAACAGATATCTTAAAAAAAAATGGAATGAAATGTAGAAAAATCAACAAAGTAAGTAGTGGTAAACCACATATAGTTGATGTTTTAAATTCAAAAAAAATTGCTTTAGTTATAAATACAGGCGGTGGAAATAGTGAAAGCAGAATTAATGATGCATTGGCTTTAAGAAGAGGAACTTTAGCAAATAAAATTCCTTATTGTACTAATATGTCAACTGCTTATTCTTTTTTAGAGGCCATCAACTCTCTTAAGACAAAAAAACTTAGAGTCAAATCTCTGCAAGAAAATTAATCAACTTTCCAATCAGTTTCAAAAGTAACATAATTTACTTGTAAACATCTTCTCTCTTTAACTATTTCTTTTTTTTCCATTCCATGCCAAGTATCGGGCCCACTAGAAAAAAAATATCCATAATTATCTTTATAAGGCAATGTTTTTATTAATTTTAAATTACTATCATAAAAATCAGTTCCTAAATCCTCACTTTCATTATGTTTATTAACAAATAATAAGCATGACATAAGTTTTTCTTTAATATCGCAATGGGGTTTTAACCAAAACCCTTCCCGATCACAAATTACTTCAACTCGTACATAGGAATTTGATAAATCTTTATTTATTAATTCAGATATTTTTTGATGTGTTTTTTTACTTTGAAGTTCTTTAATTAGGTTTGTAAGTCCCGGGAATTCATCAGAATTTTTTTTTGTAATAAAACATCTAAATTTTAAAGCTTTTCCACCGTCTGAGATGCCCTCTCTAAATTTCCCCTCTCCTCCATCTATAGCTCTAGTACCATCATAATTAAGATTATGTTTTGCAGGATCAGTGATATCAGCCCCAACTATCTCATTTATTTGTTCGTCTGTGAGAGGTTTATTTAATTCCCAATGTGCGAATGGACTATCAAATTTTTTTGAGTAATTAAGTATTGAATTTAAATAAGACATTAGTTGCTTATTCTCTCTTTAATGATTTTAGCTACTCTATTAGTTTCATCAAGCTTTTGATAGGTCCAATTTTCCATATCTTCCCCAAAGTTTCTAGTGATATTTAATTCTCTAAATAAATTTCTAAATCTTTGGAATCTTATATCATTTTTTCTAGGCAAAATATTTGCAATAAATACTGGTTTCCCAGTTAATGCAGCTTCTGAAATCATTGAACTAGAGTCACATGTTACGACAATATTTTCAGAAATAGCTAAGGCTGATAAGTAAGCTTTTTTATCAACGTTCATTATAACGGTATGATTTTCACCAAAAAATTCTTTTGCATAGTGAATAGTATTTAGTGGAGTTCTCATTGATGGTATCACAACAAGTTGGAATTCATGTTTTTTCAAAAGTTTGTAAAAGATTGAAAAAATATGTTTCATATTTTTAGTTGAATAATCATAGTATTTTGTGGGACCACCCATTATTAAACACCAGATTTTTCTATCGTCTTTTTTTAAAAAAGAGTTTAAATAATCTTTATTCTCAACTATTTCATTTTCTGTAAGATAATGGAGAGCACCTTTTGTAGTGATTACATTGGATCCGTTAATTCCATCATGCTCTGGGGCTACTATAAAATCAAAGTAATTAAAGTTTATTTTCGGATCTTGAATATGAATATTAAAAACTTTTTTGTTTGAAACACTTTTTAAATGGATAGATGGAATTATACTTTTTCGGCCACAAGATATTATTAAATCATAATCTGAGTGATTTATTTTTTTATAAACACTTTGAGAAATTGGCGTAAATTTTGATGGAATTAACTTCCACAAATTATTTAGTTCAACCTTATGGTGAGTAAAATCTATATCTAAAGCTTTAGCTAAGCCTTCAACTTGGCTCAACATGCCATGCATACCTTCGGTCAATAAAATACCTTTTAATTTGCTCATTATTAACTATATAGACCTCTATGAGTGAAAAACAAACTAAACATACAAAAGTGTTAATAATTGGATCTGGTCCAGCGGGCTACACTGCTGCAGTTTATGCTGCAAGAGCTATGCTAAAACCAATGTTAGTTGCAGGTATGCAGCCAGGTGGTCAACTAACAATTACGACTGATGTCGAAAACTATCCAGGCTTTGCTGATGTTATACAAGGACCATGGTTAATGGAACAAATGAGAGAGCAAGCAAGAGCAGTAGGAACAGATTTAGTTGAAGATCATATTCAATCAGTTAATTTAAAATCTAAACCTTTTGAAGCAATCGGAGATGGTGGACAAAAATATACCGCAGACTCAATTATAATTTCAACAGGTGCTCAAGCAAGATGGTTAAACATTGAATCTGAAGAAAAATTTAAAGGATTTGGAGTTTCGGCATGTGCAACATGTGATGGTTTCTTTTTTAAAGATAAAACAGTGGCTGTAGTTGGAGGTGGAAATGCAGCAGTTGAAGAGGCAATGTTTCTTACAAAATTTGCATCAAAAGTACAGTTAATTCACAGAAGAAATGAACTGAGAGCAGAAAAACTTTTGCAAAAAAAATTAATGGAAAACAATAAAATTGAGATTATCTGGGACTCAGTTGTTGAAGAAGTAATTGGTGATGAAGAACCAAAAAATGTAAAAGGCTTAAAAATTAAAAATATTAAAACTAATGAAATATCAGAGTTAAAAATTGATGGTTTATTTATAGCTATTGGTCATGACCCTGCTACTTCTCTATTTAAAGATCAATTAGAAATGGACAATACAGGTTATCTAATTACAAAAAGTGATTCTACAGAAACAAATGTTCCAGGTGTTTATGCTGCCGGAGATGTTAAAGATAAAATTTTTAGACAAGCAGTAACAGCAGCAGGAATGGGCTGTATGGCTGCCTTAGAAGCAGAAAAATATTTAGCTTCAAATTAATTGAAGATCATTTATAAGTAATCTATGGAAAATATAGTAAAACAAATCCAATTAATAGCTTTGGTAATTATACTTGCTGCTACAATTATAGCATTTGGTATTGAGATATATCAAATGATAGTTGTTCAAAAGGTTACTTTGGCTGATTTGCTTTTACTTTTTCTATATCTAGAAGTTTTAGCTATGGTAAGAGTATTTTGGGAAAGTCAATCAATTCAAATAACTCTTCCATTATTTATTGCAATTACTGCTCTATCTAGATTTATAATTTTACAAGGAAAATCAATCAATCCAGAAGTATTATTATATGAAGCAGGTGCCATTGTTTTAATCGCAATAGCAATCCTTGTTTTAAGATTTAGAAACTCTCCATTATTTGGTTTAGAGAAAAAGAAAAAAAACTAAATAATTTTCAAAGAAATGACTGATAAAGTTTTATTAACTGGAATAAGTGGTTTTGTAGCGAAACATGTAGCAATTGAATTATTAAATTCAGGCGTTGAAGTTTTAGGAACAGTGAGAAATAAAAATTCAATTGAACAAACTAAAAAAACATTAGAGGAAAACGATGTTTCAACAGAAAAATTATCATTTGTAGAGTTAGATTTACTAAAAGATGAAGGTTGGAACGAGGCTGCAAAGGGTTGTAAATATATTATTCATGTTGCCTCTCCTTTTCCATTGAAAGTATCAAATGATAGAGAGTCACTTACTCCAGCTGCAAAAGATGGAACTTTGAGAGTTTTAAATGCTGGAATAAATGCAGATGTAGAACATATCGTAAAAACGTCATCTATAGTTTGTATGTATAGAAAACCAAATAGAACAAACCCTTACACATTTGGTGAAAATGATTGGACAGACTTAGAATGGGATAAAACTACAGATTATTTTGTATCTAAAACCAGAGCCGAAATAGCTGCTTGGGAACTTATGGAGAGTAAAGGTATTAAAAATAGACTCACATGTATCAACCCTGGTTTTGTCTTGGGAGACTTTTTGAATGAGAAAAGTTGTACATCAATGGAATATGTTAAACAATTACTTCAGGGAAAATACCCGGCGGCTCCAAAATTTTCAGTTATGATATCTCATGTTAAAGATATTGCCAAAGCACATGTTTTATCTTTAAATAATAAAAAAGCTGAAGGTAGAAGATTAATTGTTGGTTCCGGAGTAAGATCTATACTAGAATTGTCAAAAATAATGGCTGAAAATATTCCAAGTCATGCAAAAAAGCTTCCTAAAAAAGAATTACCTAATTTTATGGTTAAACTTATAAGTTATATAGACTCAAGTGCAAAAAATTTGGTTCCTGATCTGGGACTTAGAATGCAAACAGACTCAACTTATGCTGAAGAAATTCTTGAAATGAAATTTATAGAGCCTGAAATTTCAGTAATTGACGCAGCAAAATCATTAATAAAGCTTAATTTAGCTTAAACTTTCACAGAATAACTTAATCCTTTGCATTGCAACTTTTAATTTTTGCATTGAAGTTGCGTAAGATATTCTAAAATACCCTTCTAATCCAAAAGCAGATCCTTGTACCACTGCAACATTTTTTTTTTCAAGAAGCTTTTGAACGAAATCTGTATCATTTTTAATTTTTGTTTTTTTTCCGATCAATCCTTTACAACTAGGGAAAACATAAAAGGCACCCTTTGGCATTAAACAAGTTATTCCTTGGATATTGTTTAAATAATTAACAACAAAGTTTCTTCTGTCACTAAAAGATTTTGCTCTTTTTTTTATAAAACTTTGTGATCCATTTAAAGCTTCAACAGCAGCTGCTTGACTTATTGATGATG